>CAYWBV010000008.1:0-30107 GCA_964455785.1 uncultured Maribellus sp.
AGAAATAACCTGATTCTTGAATATGAAATTCCAAAGTATGACGGAGATTTGGGGATCCCAAATTTTTTCGTCCAGGTGGACAGGGAGTTGCTCGCAAAACGAAATGCGATTTTATTGAAAAATTTCAAATCGCAAAGCGGAAAACATTGGTTTAGCGATGAAACTTTCAAGGCACTGCCGCGGTTAAGGGGGATGGAAGCTGCAACTGATTTTGCCGAAGCCTTTTATTCCCGGAAATTAGTTATGTAAGACTAATTTCAAAAAAATGGAACAACAAGAAGTTATTACTCCTCAAATTCTTATAAAACCTTATTGAAGAATATTTTACAATAAATTGAATAATAACACATTAATTTTAAACGAATGAAATGTTTAAATTGTCAGAGCACTGATGTTGAAAATTTTTTTGTGCTGAAAAATGCACCAGTACAAAGTATTGTCACGATTAAATCATACCAGGATGCAATAGCAATTCCCAAAAAAGATTTAACACTGGCATTTTGTAATAATTGCGGTTTCATTTTTAACAGTACGTTCGACACCAGCCTCGATATGTACACAAAAGGGTATGAAGATCAGCAGGGTTTTTCTAAAACGTGGCTGTCGTTTATAACCGATGCTACCGAAAAATTTATCGACAGGTATGGAATCCGAAATAAGGATATTATTGAAATAGGTTGCGGAAAAGGCGATTTTTTGCAACTGATTTGTAAGCTCGGAAACAACAGGGGAATTGGTATTGATCCGGCTTATGTTCCGGGGAGATTGGAAGAAAATCCGAACCTGAAATTTATCAGGGAATTTTATTCCGAAAAACATGGCGACCTGCCTGCCGATGTTATTGTATGCAGGCACACCATGGAACACATCCACGACAACTACACCTTTGTTAAAACAATCAGAAAATCAATTCAAAATAACAAAGACGTTATTGTATTGATTGAGGTCCCGAGCATTGTAAGGATATTGAGGATAAACGCATTCTGGGATATATTCTACGAACATTGCTCCTATTTCAGCCCGGGTTCGCTTGCACGGCTTTTCAGAATGAATCATTTTGAAGTGCTGGATAATTACATTGAATACGACGACCAGTATCTGTTTCTGGAAGCCAGGCCTTCCAGCGAAATTTCCACCTACGTTCATCCGACCGAGGAATCTGTCAAACAACTGAAAGAATACGTGGATGAGTTTGTAGTAAAAATCAACGACGAATTGGATAGATGGAAACAGGATCTCCTAAAGATGAAGAGCGACAACAAGAAGGTCGCTGTTTGGGGAGGCGGTTCAAAATCGGTTGGCTTTTTAACCCATTTTTATCATCTGGATGTGGTTAAACACGTTGTAGATATTAACCCCCACATGCAGGGCAATTTCATTCCGGGGATCGGAATACAATATGTAAACCCGGAATTTATGAAACAGTTTCAGCCGGATGTAATTATTATAATGAATGGAATTTATAAAAATGAAATTGGAAAAATGCTGGCAGAAATGAATCTGTATCCCGAACTTGTTTGTCTTTGAACAGCAATTTTTTTCAATATATTTCAAGAGTGTGAGTTTGTATTATTATCAAAAGACGAAAACGCACCACTCTTTTCTTTTATCAATCATCGTCTTAATTGTTAAACTAAAAATTAAAAAAATGAAAAGATTTTTACTATTAATCGTAATGGGTTTTATTACAACTCAGTTTCTCAACGCACAAGTGATCGAACTTATCGGGAAAGGTGTTCATGAAGCAAACCCATCAACGCTTACTATCTCTGATCCTGGCTCGGTAGAAAAAGTAGTAGTTGTAGCTGATGCAATTTTCAGAGATTCAATTCAACCTGCCGATGTACAATTTTCGGATGACAATGAAAGCTACACGGCCGGTTTTACCCCAACATCTCCCAATCTGGCCCAGCCTTTTATTATAAATGATCCAACGCAGAAATTCGGGTATTACACTGCAACATTTAATTCAGTTGATGCAGACGGAGAAATTGTCTTGGATAACTTCGGGCAGCAGGAAGAGGTAATATCTTTTATGGCTTATGTTTACAGGACTGGCGGTTCACCAGATGTTTATTCCGAAGTGAAAGGCGGTCACGCCTTTTTGTTCCGTCTCGGCTCAGGTTTCCCGGTAGTGTATAATTTTACCATTCCGTCTTCACCCGGGCTCCGCAATGTAACAGTAACAGTTCCTTTTTCTGATTTGGTAAGCAACGATCTCCGATGGGCCACGGTTATTTTAACAGCCGGTGGTACTACAGTAACATCGGAGTTTGATACCAATAATGCCGGGGCGCTTTTACATCTCGAAACCATTACCATTCCAAATGTTCCGGGCAACGTTACAGAGATTACAGTTACCATTTATTCTCCCAATCTGGCTATTGACGGAAAAAATGGCGACTCGTTTATTACCGGCCCGGTTGTGTTGTCGTCTCAAAACATTGGCGAAGGTTGCACACTTACCCAGGGATACTGGAAAACCCACTCTACTTACGGACCGGCAAAGAACGCCGACGAAACCTGGGATTTAATCGGTCCCGACGCACCATTCTTTTTGTCCGGAAAAACGTATATCGAAGTTTTAAAATCTTCACCCAAAGGAAACGTTTACTACATTCTTGCACACCAATATATTGCAGCAGAATTGAACTTTCTGGCGGGAGCAAACCCGGAAGATGCTATAGACGCATTTGAAAAGGCAAAAGTACTCTTCCAAACCTACACCCCGGATGAAATATATGATTTGGAAGGAATGGAAGGCAAAAAGTTAAAAAATTACTTTATCGGTTTGGCCGGAACCCTTGACGAGTATAACAACGGAATTATCGGCCCCGGACATTGTGACGAAGAAAACGACAACGATAAAGATTGCAGGAACTACGAGGATAACCATCACAATAATAAAAAAGACGGGAATAAATCGGGCCACATCTTTAAAACTCAGGTTAGTCCGAACCCGGTAAAAAGACATGCTTCTGTTTCGTTTATTCCGGTTTACGACGGAAAAGCTACCGTCGAGCTTTTTAACTCAATGGGATACCGAAAAGCAAGATTGTATAATCAGAAAGTTCAAAAAGGAAAATCGGTCAGCTTTAATTTTAATGCCAACCAATACCATGAAGGATTGTATATGGTAGTTATAACCAACGGCACACAAAAAGAGAGCACCACAATAAAAATAACCCGATAAAATTTGCCGGATTATCTTTTACAGAAATTCTCCGAAAAGTACATCCGGGAAGACCAATTCAGAATAACCCTTATTTTTTATCCAAATCTTTTTTTCCCGAAAAGAAAGAAGGATGTTACAATTTATTTATTCTTTAATTATGGGAAATAGTAGTTTCTGGGTAAACCTTCATTCGGCCGTTTTGTTGTTTTAAATGAGTATGTCGAAGTTGAAAACCCGGGAATCTGCTGTTTCCCTTAAATAAACAAGGAAAACATAAAAATCATTTACATTATACACTGCTCGTTAAATAACGCAGTATTTAAAAACTAAAAATTTAAAGTTACAAATTATGAGCTTTACCGATTTACTGACAATATCGATGCCTGTTTACGAGAGAAAGGAATTCTTTCTGGAGGCTTTGGAAAGCGCATTGAACCAAACTGTTAAATGCAAAATCATAGTTGTTGACAACTGTTCGTCTCACGACTATTTTGAGAAAATTTGTAAAGAAAAAAATGTTACATATTATCGGAATGACCGGAATATTGGGATGTCGGCAAATTTTTCCAAAGCTTTTGAACTTTCAAAAACGGAATATGCCATGAATCTTCAGGATGATGATCGGCTGGACCCGGGTTATGTTGAAGCATTTGTGAATGCCGTTACCCAACATCCTGACATCGACATCTTTTATTGCGATTTTATACGGATTACTTCAAAAGGATTATTGCCTCATGCGCATACCCTCCCGTTTGGATATATGGAAAAAGGAAATCAAATTATTGAATACGGGATTAAATATAAACTGGGATTTCCTTACATCGCCTGTGCAATAAAGAGAACAAAGGCGCATACCGCAAAAGATGTAAGCGAAAATATTGGGAGTTATGACTGGGAATGGCTCTACTCGCAGGCCGACAAATTATCATTTTACGGAGATTCCCGAAAACTTTACCAGTTTAGGGATCATGATAATCAGGACACTAAAATTAATTCGGTAATTTACCGGCTGACGCGTCCTTACATTTACGACAAAGTATTGATGGAAAAAGTATCAGATCCCAGGCTAAAGAAAAAAGCATCGAACAATGTTTTCTGGGACCTTGTCCGGCTGAAAGCATTTGCAGATAATAACATGTTAAAAGAATTCCTGAAGGGGGGCAATAAATATAATAGTTACCTCAGGGCCAAATTAGACGAAAACACTGTCATGAAAACCATATTTGCGATGCCTAAAGGTTCGGTAAATTTTACATACAGATTTTTGAGAAAAACCGGGATCAGTGGTTAAACACGCATTGTTGATGAATGAATTTACAATTGAATAGTCTTGTAATCTCTTTTAAAGGAAATACCCGAGGGGCAAAAGCAGTAAGGCAGATAGCCTATTCATTTATTATACAAGGACTTAGCATCCTGATTGGATTGCTTTATGTTCCCCTGCTACTGGATTACCTCACTCAGGAAAAATATGGAATATGGATTACGCTAACCTCAATCTTAGGATGGTTTAGTTTTTTTGATATCGGATTGGGCAACGGATTGCGGAATAAATTAACTGAAGCACTGGCCAATCGCAATTTAAGCCTGGGTAAAAAATACGTAAGCACTACCTATGCAATCCTGATTTGTATTTTTAGTGTTGTTCTGATCGTATTTCACATCAGTAATTTTTTCTTGAACTGGAATTCGATACTCAACACAAAAACGATAGAAAACAGTGAGCTCTACATTTTAACTTCCATTGTTTTCACCTTTTTTATCATTCGTTTTGTAGTCCAGTTAATTTCGGTAGTTTATCTGGCTGATCAAAAACCATCAGCCACAAAAATATTAACAACAGCCGGAAATTTACTGTCGTTTATTGTTGTTCTTATTTTGACAAAAATTACAATAACGGGTGATATCGTTCTATTGGGTACAATTATCAGCGTTATCCCGGTATTACTTTTTATCGTAGTGTCGGTCACTTCATTTAACACCCGATACATATCGTTAAAACCGTCAATTAGAGAGGTTGATTTTAAACTAAGTAACGGGTTAATCAATCTGGGGGCTAAATTTTTCTTTTTACAAATTGCATATATTGTTGTTTTTTCAACTTCCAATATTTTTATCACCCAGTTTTATGGACCAGCCGAAGTTGCCGTTTACAATATCGCATTTAAATATTTTCAGATTCCGGTGATGGTATTTTCAATCGTTATGAGCCCAATGTGGTCGGCAGTTACCGATGCATATACAAAATCAGATTTTGGATGGTTAAAAAAAACACTAAAAAACTTAAATATTTTGTCTGTCCTCTTTATGCTCGGAGTAATCTTTATGATTCTGATTAGCAATTGGGTTTATAAAATTTGGGTGGGCGATGAAATTAAAGTCCCGCTGAGTCTTTCAATTACACTCGGTATCTACACGATGATGCAGATTGCCATTGCACCCTATTCCAGTTTCATCAACGGGTTAGGAAAATTAAAACTAACAATGAGCCTCACGTTTATCGGGATTGTCATTTACCTAATTCTGATTTATCTTTTTGGAAATCTGTTTGAAAACAGCACGGGGATTGTGATGGCTATCATTTGCACCCAAGTTATTGGGGCCATTTTTCAACCCACCCAAACGTATAAAATATTGAATCAGAAGGCAAAAGGCATTTGGAATAAATAAAAACGACTCTTTAAAAAACCAAATTATAGTCAATTAACTTACACATCATGGAAAATTTATCTAATCTAAAATTCAGACGACAGTTTTTGTTCTCTCCTGAAAAATGCAAGGAACTCGAAAGTTGGAAATCTATCGATTTGGAATCCCACTTTTTATATGTACATCCCGATTGCGAACTGAACAGGGTGACCCGGGAGCAAACCGAATTGATCCTGATCGGCCATGTTATTAACCCACACGATCCGAAAAAAACATCCCAACAGGTGTTGGCTGATATTGCGGGTTTTTCAACTATTGGAGATGTCCCCGGGTACTTGTATCCTTTGGTTGGCCGGTTTGTTTTGCTCATCAAACAAAATGGAGTATTTACATTCTTTAATGATGCGTGCGGTCTCAGATCGGTTTATTATCTGAAAGATGGTAATAATTTTTATGCGGCATCTCAACCATTGTTGTTAAAACTTGTTTTTAATATTGTGAAGAGTTCTAACTATTATAGTTACTACCAGTCACAACATGTAAAATCAGTAAAAGAGTATTGGTTGCCCAGTGGAGTTTCGTTGTATAAAAATGTTTTTCATCTGGTAGCCAATCATTATGTTGATTCACTGAATGCAAGACAGATAAGATATTGGCCAAACAAACTCAACAAAAAGGAAAATATGGACGTAGCGCTTGACAAAATTTCATTTTTATTGAGAAACACCATGATTGCCGCAAAAAAGAGATGGAAACTGGCATTGTCGCTCACTTCCGGGCTTGACTCGAGGACAATACTAAGTTCCAGTCGCGATATTATCGACGATGTACTGGTGTACACCTTACAATACCGGGACCTCACGGAAGAGTCAAATGACCTTAGAATTCCTCGAAAACTTGCATCCCGGTTAGGTTTTCAATACCAGGTAATGGATTGCCGAACAAAATTTAACGAAGACTTCTCTGACATATACCTTGACAACACCGCTTTACCCCATTACAACGACTGGGGAAAAATAGCAAATGGTTTGTTTGCACATTATCCGCAGGAAAGGATTGCAGTTAAGGGTAATACAATCGAGATTGCCCGGTGTTGTTATCACCATTCAGGAAGACAAGTCACAATCCATTCAGGCAATCAATTGCTTCCATTAGTAAAGGGTTGGAGCGAAATTGAGTTTATAAAAACCCGGTTGTCAGATTGGTTCGAAGAAATTAAAGATTACAGTAAGAGTTTTGGTTACAATATCCTGGATTTATTTTATTGGGAACACCGGATGAGTAGCTGGCAAGCGCAGAGCCAGCTTGAATGGGATATTGTTCAGGAAGTATTCACCCCGTTCAACAACAGGGAACTGATTGATTTGACTTTAGCAGTTGACCCAAAATTTCGTTGTTTGCCCGATTATATACTTTTCCAAAGACTAATTCAAAAACAATGGAATGAAACACTTTCGGAACCCATAAATCCTACCTCTCCTTTTGCACGTTTAAGACGCAAATTAAAAGAGATCTTGCTCGTTCACGAAATAAATAACAGTTCAGAACACTGGAAATCAAATTAAATGAAAATGATGGGTCTTCCTTTATTTTTTTAATGGGAAGTACTTGTTTGCAGGCTTGCTCTAATTTAACAATTATGAAAATTCTCTGGATAGTCAATTCTCCTTTCCCCGAAGTCTCGAATGAGCTTAATTTAAAAGATAAAGCGAAAGGATGGATATTTTCTTCTGCAAATTCGCTACTGGAACAAAGCGACAAGATAAACCTGGCAGTTGTATCCTTTTATCATGGAAAAAAATTAAAAGAAATACAAACAGAAAAAATTAAACATTATCTTCTTCCGGAGGAGTTACGGTTTAAGGCAAGCGCTGACGGTAATTTATACTGGCAACAAATTAAATCAACCTTTCAACCCGATGTCATTCACATTCATGGTTCAGAATATTTTCATTCCTATTCTTTTGTAAAAGCCTGTGGCCCCGAAAAAGTTGTTTTGTCAATTCAGGGACTGGTAAGTGTATATGAACGTTATTATTATGGCAATATCGACAAAAAAGATTTGATTCGTTATACAACCCCCCGGGATATTGCCAGGTTGGATACCTTTTTTATAAAACGCAGGAATATGCGGAAACGAGGCGTTTATGAAAGGCTACTCATTGAAAAAATAGGGCACATCATTGGAAGGACGTCGTGGGACCGTGACCATGTTTGGGCCATAAACCCAAAAGCGACTTACCATTTTTGTAACGAAACATTAAGAGCCTCTTTTTACGAAAACAAATGGTCGTTACAAAATTGCAGGAAATACGGCATTTTTGTCAGTCAGGCTCAATATCCGATCAAAGGGTTTCATCAGTTGGTAAAAGCTTTGTCAATTGTGGTAAAACACTACCCCGAGACAAAAGTATATGTTGCCGGGACAAATTATTTTTCGAACCGGGGAATACGAATCAACGGATATGGAAATTTAATTAACTCGCTGATAAACAAATACAAACTTTCAGACCATATCGAATTTACCGGCTTTTTATCGGAAGAAGAGATGTGCTGCCAGTTTCTGGATTCTCACATTTCGGTTTGTCCTTCCGCCATCGAGAATAGTCCCAACTCGGTGGGAGAAGCGCAAATTCTCGGGGTTCCGTGTCTTGCATCGTATGCAGGAGGTGTCCCCGATATGATTGAACATGGGAAAACCGGGCTGCTGCACCGGTTTGAAGAGTTTGAAATGCTGGCATCGAATATTTGCAGGTTGTTTGCCGATGATAAACTGGCGTTGGAAATTTCTGAAAATTCAAAAATAGTTGCGGCCCGGCGTCACAACGGAAAGAAAAACGCGGGAGACCTTTACCAGATCTACTCAGAAATTATTGCTGTTAATCAAAAAGCTACTGTTTAAATTGATAGATAATTAAAAATAAATCCCGGAACTTAAATTTTCTTCTGTATGGTTAAATACATCTTTTCAATATTGGTTTCTTTTACGGTTTTACCCATTGCCATCTTCTCAGTTCAGCGTTTTTCATCGATGCCGCTTGGGAATACAACCATTTGGTGGCTTATTCAGGTGACTGTATTGTTGATATTACTTGTTGCCCGGTTCGCCTTTTTTCAGAGAGAAAACAGGCGTCACTTTCTTTTTCTCAACCTTTTTCTGATTTGGGTTATTTTTAGCGTGGTACGAGGAGTGTATATGGCCGAAAATTACTGGGATTTTAAATCGTTAATCGAACGTGCATTTGAATTATTTCTGCCGGTAATCGCCTATACCGCATCCAATAAAGAAAGACTACAGGCCATTTTATCGTTTTTTGTGAAAGTGGTACTCCCTTCCTCTGTCCTTTTTCTATTTGCTGTACCGCCGGGTGCTTGGGGATGGTATTTGTTTCCGGTAGGTTTCCTTATCTTGTTTTTACCTGCTTTAAAAACACCCTGGAAAATTTTGCTTGTGGTGATTGCGTTGGTTGCACTGCTGGGCGACATTTCTACCCGAAGCCATGCTTTCAAATACGGCATCCCGATACTTCTACTGTTTATTTATTATTTCAGGTTCTTTATAGCAACCGACCAAATTTTGAATATAGGACGTCTCGTTTTTGCCATTGCTCCCTGGGTACTTTTGTTTCTTGGAGTCTCAGGAATTTTTAATGTATTTAAAATAAACGAGTATATAAAAACAAGTTACGTTGCCGAAACAACCAATGCTGAAGGGGAAGTAAAAAAGCAGGATATAACCGACGACTCACGAACTTTTATTTACACCGAAGTTTTGCAGTCGGCAAAAAAACATAACTACTGGATACTTGGACGCAGCCCCGCCCGTGGAAATGACACGGTTGCATTTGCCGATTTTTTTCAGCAAATAACCGGGAAAAACGAACGATATAAAAATGAAGCGAATGTCCCGAATATTTTTACCTGGATGGGAATCATCGGTTTGTTGCTCTATTTCCTGGTTTTTTATAAAGCGTTTACACTGGCAATTACCAAATCGAACAACATTTATATAAAAATTATCGGCCTTTTTGTTGCTTTTCGCTGGGCGTATGCCTGGGCTGAAGACTATGCCGCCTTTGGAACGAATGATCTTACCATTTGGTTAATGGTTGGCGCCTGTTTATCTGAATCGTTCCGAAAAATGAATAACCTGGAAGTTAAATTGTGGGCGCGGGGGATTATGGAAAACAGGTATGTCAAATATCTGAACTATATTAATAAGGATGCGCCAAGAATTATACTCAAATACAATTAACGCAATGCCGATACAATCCGATATACAGAAACTTGCTGTACTTCTTACCTGTTTTAACCGCAAGGAAAAAACATTAGCCTGTCTTCATTCTTTATTCGAAACTTCACTGCCGGAAGCTTACACGATGGAAGTTTTTCTGGTTGACGACGGTTCGACGGATGGGACCGGCGAAGCGGTAAAAAAACAATATCCGCAGGTCAATGTAATACAGGGCGACGGAAATTTGTTCTGGAATAAAGGGATGAACCTTGCCTGGAAGACCGCAGCAAAAAAGGACAGTTACAATTTTTATTTATGGTTAAACGATGATGTTGAATTACAGAACAATTCAATCAGTGTCCTTTTAAGTGACTTTAAAAAATCGGGAAATGATAAAGCCATTTTTGTTGGAGCTTGTCAGTCTTCAGAGGGTAAAGTTACTTACAGCGGTTACAACAGCGTATCGAAAAAAATCATCATAACACCGAATGGGAGCATCCGGCAATGCGAATATTTTAACGGGAATGTAGTTCTTGTTCCTTCAAAGGTATTTTATGAGGTAGGATTTTTAGACCCTGCTTTTCATCATGGACAAGGCGATTTCGACTATGGTTTAAGGGCAAAAAAGCTGGGTATTCATTCATATGTAAGTTCCGTTTATGTGGGAATTTGTGAACGGCACAGCGAATTACCGCGTTGGTGCAATCCGGCCTATCCTTTTTCGGTTCGTCTAAAAAATTTCAAAAGCCCGCTGGGCGGAAGGCCAAAATCAACCCTGGTTTTTCAACGTAAATACCTTGGATTGGCTCCGGCATTGTTTCATTATTTTACAATTCATTTGCGACTATTATTTCCAAAAATCTGGAAACAAACCCATTAACAAGTTTATGAAAAACATTCTGCTTTTAACATCTGTTTATCCTGCCGACGATTTACCCAATGATAATACACCGGTAGTTCATTATTTTGCCAGAGAGTGGGTAGCTCTGGGATACAATGTAATGGTTGTTCACAATCTTATTTTTTATCATCAGGTCATCCATTTTCTGTTCAGGGTATTTGAAAATTTAATCGCAAAACATTACGACTATAAATTTCCTACCCAACAATACGCCGACGAAAAAAACTACATTTTAGACCGGGTAAACGTATTTAGGGTCCCGATTTTCAAAAAATTTCCGCAGGCATTTTTTTCAAAAAAAACGCAGGAAAAACAACTTGAAAGAATTAGAAAAATAATAGATAATGAACGATTTACACCGGACATAATTATCGGACACTGGGCAAATCCGCAATTATTCCAGGTAAAAGAATTAGGCAGGTTATACCAATCAAAAACATGTGTTGTGTTACACAACGACGTGGAAATTATCAGCAAAATATATGGAAATGCGGCGGACGAGATGGTCAGATCAATTGACGTTTGGGGATTTCGTTCCAACGATATTAAAGGCAGGTTTGAACGGTTATTTGGAAAAGCCGGACAGTCGTTTCTTTGTTATTCCGGGATACCCGAGAATGATATAAACCCGCCGGTACGGACGTTTGAAAACGGGATAAAAAACTTCCTTTTTGTAGGAATGCTTATTCCACGCAAGTTCCCGGCGGTTCTGGTTGAAGCAATCAACCATACTTTTAAGGATGAAAATTTTCATATCACCTTTGTTGGCCAGGGACCGGAAAGAGAGAAAATTCAAACTTTGGCCGAAAAATTAACTATTTCCGGCAAAATATCGACGCCGGGGCGTGTTCCCCGAAATGAGGTATTTCAACTGATGAATCAATCCGATTGTTTTATCATGATTAGCAAACGCGAAACGTTGGGGTTGGTATATCTTGAAGCCATGAGTAAAGGTTGTATCACCATCGGTTCGAAACGCGAAGGTATTGACGGAATTATCGAACATGGCAAAAACGGGTTCCTGTGTAACGCCGGAGATCATAACGAACTCGCCGTTTTATTAAGAAATATTTCGGAACTGTCGCCCGACGAATTAATCGCCATTTCAAAAAATGCCATAAAAACGGCCTCTGAACTGACCGACAAAAAAGCGGCAAAACGTTACATCAAATCTGTTTTACAGTAACATAACATCAGTTGGAAATTGTGATAATGAAAATAATAAGAGAATTTATTCAGAGAGTATATTATTATAAATTTTACTTAAAAGCACCAAAAACAGGTAAAAATATAAAATTGTCGAGTGGTGGCAAGTTTGATCATCCTGAAGAAATAACCATGGGAAATAATGTTTTTATTTCGAACAACTTCCACATCTCGGCAAACAACCTGAAAATAGGTAACAACATTATGGTCGGTCCCAATCTGGTTATTGAATGTACAAATCACAAAACAGATGTGGTTGGCCAGTCAATGTTCGAAGTATCGTATGATAAAATATGTGGCGGCGTTTCTATCGAAGACGACGTGTGGTTGGGCGCGAATGTTATCATTTTACCCAATACAGTAATATCTGAAGGAACTGTTGTTGGGGCCGGAAGTGTTGTAACAAAGCCGCTTCCTCCCTACTCAATATGTTTGGGGATACCGTGCAGGCCCGTAAAAAGACGGTTTTCGGAAAGCGAAATGAAACAACATCTTGAGTCAATTAAAACATCAAAATACCAGATTGAAGAAATACTTCGTCAATGGAAATTATTTAACCTTTAAAATAAAATATGTTACAACTCACTCAGAAACTCAGATCCGGAGAGATGCAAATTCAGGAACTCCCTTTGCCGCAACTTGGGCAAGGTATGGTAATGGTAAAAAATCATTATTCGCTCATTAGCGCAGGCACCGAAGGATCCACAGTTAAAGCAGCGCGCAAAAGCCTTATCGGGAAAGCAAAAGAACGCCCGCAGCAGGTAAAACAGGTACTGGAAGTTTTAAAAAAACAAGGTATTGTACAAACCTACCGGGCCGTAATGAAAAAACTGGATGCCTATTCACCGCTGGGTTACAGTTCAGCAGGAGAAATTATTGAAGTGGCTGACGATGTTACCGAATTTAAAGTGGGAGATATGGTTGCCTGCGCCGGACTTGGTTATGCTTCGCACGCCGAGATTATTACTGTACCGGTTAATTTGTGTGTAAAACTGGAAGAAAACGCCGATTTATCACAGGCTTGTTACAATACCCTCGGAGCCATTGCACTGCAAGGTGTAAGACAGGCCGATTTACGGTTAGGTGAAAGTTGTGCTGTTATCGGATTAGGTTTGATAGGGCAACTGGCATGTTTGCAACTAAAAGCTTCAGGAGTACGGGTAGTTGGTATTGACGTAAGTGAAAGCGCTGTGAAAACAGCAACTTCCCATTGCGCCGATCTGGCTTTGGTTCGAAATACCCCGGGAATAAACGATAAAATTGACGAATATACAAATGGCCTGGGCGTAGATGCTGTTATTATTGCCGCGGCAACACCCAGTCTCGACCCTGTAAATTTTGCAGGAGCAATCGTACGAAAAAGAGGCACAGTAGTCATTCTTGGCGATGTACCGACAGGATTTGACCGCGACCCGTATTACTATAAAAAAGAAATTAGTCTGAAAATGTCGTGCTCTTATGGCCCGGGCCGGTACGATCTGAACTACGAGGAGAAAGGTATTGATTATCCGGCGGCCTATGTTCGGTGGACAGAAAAACGAAATATGGAGGCTTTTCAAAAACTAATAAGCAACAGAAGTATTGATTTGGCGTATCTAACCACTCACACTTTTAAATTTGACGACGCCCCGGTTGCCTATGATATGATTACCAACCGCAGCGAACCTTATCTCGGTATTGTACTAAAATACGACGTGGCCAAAACACCAAAGCGCCAAAAAATTATGGTTGGTTCCCCGTCAAAAACAGGAAAAATCAACCTGGCTTTTGTGGGCGCCGGCAGTTATGCCCAGGGAAGTTTGTTACCCAATTTACCCAATAGCGAAGATGTGGTACGGAAAGGAGTAATCACAAACTCGGGCACAACATCTAAACGTGTTGCCGAACGGTTTAAGTTCGAATTCTGCACTTCCGATGAGAACGAAATCATTAAAAGTCCGGAAATAAACACATTGTTTATCGCAACGCGCCACGATTCGCACGCGCCATATGTAATTAAAGGATTGGAAAACGGCAAAAATGTATTCGTTGAAAAACCGTTATGTCTTACCCTGGAAGAACTCGAACAGATAGAATCATTGGTTGTTGAAACAGGAAAAAGAGTAATGGTAGGATTCAACCGCCGTTTTTCACCACATGCCGCCCTGGTAAAGAAAAAAATCGGGAGTGGTAAAATGTCAATGATTTACAGAATAAATGCAGGCAACATTCCGGCTGACTCCTGGATTCAGGACATGAAAACCGGTGGCGGCCGAATTATCGGGGAAGCTTGTCATTTTATCGATTTAATGGTTTACATGTGTGGCAGCGTTCCTGTAAAAGTGATGGCATCGGCGCTCCCCGACAATCAGGGTTTAAACGATACCGTGAACCTCATCATTGAATTTCAAAACGGCTCCACCGGGGTAGTGGCCTATTATGCCAACGGAGCCAAATCACTGAAAAAAGAATATTTCGAAGTTTATGCAGCAGGTACAACAGCCATAATAAACGACTTTAAAGAATGTTTTATTTATGGTTCAGGAAAACCTCAGAAATACAAACTTCTTTCGCAGGACAAAGGACAAAAAAATATGATTGAACAGTTTATCGGCCATTTAAAAGAGGGCGTTTCTCCTATTCCAATGGATCAGATTTTTGCAACAACCAAAGCTACTTTCGCCGCTATAAAATCAATTCAGGAAAATGGGACACCAGTTAAATTCTAAAATATCAATTTCATTTACGAAACTCAAAAGTTATTGCGAACAGGAAAATTTCAAAGGATGGGATCCTTATGATGGGCTGAACTCACGGATTTTTCAGGCGACTCCTTTTAAACGAATGAGCCTGGCCCGTTTGGCCTGGATCCAGGCGTTTAAACGAAACCCTGTAAACCTGCGCAAACTGCTGCTTATCAGCAAGGATTACAATTCAAAAGGAATCGGGCTGTTTCTCACAGGATACAGCAACCTTTATAAAATTGCAGAAAAGGGTGATACCCGTTTCGGGACTAAAGAAGAGATTGGCGCAAAAATCGGGGAACTGGCAGATTTGTTAATCAGCCTGCAATCCAAAGGTTATTCGGGAGCCTGTTGGGGCTACAACTTCGACTGGCAAAACCGGGTGTTTTTTCAACCAAAATATACGCCTACTGTTGTGGCAACTTCATTTTGTGCCGACGCTTTATTCAATGCTTACGAAATTACAAACGAAAGAAAGTACCTGGAAACGGCTTTGTCATCAGCCCACTTTGTGATGAACGATTTAAACCGGATTGATCGCGGGGAAAATGTTCTTTTTTCCTATTCACCGCTGGATCGTTCGCAGGTTTACAACGCATCGCTGCTTGGCGCACGACTGCTGGCCCGTTGTTTTAAATACAATAAAAATGAAGATTACCGGGCCCTTGCAGCAAAAGTTGTAAAAGCCTGCATCGCGGTTCAAAACGAAGATGGTTCATGGGTTTACGGCGTTGCCGCAAATCAGCAGTGGATCGACAGTTTCCACACGGGTTTTAATCTTGAATGTATATGGGAATACATCCAATACACAGGCGATACTTCGGCAACCGAAGCTTTTCAAAAAGGAATGAAGTTTTATCTTGAAAATTTTTTCTGCGAAGATGGAGTTTCAAAATACTATCATAACAAAACATATCCGGTCGATATTCACGCTCCGGCCCAGTTGGTGGTTACGCTGGCAAAAACCGGCCTGTTAAAATCACATACTGAAATCACCGGCAAAGTTTTGGAATGGACCATCAATAACATGCAAAATCAAAAAGGTTATTTCTATTACCAAATGAAAAAAGGCGTTTCGTCAAAAATCCCTTATATGAGATGGGCGCAGGCCTGGATATTTTACGCTTATTCGTGGTACTTCAATAAACACTAAATAACGGATTAAATGAAACAAAAAATACTTCTTGTATTCGGTACCCGCCCCGAGGCGATAAAAATGGCCCCGCTGGTGAAAGCACTAAAAAGGCAGCCGGACAAGTTTGAATCGATAGTTTGCGTTACAGGTCAGCACCGCGAAATGCTCGACCAGGTTTTGGAGATTTTTGAAATTACCCCTGACTACGATCTCAACATTATGAAAGCAGGTCAGGATTTGTACGACGTTACCTCGCGCGTGTTGACCGGTATGCGCGATGTTCTTTCCGAAGTAAAACCGGACATGGTATTGGTTCACGGCGATACCACCACATCAACCGCCACAGCTTTGGCTGCATTTTATCAGCAAATACCGGTTGGGCACGTCGAGGCTGGTTTACGGACCCACAATATTTACAGTCCGTGGCCAGAAGAAATGAACCGCCAGATTACAGGCAGGCTCGCATCCGTCCATTTTGCCCCCACCCCGCTGAGCCGTGAAAACTTAAAACGCGAAGGTGTTGAAGAAAATAAAATAAAAGTGACGGGAAATACCGTAATCGATGCGCTGCAAATGGTTATCGAAAAAATAAAAACGACATCAGGGATTGAAACGGATATTCAAAATATACTGGGCAACCACGGAATTTCGGAGACGATGATCCGGAAATGGGAGTCAAACCGCCGACTGGTTCTGATAACCGGCCATCGCAGAGAAAATTTTGGCGATGGATTTCTGAACATCTGCCATGCCATTAAAGAGCTGGCCCTTGATTACCCCGATACCGATTTTGTTTACCCGGTCCATTTGAACCCGAATGTAAAAAAACCGGTTTACGAGATTCTGGGAAACAACGGCAACGGGACAATCCCGAATATACACCTGGTTGCCCCGCTTGACTATCTGCCGTTTGTTTATCTGATGAGCAAAAGCTACCTGGTGCTTACCGATTCGGGCGGAATCCAGGAAGAAGCTCCCGGACTTGGCAAACCGGTACTCGTTATGCGCGATACAACAGAAAGGCCCGAGGCGGTTGATGCCGGAACCGTTTTGCTGGTGGGCACCAACAAACAGAAAATTATTGCAGAAGTAAGCCGCCTACTCGATGATAAAGCGCACTACCATACCATGTCGCAGGCAACCAATCCTTATGGCGATGGGAATGCGTGCGAGCGTATTGTCAGGTACATCAATAGTTATGCAGAACAATCGGAGCCACTCCTGTCAGTAAATACATTATCTTAAAAATACGTATGAGTTACAATCAAATTTGCTTCCTGGGACTGGGTTATATTGGCCTGCCTACTGCAGCCATTACTGCCGGCAAAGGGCTTAAAGTACTGGGCATTGATATCAATCAAAAAGTAGTTGATACCATTAATAAAGGAGAGGTGCACATTTACGAGCCGGGAATGGCCGATCTGGTCAGGTTAGTTGTTACGGAAAAGAACCTGCGCGCGGCAACTTCGCCCGACACGAGCGATGTGTATCTGATTGTCGTTCCTACTCCCTTCAAAGAAAACCATCAACCCGATATTTCTTTTGTGGAAGCAGCCACCAATGCAGTTATCCCGTTATTAAAAGAGGGCGACCTTTACATCATCGAATCGACATCGCCGGTAGGTACCACCGACAAAATGGCGGCGCTGATTTTTGCAAAACGGCCCGAGTTAAAAGGGAAAATATACATTGCCTACTGTCCTGAACGGGTGTTGCCCGGAAATGTAATTTACGAGCTGGTACACAACGACCGCGTTATCGGGGGAATCGACGAAGTTTCAACCCTGAAAGCGCAGGAATTTTATTCCACGTTTGTGAAAGGTACACTTCATGCCACCAACGCCCGCACAGCCGAAATGTGTAAACTCACCGAAAACTCATCGCGCGATGTACAGATTGCATTCGCCAACGAACTTTCGCTGATATGCGACAAGGCAGGCATTAACGTTTGGGAACTGATAGAGTTGGCCAACAAACATCCGCGCGTGAATATTCTCCAGCCAGGGTGCGGTGTTGGCGGGCATTGTATCGCAGTTGATCCTTATTTCCTAACGGCCGACTTTCCGATGGAATCGCAGATAATCGGGAAATCGCGCGAGATCAACAATTACAAATCGTTCTGGTGTGCCGAAAAAATCCGCAACTCCATGCTCGATTTCGAACTGAAAAACGGCAGAAAACCACAAGTGGCCATCATGGGGCTGGCGTTTAAACCCAACATCGACGATTTACGCGAGAGCCCGGCAAAATATATTGCGCAAAAGGTGATGCAGTCGGAGCAAAATGGTTTATTGATTGTAGAGCCTAACCTGAAAGAACACAGCGTTTTTAAATTGACCGATTATCGCGAAGCATATTCGAAAGCCGATATAATTGCATTCTTGGTTGCCCATAACGAATTTAAAACCCTGGAATACAACACTGACAAGGTGATTCTGGATTTTGCCGGAATATTTAAAAATTAACCACAGTATGAAAATCTGGATTGATTTTATTAATACACCGCAGGTTTCGTTTTGGATTCCTTTTATAAAGGAGTTCGAAAACGAAAAACACGAACTCATCCTCACGTGCCGCGATTCGGGGAATACGGTTGCATTACTCCAACTCAACGGCCTCAAATTCGAGGTAATTGGCGAAGGAGCCGGAAAAGGGAAATGGCAAAAAATGATGCTTTTCCCCAAAAGACTGGCAAAACTTTATTCATTTATCCGGAAAAACAGGCCCGATATAGCAGCCAGTCAAAGCAGCTTTTATCAACCCATTGTCAGCCGGATTTTGGGTATTCCGTGTTTATATACAAACGACAATGAACATGCAAAGGGAAACCTGTTTGGTTTTTGGTTTGCCAAGAAAGTGATTTTACCCATCGCCTTTCAAAATGAAAACTTCACCCAAAAGTGGCCGCTAAGTTCGAAAGTTTCATTTTATCCAAGCGTTAAAGAGGCCATTTACCTTTCGCAACAAACCGGTTTATTTTCAACGAATGGTTCGGTTAAAAATGTAATTTATTTCAGGCCCGAACCCTGGTCAGCACAATATTACAACGGACCGCTCAATTTTTTCGACGACACATTATTACGGCTGTCTTCGGAGTATAAAGTTATTATTCTCCCCCGCGATAAAAACCAGGCAGAGCACTACAAACAGCAAAAATTCAATAACCTGTCGGTTGCCGAAAAACCGCTTACGCTGAAAGAAATTATCAGCAACTGTAAACTTTTTATCGGTGCTGGTGGTTCAATGACAAGAGAGTTGGCAGTTTTGGGTATTCCGGTAATATCGATATACCAGGAAGAACTGCTGAAAGTTGATAACTATCTGGTTAACAAAGGTTGTATGATAATAAATCCAAACACCAATTATACAGAAATTAAAACGGCCCTGGAAACAGGAACAACAATAAAAAAAGAATCACCCGTACTGAATGAAGGAATAGAGTCATTTAAAATTATTAAAAAGCTAATCGTCAATCTCAAACAGTAAATTATGATTAAAGGAGTTATTACAGGCCTCGGAAAAATGGGGATTTCGCATGCCGCTATTGTAGGGGCGCACCCCGACGTAGATATGGTTGCCGTTTGCGATACTTCTTCGCTGGTTCTAAATGCGTTCAATAAATTCAGTAGTGTAAAAACGTACACTGATTTCGAAAAAATGATATCGACCGAAAACCCTGAATTTGTAGTGATTGCCACACCTACAAAATATCATTTTCCTATGGTGAAATATGCGCTCGAAAACGGAGTGCACGTTTTTTGCGAAAAACCATTTACGCTTACAACGGCGCAGGGAAAAGAGCTTACAGAGCTCGCAAAACAAAAGGGGCTGGTTAACCAGGTAGGATTTCACAATCATTTTATAGGAACATTCAGAGAGTTAAAACGGTTACTCTCCAAAAATATCCTTGGCGAACTTATCCATTTTAGCGGCGAGGCCTATGGTCCGGTTGTCACCAAAGAAAAAGGGGGCACCTGGCGTTCCAATCCCGAGGAAGGCGGCGGTTGTCTTTACGATTATGCATCGCACGTTATCAACCTGATCCAGGAAATTGTCGGCAGGCCTGAAAAAATTTGCGGAACCTTGCTGAAAAGTTTTTATTCGAAAGGAGTGGAGGATGCCGTTTATTCGCTGCTGAAACTGGAAAACGGCTTGTCGGGAACCCTGCTTGTCAACTGGAGTGATGAAACTTATCGAAAGATGTCCACATCACTTACCATCCAGGGGAAAAACGGCAAAATCATCTGCGATGCAACAGAGATCAAAATATTTCTGAAGAAGGCTGTTCCTTCTGAAAACCTGGAAAAAGGCTGGACCATAAAATACATTACTGATTTTGCTATCCCTGTAAACTTTTACCTGCGCGGAGAAGAGTACAGTGCACAAATTGATTACTTCATCGATTGTATCAAAAACAAACAGCAGCCTCAGTACAACTCATTTGAGCAGGCTACCTACACCGATTATGTAATTGAAATGATAGTTAAAGACGCGAAAAACAATTAATATGGAAAAAGTACTTTTCGGAGACAATCAATTCTTTGCTGTTAGTCATCTTTCCGACGAAAAATCGAGGGCGCAGTCCATTCAGTTTAAAGATGATTCGTCGATTATCCGTGTGCTGGATCAGGCAATATCACTCGGAATTAAAACTTTTATGTGTACCACCCACGACCGGATTGGAAATATTTGCGAACATATCCGAAACAACCCGGCCAAATACGAGGATTTTAAAATATATCCGTGTATGCCCTACGCCCACAAATATGCAAATGCAGTTACCGAACTGGGCATTGTCGGGACCATCAAACAATATGTGCCAGGGAATATATTCGGCACCTTTGCAAAGGGTGGTCTGGCCTATTTGAACAAGGATTTTATAAAACTGATGCAATTGCTCATCGATGCCGAAATGAAAATGTTTACCGGAATCCAGACGCCGGTCATTTTTATCCAGAATGTGTTGGTCGATATGATCCTCGGCTTAAAAATGTACCCGGTATTTGCCGAGTTCGACTCCTATATCAGGAAAAAATACAACAGCGAACCCGGGTATATAACCATGAACATGCCGGCATTGCTCGACGCATTAAACTCGGTGGGTATCGAAAACCCGATCATCTGTTCGTCCATCAATAAAATAGGGTTCAGAATGTCAGGAGGAAAAGATATCTATGAGAAATACTTGAATGAAAAGGAATTCAGGCCAATAGCCATGCAGGTTTTGGCAGCCGGTGCCCTTCGCCCGAAAGAAGCCGTCGAATATCTTGGCCAGTTTCCAAAAATTGAATCCGTACTCTTTGGCGCTTCTTCAAAATCACACATTGAAGAAACCAAGTCTCTCATTGAGTCCTCTATTTGAACTTTTTTATCGAGTCGCTCTGCTAAGTTCAGGTAAGGAAAACTTCTCTGTTACCCAAATTAAAACCTATCTAAGATTTAAAGCTAAATCGATTCCGCACTTTTATAACACAAAATTTTAAAATGTTTAACCATGATTAAAGAACGCGAACCCGCACTAGAAAGAATAAGTGTCACATTTCAGGTAATGTGGACATTGATAAGTTTCTATTTTTTATTGTGGATTTCAGGAATTGTGTCAAAAGACAATTTCTTTGAAACCCGTGACCATCTGATTCTTGCCATTGTAATGATACCCGTTTGGTTTACACTACTTGAAATGTTTGAAATGGGTACCATGGCGCGTATGCAGAAGTATCTGAATATTCTGAAAAAATATATTTTTTTGATCTCCATTGGGTCATTTGTCCTCTTTGTTTTGATTCATTTATTCGACTTTCACTCGATTACCGGGACTTTTCTTCTCAAATTTGCAATCCTCAATTTTCTGGTCTTATCGGTACAGAAAATAACCGGACGTATGGTACTGAAGTATTTCAGGCGTCAGGGGTTCAACTCCCGGATGATATTAATTATTGCCGATGAAACCAGTATCCCGTTTATCCGTCAGGTTACCGAAACCGGCGACTGGGGTTATAAAATATGGGGCATCATTACCGATTCGGAGGAAGTAATCAACGAATTTGGTCATATCTATGCCATGTATCCTGAAAACGAAAATTTTGCCCGGTTAATTGATGAAAAAGTGATTGATGAAGTGTTTTTCTGCAAACACGATTTTGATACCGTTAGCATAAGAAAGCTGATTGAAGAATGTAAGGAAATTGGAGTTGGGTTTCACCTCCACAACAAAGTGCTTGCATTTAACGGAATAGCCCCTAAACTTTCGTTCCTGAACAAACAATTTTTCCTCTCGTTCAGAAACACGCCCGAAAATTATATCGCATTAAAGATCAAAGGAGCCATCGACTTTTTTATGACAATTGTTATTCTGATCCTGATTTCGCCGGTAATGTTGTTAATTGCGGTTCTAATCAAACTGGAAGATAAAGGCCCAATCCTTTTTAAACAAATCAGGGTTGGCCGACATGGCCGCTTATTTAAATGCCTTAAATTCAGGACAATGGTAGTAAATGCCGAAGAATTGAAAGAAAAACTGATGACCCTGAATGAACAGGACGGACCGGTCTTTAAAATAAAAAACGACCCGCGGGTGACCCGGATTGGCCGGTTTTTACGCAAAACGTCCCTCGACGAACTTCCTCAGTTTATTAACGTTTTACTGGGCGACATGGCAATTGTCGGTCCAAGGCCGCCTGTGCCGTCCGAAGTAAAACAATATGAACGAAGCCTCAACAGGAGATTAAGTGTTACTCCGGGAATAACCTGCATCTGGCAGGTCTCGGGCCGCAATAATATTCCTTTTGACAAATGGATGGAAATGGACATGGAATATATTGACAACTGGTCGTTAATGCTTGATTTTATTATAATTCTTAAAACCTTCAAAGTTGTTCTCAAAGGTAACGGACAATAATAAAATGTTCTGTCACAGATATTCAACAATTTTTTGATTGGTGTGTTATAAAATATATGTGAAGTTTAATTTTAGAATAATTAGAGAATTTTATAAAAATCACACAAGTTCAACTCCTTTTTTAAACGAATTTACCAATGAAGAAATCATTACTGTACTATTTGGTTTTACTGACTATTATTGTCACTACTTCGTGCAGAAGTTCGAAAGATCTGACCATGTTTCAGGATATGCAAAACAACTTAAGCTTGTATAAAATTCCTGAAAAAGCGCCTGAGTACCGCATTAAACCATTTGATAACCTTTTTCTGAGCATTTTGACACTCGATCCGCAGGTTAACCAACTGTTTAATCCAAGTACCACTGGTAGCGGGGCTGTTGCATCCGGAACACAACAAATGTATGGCGACCGCGCCAGTCAGTACATTAACGGGTATATGGTTGCAGCCGACGGAACCATTAATTTACCGATACTTGGCACAATTCCGGTTGCCGGACTGAACCTGCTGGAAGCCCAGTCGCTCCTGAAACAAAAGGCAGAAGAATATCTGAAAGAACCGAATGTTAAGGTAAAAGTTCTCAATTTTAAAGTAAATGTATCGGGTGAAGTAAAAAGTCCCAACCTGTACTACAACTACGAGGGAAGTTTGAATATTCTAGATGCCATAAGTATGGCAGGCGGAATAACAGAATTTGCCGATTTAACAAATGTACTGGTTATCAGGCATAACGAAGATCTCACTAAAACTTATGTCGTCAATTTTACCGACAAAAGTGTTTACCAGTCTGATGTCTTTTACCTGCAGCCGAATGACATCGTTTATATAAAACCCAACAAGTTCAAACGTTCCCGTGAAAACAACACCATCTATTCACTTATTTTATCTACACTTTCAACCATCTTGGTTGCTACAACTGTAATTTTAAACAACAAATAAAACAAACACCATGGAAAAAATAGAAGAAATAATCAGTCTGATCGACGCACACGAGAAAAAGGAAACCAGAAATGTTTTTCTTAAATATTTAAAGAAGTGGCCATGGTTCCTGCTTGTTTGTTTTATCGGAGTTTCACTGGGGTATTTTGTTTTTAAAAAATCTCCGAATATTTACCAGGTCAGCAGCCGTATCTTAATCAAGGGCGAAGAAAAAGATTTAAATAATCTTCTTTCCTTCAATAATCCGATGATGGCTATGGGGAAAAAGACAAATGTCGAAAACCAAATCGGAATCCTGCAGTCATACACCCTGTACAAAAAGGCTTTGGATAACCTCAACTGGGAAACCAGTTGGTTCCACAAGGAGCTATTATATAACAAGGAATTGTATAACAATGAACCCTTCGAATTGGTTTTACCGCCAAATGCAATAAATGCCGAAGATATAATGATTGAATTAAAGGCGTTAAATGAAAAGGAATATTTGCTTAAAGCGGAAGGCGAAACCTATCTGAATGGGTATAAACAAACCATAAATATTGAAAAGGCCGTAAAATTTGGGCAACCGTATTATGACGAATTTTTCAGTTTTACGGTTAATCCAAAGTGGGGAAAGGTTGATGAAATTTACTATCTGCGGTTTAACAATTTAAATTCGTTAACCAAACAGTATCTGCGCAAAACACAAATTGCCCTCGAAGAACTTAATTCTGAACTCATCCTGATTACAATTGAAGGCGAGAACCCACAGAAAGAGGCTGACTTCATCAATGAGTTAAATAATGTGTTTATGCAGTTTGGCGTGGAAAACAAAAGCAAAAATTCTGAAAATTCGATGGAATTTATCGATTCCCAGTTATCGAGAATCCAAACCTCGCTCAAATCAGCCGAGGACAATTTTAGCAGTTACCGCAGAAACAACCAGGTAATGAACCTCGGCCAGGAAGCCCAGTTGGTATATGCAAAACTCGAGGAAATTGAGAACGAACAGTATTTAACAGAACTACAATATAACTATTATACTGATTTACAACAATATCTCGATGATTCAAAGAAAATTGAGGAAATGGTAAATCCGTCCGTTTTGGGTATAAACGATGCCAATTTAAATGGTATGTTAACACGATTAATGGAGCTTTACGGGCGCCGTGAGGTTTTATCGTTCAGCGTTCAGGAAAAAAACCCAAGCCTTATCGTTTTGGAAAAAGAAATAAAAGTAACCCGCGACGGGCTTGAAGAAACCCTGAAAAACCAGATTAAGTCAACCGAAACAAAGCTTTCAAGTATGAAAGAACGTTATAGTTCCATTCAGGAAAGGCTAAAAAAATTACCCGAAACCGAAAAACAACTGGTCGGAATACAACGTGAGTTCGACTTGAACAATGAATTATATACATACATGTTGCAGAAAAAAGCTGAAGCTTCCATCTCCAAAGCATCAATTGCACCCGAAGTACAGGTAATTGACCCGGCAATTGTTGACGCCGCAATAAAAGTTGGGCCAAGTATGGTAAAAAACGTCTTTGCCGGTCTGATGGGTGGTTTTATCCTGCCATTTGTTTTTATAACCTTGGTTGGCTTTTTTAACAACAAAATTGAAACAAGAGAAGAAATTGAAAAAAGTAGTCATATCCCGGTACTGGAAGGTATCATTCAGCATAAATACAATACAAAACTGCCGGTAATCCAACATCCGCGTTCCGGAATTGCCGAATCTTTCAGAGGACTTAAATCAAACTTAAATGCCATACTGGAACAGCCCGGAGCAAAAGTAGTCTCCATCAATTCACTCATCCCGGGCGAAGGGAAATCATTTATCTCGTCCAATTTTTCGGCAATTCTCACCAAAGCCAATAAAAAAGTATTACTTATTGGCGCCGATCTTCATAAACCTACCCTTCACAAATATCTCGATGTGCAGGAATCGTTTGGGTTAAGTAACTATTTCAAAAACGAAAAGGCCATTGAAGAGATCATCACCAACACTTCGGTGCCCAATCTGCAGTTTATCCAGGCTGGTCCCATTCCGAACAATCCCTCCGATTTGCTTGACAACAGTAAATTTGAGCGTTTGGTTGACGTTGCCCGGCTAATGTTCGATTATATCATTATTGACAATGCTCCAATTCTACTGGTGCCCGATGCCATCTTAACCAGTAGCTTTTCCGATGTCAGTTTGTTTATATTACGAATAAACCACAGCCATAAGGACCAAATCAAACAGATCAATAAAGTTGTTGACTTCAACAAAGTAAAACGGGCAGCAATTGTAATTAACGACGCCCCCGACCGCGGATACGGATACGGGAATAAATACTGGAAAAAAGGATATGGGGAGTACAAAAATAAAATGAGTATCGCATAATGTTGATTTCTGTTAACAGAAATCAATAATTCCTGAAATATAGATTTGATTCTTATGATTATAGCAGTTGATTTTGACGGAACCATTGTAAAACATAAATATCCGGCCATAGGGAAAGAAATCCCCTATGCCATCGAAACCCTCAAACTTCTTAAGGAAAAGGGGCACAAACTCATTCTCTGGACATACCGTTCAGGAAAAGACCTTGAAAAAGCGGTTGAGTTTTGTGAAAAAAAGGGGCTCACCTTCCACGCGGTAAACAATAACTTTGAAGGAGAGGAGTTTGACAACACCTACAGCCGGAAAATTTATGCCGACTTGTATATTGACGACAGAAATCTGGTGGGTATTCCCGAATGGGAGGTCATTTATAAACTCATTACCGAAAAAAACACAACCATCCTCAAATAACGGGTACGGGTTGGTTTTTTATTTTTATTGATTTAGTCCGCCCCCGGCAGAACGATTTTTTTTCTGCCGATCGACAACAACTTTTTTATATCTAGTTCCACATAAACTTTTGGCCCGTCCTTTCAGGGGACGGGCTTTTTCTTTTCCGGCCTTTGTTAGGGTTCGCACCGTATCAACTTTACCCGGCCGGACAAACAACACCCTTTTGCCGGAGAAGGCGAGAGGTAAAAAATAGCTCCTCAAAACTATTTTTTGGACAGCGAAAAGAGGAATTCAACCCCGCCGCCCGGCCGGTTGCGGACCGAGATTTCGCCTTTGTGCAAATGAACAGCGTTTTTTACGATGGCCAGCCCCAAACCGGTACCACCGGCTTCGCGCGTGCGGCCGTAGTCAACGCGGTAAAACCGTTCGAAAATGCGGGGCAGGTGCTCTTCGGGAATGCCGGCGCCCGTGTCGGAAAAAGAAAAGTAGTAATACTTGTCATCCTCGTGATAAATCCGGATGGCGATTTCGATATTCCGCCCGGCATAGTTAATTGAGTTCTCCACCAGGTTCTGAAAGATGGAAAACAGTAAAGCACCGTTGCCGTTGATAAAAGCCGCAGTTTTTACGCCGTCGTCAAACCCGATGTTTTTTTCGTCCATCCGGTTGGCAAAGTTTTCATACACATCGGCGATAATTTTTTTGATGTCGGTGGGTTTAAACTGGAAAAGTTCGCCGGCATCTTCAATATTGTTCAGCAACGAAACATCGTTAATCAGGTGGGTCAGCCGTTCCGACTGCGAATAGGCTTTTTTCAGAAAGTGTGCCTGCTTTTCCGCCGGGATGGCCGGGTTACCAATCATTGTTTCGAGGTAGCCTTTGATGGAGGCCAGCGGCGTTTTCAACTCGTGGGCAATGTTCGAGGTAAGTTGTTGTTTCAGCAGCCGCCTTTTTTCAAGCCGGGTGGTGTCGGTAATCATCACTTCGAAACTGCGGTCGGCAAAAATAATACTTTCAATTTTGTAATATTTCTCGCCCCGCGAAAGTACGAACTCCGTTTGCGGCAAAGGGTCGGTTTCCAAAAGTTTACCGGCAGCCAAATGTTCATCCAGAAACTTGCCTAATTTCCTGAATTCGTTGTTTTTTAAGATGTCGGCCGGCGTATGTACCGGCTCTTTCGAAAGGATATTGATATAGCGGATAAACGGGCTGTTGGCCAGTGTCATCTCCTTTTCGGGCGAAAAAAAAGCAACACCTTCGTTTAACGCGTTGAGGTGGTTGAGTAATTTTTCCTTTTCGGCCGACAACTCGTCTTTTGTTATTTTCAGATGGTTGTAAATGCTGATAATCTGGCTGCCAATAATCCCCAGTTCGTTATCGGGGAAAGTGATGCCCTGTTCAATCCGTTCGTTTTTCGCGGCTTTAACCGCAAAGTTTTTGAGTTTGGTGATGGCATCCGCCAGCCTTCCGGTCACAAAAAACAGGATAACGCCGATGATGGAAAAGAGGATGATGATAAAAACGAGAAAGGCGCGTTCCGCTTTCAGAAAATTTTTGATTTCAACATCGTAAATCACTGCCGTGCGGATAAAATAGCCGTCGTAATTCCGGGCATAGTAATAATATTCCTCCAGGGTTGTGGCCGATCGCCGTATGTTCGAGCCGCGGCCGTGCGCGATTGCCTTTTGTATCTCGGGGCGGCTCATGTGGTTTTCCATCCCGTTAAAATCTTCTACCGAACTGTCGAACAATACGGCGCCTGTTTTACCGATAACCGTGATGCGGGTGTTGTAGTGCGGAATAATTTTTACAATCTCGTTGATTCGTCCGATGGCGTTTTCTTCGACGAGGCTATTTTGTTCGATAAACTGGTGGGTGATTTCGGTAATGTTGTCGAGGGTATTTTCGAGCTGGGAAGTACGGTATTTTTTTTCGCGCTCGTACTGAAAAAAAAGAATAGCCGCCGTAAACACGACAAAAACCAGGATAAAGTAAAGAAATATCTCGCCCCGAAACGTTTTTTTAATCACCATAACCTTTCCCCCGGCCGACTACTGCGGTTGAAAACTATACCCGTAACCCGATTTGCCTTTGATGTACCCGCCATACGGACCAATTTTTTTCCGCAACCGGGCAATGTTTACATCCACATTCCGCTCGGTAACAATCACATCGTCGTCCCAGATTCGGCTCAGGATTTCGTCGCGGCTGATGTAGTGCCCCTGGTTTTTCATCAGCAACGCGAGGATTTCAAACTCCTTCCGCGTTACATTGATATTTTCGCTGCCCACAGAAAGGATCATTTTACTCACATCCACAACCAAATCGTTAAACTCCAATTTCGCCCTTTCGTCGCGTTGTACCTCGCCGCGTTTCAGAATAGCCCTTATCCGGGCTGCCACCTCTTTTATCGAAAACGGTTTCGCAATGTAATCGTCGGCGCCCAGGTTAAATCCGGTCAGCACGTCGTTTTCCCCGTTTTTGGCGGTAAGGAAAATAACCGGCACATCCAGTCTCCGCTCCTTCCGGATGAGGTTGGCGGTTTTAAACCCCGAAATGCCGCCCATCATCACATCGAGGAGGATCAGGCTGAACTCTTCCAGCGGCTTTTTTAACGCTTCTTCGCCCGAATGGGCCACGTCAACCAAATAACCTTCGCTTTCGAGATTAAACTGCAGGATTTCGCAAAGGTCTTTTTCGTCATCTACAATTAATATCTTTGGGTTATCTTTCATGATTTTTATGATAATGTTAACGTTACACTGTACAAAGGTAAAGCAAAATCCAAAATATTCAGATATTGAAAACGCAGGGAATTAAAATTTGACAATTTATACACCTGCGGAGTTTTCGGCGCCCCCCGACAGGCAGAATCCCCAGGGATTTAGCATTTCAGAAGTTCTGACAGACAGAATCCTTAGGGATTTAACGTTTCAGAAGTTCTGACAGACAGAATCCTTAGGGATTTAACCTTTCCGGAGCCCCCGAAAGGCAGAATGCAGAGGATCGCAACGTTTCTGGAACCCCCGAAAGCAAGAATGCAGAAGATCGCAACCTTTCCGGAGCCCCTGAAAGCAAGAATGCAGAAGATCGCAACGTTTCAGAAGTTCTGAAAGAGAGAAAACAGAAGATCGCGACGTTTCAGAAGTTCTGAAAGGCAGAATGCAGAAGATCGCAACCGGGAATTCCGGTGCGCTGCACCTTCTTTCTCGCCATATCGTCAAACTACTACAACTATTTTCGCGGCTCTGCCGCTTTTATTCCAAATGATTGAACTGTTCTTGTTTCGACGAAAAACGGCGCAGAGCGCCTGAATATTTGTAGCAGAAGTATGGAGTTCGGGAGTAAGGTGCAGGGCACCGGAATATTAAAATTATGATATTAACATGGAATTTGGCATACAACCTTTTTAACCGAACGAAGCGACATTACACCTAATCTTTTATATTTGCCGGATGTTGAAAATTTTACCGGGTAAATGAAGATAAAA
>CAYWBV010000008.1:30207-33061 GCA_964455785.1 uncultured Maribellus sp.
TAATCTTTTATATTTGCCGGATGTTGAAAATTTTACCGGGTAAATGAAGATAAAACTAACCACGTTCTTTTTGCTGATATTGGTGGCAAAGGTTTTCTCCCAGGAAGAATTTAAACCTTCGGGAAAACCGTTTGCAACTATCTATGCCAATTTCCACCAGGGAATTACAGGTTCGGCAACAGATGTGGCCGCCTTCGAACTGGTGCGCGGCTACATTGGTTACGAATATACATTCAGCCCCGAGTTTTTCGCCAAAATCAATGTTGATGTGGGCAGCCCCGACGACTTGTCGGACTACGCCAAGGCGAGAAGATATGCCTATTTTAAAAACGCCTACCTGCAATACACGCACAACCGGCTCGAAGTCGAATTCGGGCTCATCAGTATGAAACAATTTAAACTTCAGGAAGATATCTGGGAAAGGCGCTACCTGATGAAAACCGTAGCCGACGAATATCAACTGGGTTCTTCGGCCGACCTTGGCGTCAATTTCAATTATGCCTTCACCAAAAACATCAGCGCCGATTTTACCATCATGAACGGCGAAGGATACAGCAATATTCAAACCGACAACATTTTTAAATACAGCATCGGGTCAACGGTTTGGCTCACCAAAGGTTTTGTTACGAAACTGTTTTACGATATTACGCACAACAAAATCAACGAATCGACCATCTTGTTTTTCACCTCCTACGATTACAACAAAAAATGGAACATCGCAGGGGAATTTGTTTTCAGGGAAAACGATGGCTGGGAAGCCAACCACAACATCTTCGCGCTTTCGGTGTACGGAAAATACAACATCACCGCCAAATACCAGTTGTTTGCGCGTTACGACCGGGTAACTTCGAACATCCTCGAAGGGAAAACCAATCCGTGGAACCTGGCCAGCGACGGAACTGCCCTGGTGGCGGGTATCCAGTTCAACCCGATAAAAAATATTAAGATGGCTTTGAATTACCACGACTGGTATCCGTGGGCGGCCAATGCCGAAGGCGGCGGTTTTATTTTTCTCGATTTGGAAGTAAAAATGTAAAACGCAGGGGAATGGGCTATCGGATAATTTTGGGCATTTTGTTGCTGCTGCTTTTTGAAGGCTGCCGGAAAAGCGACTATCTTCTTGAAAACGGCAGCAACGCCATCAGCGACTATGGCGCCGGAACCGGAACCGTAACCTGGACCAAAGACAAAGAATACGTCCTCGAAGGTTTTGTTTTTGTGAACGACGGGCAGACACTGACCATCGAACCGGGGACCGTTGTCAGGTTTAGACCCGGGAAAGGCGAAAATGCCAGCGCTCTGGTTGTCGCGCGGGGCGCAAAAATAGTAGCCGAAGGAACACCCGGTGAACCTATCATTTTTACCGCCGAAGCCGACGATTTAATCAACTCGGTGGCCAAAGACGAACGCGGATTGTGGGGCGGGCTTATCATTTTGGGTAATGCGCCCATTAATTTGCAGGAGGGCGAAGCTTCCATCGACGGGATTCCCTATGCCGAACCCCGCGGAATGTACGGCGGAACCGATGAAAATGACAATTCGGGAATCCTGAAATATATTTCCATCCGCCACGGCGGTACCGACATTGGAGACGGCAACGAAATTAACGGACTGACGCTCGGCGGCATTGGCAACCAAACCGAAATCGATTACGTGGAAATTATTTCGAATGAAGACGATGGCGTTGAAATCTTTGGAGGAACGGTGAACCTGAAACACATGGTTGTTTCGGGTTGCGGCGACGACGCTTTCGATTACGATTTGGGATGGAGCGGAAACGGACAGTTTTGGCTCGGGGTACAGCCAGACAATCTTGGCGATAACCTGATAGAAGCCGGGGGCGGAGTTTCGCCGGTGAACGGGTTACCTTATTCGTTGCCCGATATTTTTAATGTTACGCTTGTAGGAAGCGGAAACACCGGCGAAGGCGCCTGCATTAATTTCAGGAACTTTGCGGGTGGAACCGTCGCCAACTCGGTGCTTGTGAATAACAACCATGGCGTTCTGCTCGAAGTAACCGATTCCAATCACGACTGCTACAATCAATGGAAACAGGGAAACCTCGATATCCGGAACAATATATTTTACGACGTGGCGTCGTCAACACCCGAAACCATTTTCGATCTTTCCGGGGTTTATTCTGCAGCTCAGCAAAACCAGTGGCAAAACCATTTCGGCGTTGCAAAAAATGAGATTGCCGATCCGAAAATCGACTGGCCTTCCGGAAATTATCTCCCGGAAACAAAAATCCAGGGCGAATTGTCCGATTATCCTGACTCCTGGTTTCAGATTGTCAACTTTAAGGGCGCTTTTGGCGAAAGCAACTGGATTGAAGGCTGGACATTGCTTGCGGAGTAGTATTACAACTAAAGAACAAAGGTGGCCAGTTTCCAAACCACCTTTGTTGTATCCGTAACAATTTTCAACTTACAGATTACTGAAGCGATTAATTCAAATCAAACCGGTCGAGGTTCATCACCTTGTTCCAAACCGCCGCAAAATCGTTTACAAATTTTTCTTTGCTATCCGAGCTGGCGTAAACTTCGGCCAGCGCCCTGAGTTCGGAGTTGGAACCAAAAATCAAGTCAACACGTGTCCCTGTCCATTTTATTTTGCCGGTTGAACGGTCGTGTGCTTCAAAAACCTCTTTATCTTCGGAAGCCGGCGCCCAGGCGTTACGCATATCCAGCAGGTTGACAAAAAAATCGTTGGTCAGAACTTCCGGGCGTTCGGTAAAAACTCCATGTTTTGAGTTATTCCAGTTGGTGTTCAATACGCGCATACCGCCAACGAGTACCGTCATTTCGGGTGCAGTCAGTGTTAAAAGCTGCGCTTTGTCAACCAGTAACTCTTC
>CAYWBV010000009.1:0-2332 GCA_964455785.1 uncultured Maribellus sp.
CGACGGACTGAACTTATTCCCAACGCAGAAGAATTTAATCCGGAAGACTTCTATGCCGACGAAGATATGGTTATTACCATTTCGCATCTGGGGTATATTAAAAGGACACCGTTAACAGAGTTCCGCACTCAGGGAAGGGGTGGAGTTGGCTCAAAAGGAAGTTCAACCCGTGACGAAGATTTTCTGGAACACATTTTTATTGCTTCAATGCATAATACCTTGCTATTATTCACAGAGAAAGGAAAATGTTATTGGCTGAAAGTTTACCAAATTCCTGAAGGGACAAGAGCATCCAAAGGCAGAGCCATTCAAAATGTTCTGAACATTGAAAACGATGACAAGGTTTTAACCTTTATAAATGTTAAAACCCTCGCTGACGCTGAATTTATTAATAATAACTATATCATCCTCGCTACAAAAAAAGGAATTATTAAAAAGACTACCCTGGAAGCCTATTCAAGACCAAGGCAAAATGGAGTAAATGCCATCACCATCAAAGAAGGGGACCAATTGTTGGAAGCACGGTTGACCAACGGCGAAAATGAAATTATGATTGCTGTTAAATCGGGCAAATCTATTCGTTTTAACGAGAGAACTGTTCGTCCAATCGGAAGGACAGCATCCGGAGTTAGAGGGATAACACTTGGGAATGAGAATGATGAAGTTATTGGCATGGTTTGTGTTAATAATGAAAATGAAGACGTTCTTGTTATTTCAGCAAACGGCTATGGAAAACGTTCTAAAATTGATGATTATCGCATAACAAACAGGGGAGGGAAAGGTGTAAAAACCATTAATATTACTGAGAAGACTGGTGATTTGATTGCGATTAAAAATGTATCGAACAATAATGATCTAATGATCATAACCGAAAACGGGCTTACTATTCGTTTGGCAGTCAGCTCAATATCGATACTTGGAAGGGCAACGCAAGGAGTAAGGTTAATTAATTTGAAAGAGGACGACAGAATTGCCTCTGTTGCAAGGGTAATGAACGAAGAGCCGGGAAATACAGAACTGGAAATCGAGGAAGATGCTGATAATGATGAGAATAGCTTAGAATAAAATAAATAGTTGTTTATTAAAATGTTATTTGATTAAGAATAATATTCATATATTTTTGTAAAAAATTAATTATTAAATCCATAGAACGATGAAGAGGACAATAATTTTACTAACCTTAATTATCGCTGTAAGTTCAGTATTCGCACAAAAGGGAAAAGTTACAAGTGCTTTAAACTTTAAGGATACCGGAAAATTAGATCAGGCGCTGGAAACCATTCAGACAACGATTGATCCGGCCAACCCTAAATCGGAAAGCAGCATAAATTGGCCAAGAACCTGGGAAGTAAGAGGTGAAATTTATCAGGCTATTTTTCAGTCAAAAGATGAAAACTTCAAAAAACTGAGTGATGATCCGCTTACAGAAGCCTTAAATTCATACAAAAAAGCGTTAGATCTGGATTCAGGAAATAAATTTTCAAAAAGTTTAAAAATTAAATTGACGCTTTTAACCAATGATCTTCAAAATCAGGCAGTACAGGCTTTTACTGATGAAAATTACGAAAAAGCACTGAAAACTTTTGAACAAGTATTGGAAATCAATAATCTGGCCGTTGTTAAAGCAGATAATCCTGAAGCAATCGACACTGTTATTATCTTCAATACTGGACTGGCAGCCTATAACGCAAAAGATTTTGACAAAGCCATCAAATATTACAAAGACGCTGCAAAATACGGATACAATGAAGCCAGAACATACAGCCTTATTGCAAGCGCATACGAACAAAAAAATGATACAATTGGTGCGCTGGAAACGCTAAAAGAAGGTTTCGAAAAATATCCTGCTGATAATGGTATATTAACAAGCATGATACAAATTTATCTGAACCTGGATAGAACGGAAGAAGCGATGAAATACCTGCAAATGGCAATAGAACAGGATCCGACTAATGCAACCTACTATTTTGCATTAGGTACTTTATATGAAAAGATTAACGATGAGGAAAATGCCATAAAAATTTACGAAAAAGCAATTAGCGTAGATCCTAAATTTTTCAATGCGTATTACAATCTAGGCGCATTATACTACAATAAAGGTGTCAAGCAAATTGAGATTGCCAACAAAGTTCCGGCGAACGACAATGAAAGATATGTAGAGGAAACCAAAAAGGCAGATATCTGGTGGGAAAAATCATTGCCGTTTATGGAAAAATGTTACGAAATAAATCCGGAAGATCCAATAACACTTGAATCGTTAAAAAACCTCTATTACCGGATGAAACAAATGGAAAAATACAATGAAATACTTGAAAAATTAGGTCAATAACGA
>CAYWBV010000009.1:2432-6093 GCA_964455785.1 uncultured Maribellus sp.
ATTTTCTTTAAACCGTTCTTCTCCAAAATGAAATTTATTGGCGTCCTGCAACTCAGTTACACCATCAGTATAGAGTACTAATGTATCACCTTTTTCAATTTGTATTCTGGATTCCGAATATTCTTTATCAGGATACAATCCCAACGGCAAACCGTGTGAATGCTCAAGTTCGCGAATTTCGCCGCTGGGTTTTAAAATTAATGACGAAGTATGCGCGGCATTACAGTAATTTAACATTCCGGTTTTGAGATTAAGTACCCCAAGGAAAAGCGTTAAAAAAAACTGGTGCTGGTTGTTTGTGTATAGTTCGCGGTTGGCCTTGCTTACAATCTTTTTAGCTTTTTTTACATTTGCGTTACTTTTGATTAGCGTTTGCGCAATACTCATAAAAAATGCAGCCGGTATTCCTTTTCCTGAAACATCGCCGATGCTGATAACCAAATTGTCGTTATCTATAAAAAAATAGTCAAAAAGATCGCCGCTGACGATTTTTGCCGGCTTATAGATAACAAACAAATCAATGTCTTTCCTGTCTGGGAATGCAGGATAGCCCAGTTTTATTAAACCTCGTTGAATTTCTGAAGCTTGCAGCAGATCTTCCATTCTGCTATGGCTTTTCTTCTGTTCTATAGAGTGGATTTCCTTGTAATTTTCAAACCTCGATTTTAAATCTTTTAAACTTTCCGAAACCAATTTTACTTCATTGAAGGTGTTGACAGGATAATCATCAGAAATAATGCTGAATTTTCTGAGTTGTGATGCAACATTACTCAATGGCTCAACTAATTGTTTAGAGATATAGGTGATTAAAAAATAAACGCTCAAAATCCCGAGAACTGAAATAAGAAGCATCCTCAAAATATTCAAGTACAAAGGCTCAAACAGTTTATAATATGGCATGATAAAAATTAATGTCCATCCATTTTCTTTAATTGGTGTAAAATATGCCCAGCTTTTTTCATATCCAAGAGTCTCCGACTTTAAAATAATAGAACCTGGCTTTTGTCGAGCAATAAGTTCTTTCTCATTACTTTTATTTTTATTGTCAATAATTTTATTGGACAGGGTAAAAATATTGCGATTCAGAATCCATTCTTCGCGTGGATGAGTTATAAAATCTCCGTTTTTTGAAACCAAAAAGGCAAAGCCTTGATTCTCAATTTTTTTCGAATTAATAGAGTCGTTTAGATTGAGTAATGACAACTCGCAAATTACTTCGCCGGCATGTTTTACAATACCTTGCTTGTTTTTCAAAGTAATCGGATAATAATATAATACCACAACATTTTTATTTCTGGGGCATCGAAAAGGCTCCGTCCAGTTCGGTTTTTTTTGCAGAATAACATTTTTGACAATTTCTTCTTCAGCTTCACACTTGTAAAGGTTAAAGTCTCCTTTCCTGAAAAAAACAGAATCATTTTGCCTGAAAGCCATATATTTTTGGAATGGCTGGCCCGACAACGTTGAATCGATATTGATATTAAGCGCGTTTATAAAGGGGTATTTTTCCATTACACCTGAAATCAACAAATCAGCTTCGTCTTTTTCGCCATAGAATAAAATTTGTTCAGATACGTTTGACGCTACCTCTCTTGTAGTTACAACCAGCTTTTTAATTTCTGTCGAAATTTCAGCACTTATTCCGATAGCCCTGTTTTCTATATTTTCCTTTGTTAATTTCCGGTTGAAAAAGTATGTGGTGGCAATAAACACAATAAAAACACCTATTACAGCAAGAGAAATATAGATACCTAACTGATATGCTATGGATTTATTAAACATATTCCAAACCTTGTTTACTACGTACAATTTAAGGAATATTTTTTAGAATATTACTTAACCCCGGAATTTAAAACTGTTTTTATTCGTCTGACAAGTTGGCAAAACGGATATCTTTTTAGGTTCTTAGTATTTGATTTTTTTGAAGTAGATAACCGGTAACTCCTTAATCTTAAGCCCCTCATGATAAAACCAAACCGTTAGCAATCTTTCACCGATAAATCCTATGATACGCTGCTGGTATCCCTGATATTCCTCAAGTTTGACTTTTTTTTCGAATTCGAAAATGATAGAGAACCACCATGTCATAAATTTCTCGAAATGTTTCTCAGGCAATATAAACATATTATTGGCATATAACCGCTTGCTGTTTAATACCTTCTGAAAAGAAGAAAAATAGCCGGGATACCGGGTTTGTATGATGTCTTCCAGAATTTTCAAATCAGTGGCATTATGATAACGCCGGTAATGTTCCGCAACACTGTATTTTAGTCGTCGCTGAACAGGCAGGATGGCGTCGTGGGTTTTAAAAATATTCAGAATTTCGTGTTCATTTAAAATCTTTTTACTGAACCTTTTTAGGTTGCCGGTGTAGATTAATCCGAATCTTTTTTTATACAATCCAAAAACATGGTAAAGCGCGCGTTTCAGTTTGTAATCGAAAGGCTCTTCCCCCGTCGTAAAATAACGCCGGTAATGACAACTTCCGGTAAAATCCTGTTTTGTATTTTTCCAAACCCAGTAAATCCCTGTGAGTTCGCTGTAGTATCTGTTTTTTTCAGAGATTGAAATTCCTGTATCGTCGCCTTTTATACCGATCTTATTTTCAGCTACAGCATTACCCGCCATAATCGGGTAATAAATATGGTTATCAATGGGAATTACCGTGTCTTTATAATAAAAACAGTATATACCGATATTTTTCCAGCTATTCATTGATTACAAAACACAAATAAAACGACCACAAGAAGAAATTTCGTTCGTCTGACAGAAATTAACTTTTATGGTCGTTTCGTATCGTTGACAATTATTATTAACTACCTAACCGGAACTGTTGTCGAAAACAACTCCCGCAAAACGAAAAACGAATTATGTATTCATCGCACCGCAAACCTGGATAACCTGGCCGCTGACGTATGCAGATAAATCGGAAGCAAGGAATGTGGCCACTCCGGCAACTTCTTCCGGTGTTCCGCCGCGTTTTAACGGGATGGAAGCTTCCCAGGCCTTGCGGGCGTCTTCCGGAATTTTGGCTGTCATCTCAGTAATAATAAAACCGGGTGCAATGGCGTTGGAACGAATTCCGCGCGAACCCAACTCGCGGGCAATGGATTTGGTAAACCCTATTATCCCTGATTTAGAGGCCGAATAGTTGGCCTGTCCGGCATTTCCACTGACACCAACTACCGAACTCATATTAATAATTGAGCCTGAACGCTGTTTCAGCATTATCTTTTGAACGGCTTTTGTGAAGTTAAAAACCGATTTCAGATTTACATTTATCACTGCATCCCACTGATCTTCTGTCATTCGCATCAACAGTGTATCTTTGGTGATGCCTGCATTGTTCACCAAAATATCGATACGGTCAAAGTCTGCGGCTATTTCATTTACAACTCTGTCGGTATCATCAAACTGGCTGGCATCCGAAGCGTATCCCTTTGCTTTAATTCCAAGGGCATTTAACTCCGCCTCAGTAGCTTTCATGTTTTCGTCTTCAAACAAATCGGTAAATGCCACATTACATCCTTCCTGAGCAAATTTCAGAGCAATAGCTTTTCCAATTCCACGGGATGCGCCCGTAACTATTGCTGTTTTTCCTTCAAGTAACTTCATGATTTCATATTTTAGTTGCGCAAATATACCTTTTCTTCTTTTTTAA
>CAYWBV010000009.1:6193-19789 GCA_964455785.1 uncultured Maribellus sp.
TCATAAAAAATTTCCCGGATCGAATGCCAGCATTTTTCCTGGTTTTGAAGGTAGTATCCCAAATCCAGCACCTTGGGGTCGTATTTGTTCCACAACCCGTGCTCGCCCCTGAACGGAGGAATCCCGCTTTCGACAGAGATTCCGGCGCCGGTAAAAGCAACCGTATAACCCGATTGCCGAATCAGTTTTGCCGTTTCTTGAATCAACAGGTTCATAACCAAAGATAAAAACCAAACCGTAATTTTGCTTTTAAAACTAATGAAATAATGGGTTATCTTTGTATAAAAGCAATTGAAAATGATGGACGAGTCAACCATATGTGCCATTTCAACATCACCCGGAGTTGGGGCGATTGCCGTTATCCGCCTTTCGGGAAACGATGCGGTTGCCATTGCAGAACAGGTTTTTCAAAGTCCGAAAAACGATAAAAAACTCACTGATCAAAAACCCAATACGCTCCATTTCGGAAAGATTGTATGTAAGGATGAAGTTCTCGACGAAGTAGTTGTGGCGCTGTTTAAGGCCCCGCACTCTTTTACCGGTGAAGACATTGTCGAGATTTCGTGCCACGGGTCGGTTTATATTCAGCAAAAAATTCTTGAAATTTTGGTTGAAAAAGGCGCCAGGATGGCTTTGCCCGGCGAGTTTACCCAGCGTGCGTTCCTCAACGGAAAGATGGATTTGTCGCAGGCCGAGGCAGTGGCCGATGTAATTGCCTCGTCGAATGCCGCGGCGCATAAACTGGCGCTCAACCAGATGCGCGGCGGGTTCTCAAAGGAAATCAACGACCTGCGCGACCAGTTGCTCCATTTTACTGCCATGGTGGAACTGGAACTCGATTTTAGCGAGGAAGATGTGGAATTTGCCGACCGAACCCAACTGCGAAACCTCACCGTAAAAATAGAAGCCCTTTTACGAAAATTGAAAGATTCGTTCCGGCTCGGAAATGCGATTAAAAACGGAATTCCTGTGGCCATCGTCGGGGAAACGAATGTCGGAAAATCGACGCTTTTGAATGTTTTACTCAACGAAGACAAAGCCATCGTTTCGGAGATTCACGGAACAACCCGCGATGTGATTGAAGATGTGGTGAATATCCACGGAACAGCTTTCCGGTTCTTCGATACCGCCGGACTCCGCGAAACCGACGACCAAATTGAAAACCTGGGGATAACACGCACCTACCATAAACTGGAGCAGGCCTCCATCGTTTTATTGGTGGTTGACACGATGAACCCCTACCCTATTGTTTCTGAACGAATTAACAACATACGCCAACGGTTAACCGCCGACCAGAAACTGATCATTGTTGCCAACAAAATCGACACCGGCCTCCGGGAAACCATCCGGCAACTGAAGATGATGGACATAACGGACGACGAAAAACTGGTTTTTGTTGCGGCCAAACAAAAACAAAACCTCGAAGAATTGGTCGGACTGATGCTCCATTCAGTCAACATCGGCGCTTTGGCACAGGAAGATGTGATTGTAACCAATGCCCGCCACTACGAAATCCTGAGAAATGCCCACGATGCCATTCTTCGGGTTTTAAACGGCCTCGACAACCGTATTACCGGCGACTTCCTTGCCCAGGACATCCGCGAATGCCTGATTTATCTCGGCGAAATTACCGGCGAAATCACCACACACGAAGTACTGGGCCATATCTTTAAAAACTTCTGTATAGGCAAGTAAATCATAAATTCTTCCGGGTGATACAAATCTTCTTCCGTGTCGTGAGATCCAGCTTCTACCTTGTAAGATCTTTCTTCCGCCTGTTAAGGTGAAGCTTCCGTGTCATGAGGTAAAGCTTCCGCCTCCATAGATAAGCTTTCCGCCTCCTTAGATGAAGCTTCGGCCTCCTCAGATAAAGCTTCCGCCTGTCCAGGTAAGGTTTCCGTGTGCTCAGGTAATGCTTCCGGGTGTTCAGATCTTTTTTCGGAGTGTTATGAATGTAGTAAAAAAAAGGCCGGTTTAAACCGGCCTTTCGTTTATTTATCGATATCGTCAATCACCCTGATTTTTTCTTTCAGGAATTCAATTTTTTCGCGCGTATTTTCAATTTTCTTTTTTACGTCGGCAATCAGCGATTCGGCATTTTTCGATTTGGCAAAGAACCCGATATTGTTGTCCAAAAGAACCAGATCGTTTTCCAACTGTTTCAGTTTGGTCATGTATTTTTCGCGTTCCATCCGCATTTTGTTCTGCCCGCGGTTCGATTCCGAATAAGAATTCATCTTACTTCTGAAGTTCAGCATATTCCGCTTCTCATCGTCCAGGTTTAAATCGTCGTACAATTTATTGATGGCATCCCTGAAATTATTCTGAATTTCATCTTTCTTTTTAATCGGAACATGCCCGATTTCGGTCCAGCGGCGCTGGAACGATTTTAACGTCTTCAGATTTTCGTTGACATCGTCCGACGGTTCGAAATGAATAACCTCTTCGATAAGTTGTTCTTTTAATGTCAGATTATCAACCTGCTCGGTGTCGATACCCGAGAAATGCCCTGATTTTTTATCGAAGAAATAGTCGCAGGCCGACCGAAAACGTTTCCAGAGCAATTCGGAATGTTTCCGCGGAACCGGCCCTATTTCTTTCCATCTTTTCTGGATATTGATAAAATCCTGGGTCGTTTTTTTCCAGTCGGTACTGTCTTTTAGTGTTTCGGCCTCGAGACACAAATCGATTTTCAGTTGAAGGTTGTTCTGCTGGACTTCTTTGTTTTTGGAATAGAACTCGCGTTTTGCATCGAAAAACCGATCACATGCCGTACGGAAACGTTCGTAGATTTTATTGTTGTCTTTCCGGGGCGCAAAACCAACGGTACGCCAGATTTTCTGAAGCTGAACAAGTTCTCTCGATTTATCGTCCCAATCCTTGTTGCTTGCCAGTTCGAGTTCGTTAATTTCTTCTACTTTTTCGCAAAGTGCAATTTTGGCATCCAGGTTTTTCTTTTGTTCGGTTTTACGGCTTTCAAAAAAGTCCTGGTATTTTTTATTGATTTTTGCTGTAGCGGCTTTAAACCGTTCCCAGATATCTTCCTTGTTTTCAATGGGCACTGGCCCTGCTTCGCGCCACTGCTCGTGGTATTTCTGAAGGGTGTTGAATGCTCTTAATACTGAAGATTCAACCAGCAGTTCTTCGGCTTTTTCGCAAAGTTCGATTTTAATTTCCAGGTTCTTCTTCAGATCGAGGTCGCGCAGTTCTTTGTTTATTTTGATGTAGTCGTAGAAGTTTTCTACATGAAAGTGGTAAGTATCCCAAAGATTTTTCATTTTCGCCTGGGGTACCAGGCCAATTTCGCGCCACCGGCGTTGTAAATCCCTGAATTCCTGAAATGTTTTATTGATCGACTCTTCGTTGTTGATTAAAGCTTTTATTTCTTCAATCACTTCGTATTTCAGTTTCAGGTTTTCTTCTTTTTCGACTTCAAGTTTTTTGTTGAATTCAATCCTTACCTGGCGGTATTCTTTTAATAATTCTTTGATGTCGTTTTCGTACGGGTCTTCTTCCGCAACAAATTCTTCCTCGTTTCCACCCGCAGCGATAAACTGTTTTTTCTGTTCTTCTATGTTTTCGTTCAGGTTTTTATAAAATACCGCCTTAATAACTTCTATTTCATCTTTAATATCGTCGTCGCCCTGGTTTTCCAAAACTTCGCGCATGGCATTGACCAGTTCAATCTGCGAGTAGGTAGAATAGTCAATATTTTCTTTTTTCGAAGATTTCCCGGCGATCGTTATTTCTTCTTCCTCTTCGTCCGGCTCTTCCTCTTCTTCCTGTTGAACGGGTTTTTCATTTTCTTCGGCTTCAACTTCAGGTTCCTCTTCCTGTGTCTCTTCCTCTGCTTCTTCGGCCTGTGGTTCGTTTTCCGGAACGGTTTCCTGTGGTGTCTCTTCAGTTTCGTCAATACCGGCAACCGGTTGATCTTCCAATTTTGGCTCCGTCACATTCTCTTCCGGCAAACTTTCAGCAACGATCTCCACGTTCGGTTTGTCCGGAGCTATTGTTTCCTGTTCACTTTGAAGTTTTTCAGGTGGGATTACTTCGGGAGTCTGCTGAGACAATTCCTCATTTTCCGGTTCTGTTTTGTCAACAGCGGGTTCATTTTCCGCTTGTTTTACAGCATCATCATTATCAGTATTTATATTCCCTGACATTTCCAAATTTTTTAACTCTTCCGAGTTTTTAAGATCTTTAGGTTCCATTTGCAAAATTTTAAATACCGCTCAACAACGGTGTGCATAATTCGATTAGGCTACGAAAATAGACATTTACGCCATAATACTCAAAGTTTTTGAAGTAAAATTGAAATCACTTCCATCGGGAATATTATTTTTCAGATTTTAAAATAAAATTTCCTGAAAATTAAGAATTACCTGGAGTAAAGAAAACGCCCTATAAAAAAATGTATGAACGTAATTTATTGATTGTGTGGTAAATAATTTGTTTGAAACCATTCTTGTAAGTCCGGATATCGCCCAAGCCAGGCGTTCAAACGGGTTGATGTATTGAAAGGACAATTAAAAACCATGTTGAAAAACATTTGTAAATCGTTTATTTACAAAGCCTAACGCAACAAATTCTATTTTATATCCGGTACTTTTTATCTATCTTAAAAACCTGAATTTATTCCGGAAAAACGACAATTTTCCAAGCTAAAAAAACAGATAAAATGGGGTAAAGATTTTTTTTATCAGCAACCAAAATTCGTGCAGGAGCCAGATGGCCGAAGCAATCCTGCGGAGTTTCGACAAAAACCTGGAAATATACTCTGCCGGAATTCAACCGGTTGACCACATTAGCCCGGTGGCGATTGAAGTTTTGGGTGAAATTGGCATTGAATTAAAACCCAGCGTTCCCGAACACTATTCAAAATTCAGCGAGATGGAATTTGACTACCTGATTACGGTGGGCGACGGAACCAATGAAGAGTTGCATGTGCCTCCGTTAAAATTTAAACGAAAAATGCACCTGGGATTCCACAATCCTTACCGGAATTTCAGGAACCGGGAAGAGTTGAAGCAGAAATGCCGCGAAATCAGAGATGAAATTATGGTGGAGATGGACTATTTTTATTATCGGATATTGGAAAAATAAAAAAGCAGCGCCTTGGCTGCCTTTTTATTATTTCGAAACAATTTCTTCCACTTCGTCAGGAGTTACGGGGATTCTTTTTCCGAGTATTCTACTGCCGGTTTCTGTTACCAGGATATCGTCTTCCAAACGTATGCCGCCAAAATCGCGGTATTCGTTTACTTTATCGAAGTTGATAAATCCGGTATTTATTTTTTCATTCTGCCATTTGTCGATCAAGGCGGGGATAAAATAGATTCCCGGTTCGTTGGTAATCACAAAACCGGGTTGCAGTTTTCGCCCCAACCGCAGATAAGCAGTGCCAAACTGATCGACAGGCCTTGTTTCGTCGTCGTAACCCACATAAATCTGGCCCAAATCTTCCATGTCGTGTACATCTAATCCCATCATGTGGCCCAAACCGTGCGGGAAAAACATAGCATGTGCCCCGCTTTTTACCGCTTCTTCTACATTCCCTTTCATCAGTCCCAAATCTTTTAATCCGGAGGCAATTACTTCTGCAACAGCCAAATGAACCGACAAATAGGTAACTCCCGGGCGGGTTAGTTCTTTCGCTTTATTGTTGGCAGCCAGCACAACGTTGTAAATCTCGCGCTGTTTTGTAGTAAACTTCCCTCCTACCGGCACAGTTCGTGTAAAATCGGAAGAGTAATGCAAATCGGTTTCAGCACCCGCATCGGTTATCATCAGCCTTCCTTCCTGCAATATCTGTGAGTGGTTGTGGTTATGCAACGTTTCGCCATTCTGCGATAAAATAATTGGAAACGACAACATCCCGCCTCCGGCATTTGCAATTCCTTCGAGCGTTCCGGCAATTTTTTGTTCCCAAACACCCGGTTTGGCCATTTTCATCGCCGTTACGTGCATTTCGTAACCTGTTGCGCAGGCTTTTTCAATTTCTTCAATTTCCCAGGGTTCCTTTACCGAACGTAACGTAACAATTGCTTTTATGAGTTCGACTGAAGCCAATTCGTTCACTTTCAGCACTGAAATCCCTAATAATTTTTCCAAAAGAATTTTATTTTCACCACGGTAAGGAGGCAGAAAATGAATTTTCCGGCCTTGTTTTACAGCATCGCCGATAAAATCGAAAAGTTTTTTAAATGGAGCTGTATTTTCAATTCCGGCTTTGGTTGCATTTTCCTGTAACGAAACCTGCGGTCCCATCCAAATAATATCTTCGATGTCAACATCATCACCAAAAATGTAATCTTTGCCGCTGTCGAAATCAACAATACCGGCCAACCCCGGAAAATCAAGCCCGAAAAAATAGAGAAACGAACTGTCCTGCCGAAAATGAAACGTATTGTCCAAATAATTCATGGGCGATTCTACATTCCCCAAAAACAGTGCAACCCCCTTCAGATTTTTGTTTTTTAATCCATTTCTCCGGTTGATGTATATACTTTTTTCAAACATAATGGTAAAACTAAAATTATACTGTTGTATCAAATTTGGTTACGAATATATCATTTCTCGTTGTTTTATTCGGAATGCATGCGGATTATTTCAGCAAAAGGTAACAGGAACATTGTAAAACATAACCAAATAAATAGGAACATCGTAGATTGAAACAAAAACTAAAATTATGGGCAACGCACTGATGATTTATTTGAACAAGCGACTTGAAGAGGAAAAAAATTCGCCCCAAAAAGGCGTTTCAACTGCAGGTCCGGTAATTACCATATCGAGGGAAGTTGGGTGTAACGGAATTAAACTCGCCGACTTAATCGCCAAACGTTTAAATAAACGCAAAACGATAACCGAATGGAAGGTACTTAGTAAAGAAGTTTTTTACGAAAGCGCCAAAGAGCTTCATCTGGAACCTGAACGGATAAGCCGTATTTTAAAACAGACGGACAAATATACATTCGAAGAAATATTGAAAGCATTTGGAGACAGGCAATACAAAAGCGAGCGAAAAATCATTAAAACAGTATCGGATGTTGTTCGCAGTTTTGCAATCGACGGATTTTCGATTATTGTAGGACGAGCTGGTCATATTATTGCCAAAGACATTAAAAACGCATTGCATATCAGGTTGACGGCGCCACTGGACTACCGGATTAAAACGATTATGGAAAATAACAAACTAAACCACCAGGAAGCCATTCATTTTATTCAGCGAATTGAAAAGGAAAGAATTGCATTCAGAAAAGCTATTTGCGAGGAAAAAGTGGTTGAAGAGAACTTCGATATTTGTATCAACAGAGCTTCTTTTGAAAGTGATGAAATTGTGGATGTCATTGAATATATTGTCGATAAAAAGAAAATGCTGGAAGGTTATAAACAAAAAGTGGATTATTATTAAAAAAGTGTGCCCGAAGTTTTAAAGCCTGCTTTTAACCCAAAACCGGTCCAATCGATTTCTTTCTGAAACCGGGAAAAACAATTTTCAGTACCGTACAAAAAATCATTTTCCCTACCGGGACCACCGAAACACATCATTGGATGCCAGGTTCTTACAGCGTTTTTTATCTCTAATTTTCCGGTTGCTTCCTGCGCATGATTTCCCCATAAAAACCAGGTGACCGATGGTTGGTAATTGCTGATAAAACGGAGCAGTTGAAATGTAAATCCTTCCCATATTTTTTTGTGGCTGGCAGGATTTCCCGGAATACATGTAAACGAAGTGTTGAGAAGTAAAACACCTTGTTTTTCCCAATGGGCGAACAATTTCCCGGGAGGTAAAAGAGGAAATTCGTTATCGAGTTTTTCTTTAATTTCGTTGTAATTTAAGACCGTCCCGGTGTATGATTTATAAAGCGCTCTTACGATGTTTTTAAGCGAAATATTTCGGAAAGATTCGTTCCATGATCTCAGGGTTCCTACTTCAAACGCCCTGCCGGTTGCAGCTTCCTGCTGAGGGTAAGGATCCTGCCCTAAAATGATTACTTTAACCGAATGTAACGGTAATTCGAGAAAACGGAGCACTTTTCCGGCCGGGGGTGTAAATTCTCTGACCGCAATTTCGGATTCAATCCGGACAATTAAATCACGGATACTATCGGTTAAAAATGAATCCCAATCTTTATGAACGGATAGTTTATCTAAAAAAACGGATTTCATAAATAGTTACTTATTGATTACAAATTCAGCGGGCAACCTGAAGCCACCCGCTGAATCTGACCAAATATTTTTGTAAAAACACAATTAAATTACCCTGTTATTTTTGTTGGCAGCCCTTTTACTTTTACCGGTTTCAAACTGTCAGGTTTAATTTCGAACATATCGTTGGGCGTTAAACCGCACTCTTCAATCATCTGCAGGCAGTATTCGAGCTGGCCTAAATCACGACCAGTGTTGTTGGTTCCGAAAGAAAATTTTATACCGGCTTCCTTCGCCATTTTTATCATTTCTGCACCTGGTACTTTGTAACGCGCATTAATTTCCAATGCAATATTGTTTTCTGCCAAGACTTTCACTACCCTTTCCATTCGTTCTTTAGTCCAGAGTTGGGCGTATTCCGCTTCAAGTACGGCCGGGAGAACGGTTGGATTTACGTAAATATCTACCGGTTCCTGCGAAAAAATTGATTCAATTTTCCCGACCAATTGTTCCATAAACTGTTCTTTGTCGTCCACCCAAACTTCTTCGGGAATCCAAATCCGGTTACGGCGGCCTTTACTGTCGGTAAATGTCATGGCATCGGTAAAAATATAATCAAACCGGGCTACCGCTTCGGGCGAAAACAGGGTTACCCATTCCCTACCCTCGGCCTGCATCCCTTTAAATGTCGGGCTTCCGGCTACAGAGTCCATATAAGCGTAAAGCGATTCGTCGTTGGTAACCGGAAAGTGTAATCCGCAGTTAGGTGCAATTCCGTAATTGATGCCCAGCTTTTGTGAGTTGGCCACCACTTCGTCAATGGTCAGCCCTCCTTTTAAATGAACATGATAATCGACGAACGGGAATCCGGCTTTCATCAGTTTAGTGATGAGTGTGTCCCACTCTTTGTCCACTTCCGGGGTCTTTCTTTCCCCATCGGGCAAAGGCATCACTCTTATGTTGCGGTAGTAAGTGGTACTTCCGGGATCGTGTGCCTGCAGCGCAAAAGTTCCACGGCTCAGTTTCAGCCCTTCACTTCCTTCCGGACGCCAGGGACTTTCCGGTTCTGCATATTCATTTACTTTTACATCGTTTATAAATATCTCGACAAAATTTTCAACAACCTTGATGCGCATTTTAAACCATTCATTGTCGTCTGCCACAGGAAAATAGACATTCCGGATGTTGTAAACGCTGCCGGTCTTGCGCCGCTCCGGATTTTTTTCGGAACCCCGGAACGAATTGTTCACCTGTATTTCGTATCCTTTCTGCGGCCATCCTTCCGCCTGATATTCGGTGTGGATAAAAATTCCTGAATTGGAATGTTCCAGCGTTTTGACTTCAGTTTCAAACTCAAAATTTTTGAATTCACCTTTATAAAACAGGTGTGAACGTTCACCTGAACATTTGATTGCCCCGTCTTCTACCGAAATACTTTCAGCGTTTTCTGCGGAAGGTTTCCATCCGTCGAGGTTTTCCCCGTTAAAAATAGTAACCCACTCCCCGGTCTTTATTTTTGGTTGACACGAGAAAAGGAATAAAACTGCCACGGACAATAAGAATAATGATTTTTTTTTCATAACATTTTTCGATATAGGTTTTACAAAAGTTGGCGTTTCAAAACTAAGGAAATTATTGCAGAGTTGTAAATTTGTCCTGCGGATTATCGGCCCTGGAACTAAAAAATGCGATAATCAGCACAAAAATTGCGAGCCCCCAAAAAGCAAATTTGTAGCTGCCTGACCAGGAAAAAACAAAACTGAGCAAAATCGGTCCCAAAGCGCTGGCGAAAACCACCAGCGACATTACAAAGCCGGTAATTTTTCCAAGATTTTCACGACCATAAAAACGCGGCCAGGTTACTGCCATTAGTACATTGTAAGTTCCGCTGGTTATTCCGTTTCCCAAAATAAATCCATAGTAAAATACTTCATTTTCAAGTTTTCCAAGACAAAACAAAGCAATTAGTTCACCGGCCAGAATTAAATAAAGGAGGTACTTTAGTTTGATCCGGTCGCTAATCCAGCCGCCCAGAAGAGAAATGACAACAGAAATTACAGAGAACGGGATAAATACAGCCAGCGCCTTTTCGCGGCTGAGACCGACATCAGTGAAGATGGAAACGAGATGAAACGAAAACCCGGTAATGTAAAGTGCATACAAAGCAAGCGGTATCGAAAACGCCCAAAAGCTGAGGGTTTTCCGGGCCTCTTTTAGTGTCATTTGCCTGAATGGTTTGATGGTTACATTACGTTCGCGGTTACGGTGTTGTTCGCCATCGGGTATCATACCCAAATCCTCGGGATTGTCGCGAAAAAACAGAAATACAAAAACGGTAAAAAATGTACCGATGAACAACGCCATCAGCAACCATGCCACTCTCCATGATGTTGCCTGAATAAGCATATCGAAGGTCAGCGGCGCCACAGAAAATCCCAGCGCCACAAAAACAGCCGAAATTCCGTTTACAAATCCTCTCCGGGCAATAAACCACTTCATCAGCATGTTTCGCGAAATCATAGTTAAAACGCCCTGCCCCGAAAATCGGAGCATAAAAAACAAAAACATAAGAATTGCCAGCGAGAATCCAATGTAAATACCGGAGCCGGTATCGGGAACAAATAATCTGATCATCCGGTCGGATTGGCTGAGCAGAACAAGTACCACGGCCAGCAGCAGCGAAACCACCATTCCTACCCAGCGTGCTCCGTATTTATCGTACATTTTACCGGCAAAAGTGAGGATCAGCGAACTTCCTATAGTCCCAACCATATATGCAGTACTCAATTGTGTACGGGTGAGTCCAATGTTTTCAATCAAATAATCGGTAAATGTTGAGACACCCGTAGTTTGCCCCGGCGCACTTACCAAAATCCCCACAGTGGCAGCAAATAGGATCACCCATCCGTAAAAAAAAGGAATTTTACCCGGGGCGAATGGAAGCTGGTTGTATTGTTTTTTTAAGTTCATCGGGAACAATTTTCACAAAAGTAATTTTTGATTTTCCGAATATCGAATTTTGAGTGTGTAATTTTGGCAATACCGTGAAGTGATAACATTGAGAAACAACTCAACAATCCCGCAAATTCTCTTACGACAGATTTTTTGAAACCCATGTAGCGGACAATATCTTTATAAAATCTTTATACTCCCGGCTCCATTTCTAATGAAGTCTTTATGAAATCGTAGAGACTTTTGTACTGATCTAACAACTGTTTTAAAATGAATTTGTTGCCATCGGTTTTTGATTAGTTTAAATAGGAAATTAGAAATGATAAACTCAAAAGTTGTTTTTAAAGTTATCAGCAGAAACATGTTTATCATGTCAGGCGCCCTTCTTGTCTGTTTACCGGTAAGCCTGATTTATTCCGAACCCGTTTATTTGCCCTTTTTTCTTTCATCGGGTATCGCTTTTGTAGCCGGACTATTTTTCTACATTCTGGGAAATAAACAACGCGAAATTGGCGCGCTATACCGGAAAGATGCTTATATAACCGTTACCCTGTCGTGGTTATTTATAAGTTTAATTGGCTGTTTACCTTATATTTTTTCAGGCACCATTTCCTTTTTTGTGGATGCTTTTTTTGAATCTGTTTCCGGTTTTACCACTACGGGATCTTCTATATTGGTTGATATTGAATCTCTGCCAAAATCGATTTTGTTCTGGCGCAGTTTGACTCACTGGATTGGCGGAATCGGTATCATCGTTTTGGTTATTGTGATTATGCCAACCCTTCAAATGGGCGGATATCATTTATTTACCCTCGAATCTTCGCTTCAGGAAAAAATTCAACCTCAAATAAAAGATGTGGGAAAGAGGTTACTGTTAATTTATGTCGGCCTTACTGTTGCTGAAACTGGACTGCTCCTTTTGGGCGGAATGAATCTTTTTGAAAGTGTTTGCCATTCTTTTGGAACTGTCGCCACTGGTGGATTTTCGCCAAAGAACAGCAGTATTGCCAACTATTCGCCATACATTCAGTATGTAATTATGGCTTTTATGCTGCTGGCCGGAACCAATTTTATTATTCATTATTACCTGTTAAAAAGGAATTTTAGGAAGGTAGGTGAAAATGAAGAATTTAAATTTTATGTTATTGTGGTTTTTATTATTGGCGTCGCTGTCTCTTCTGTTTTGTACATCAAAATGCATAAACCTGCCGAGGAATCTTTTCGGGAGGGTTTCTTCCAGGTAATATCAATTATTAGCTGTACCGGGTTTGCCACGGCTGACTATTTAACATGGCCTGTGTATGCGTGGATTATCCTTTTTCTTGCGATGTTTTTGGGAGGAAGCACAGGTTCAACAGCGGGGGGAATAAAAATGGTACGCCACCTTATTTTGTTGAAAAATATTTTGAGGTCGGTACGCCAAATTACAATGCCCAACGCCGTACTGCTTGTAAAACTTAATAAAAAAGCATTGAGCAATGAATCCAATAATTCGATACTTACTTTTGTTTTCAATTATTTTCTTGTATTTGCAGCCGGTACTTTTATCCTGTTATTTATTGGCCTCGACGCAAAAACAGCAGGAAGCGCGGTTGCCACATGTATGGCCGGAATTGGCCCTGGATTAGGAACGGTTGGCCCGGTCAGTAACTTTGCACACGTCCCTGACTTCGGAAAAATAGTTCTTTCGTTTCTGATGTTGTTGGGCAGGTTGGAAATCTATACGATTTTGCTGTTGTTTACGCCTAATTTCTGGAGAAAGTAGAAAGGGGGAAGAATGTGGCGTTTAATCGCTAATTTTGAATAATGATCCAATAGAATGAACATCAGGGAAAATAACTTCACTTTAAAGATAAAGGAAACAACATCCGGAATTAACCATTATTTGCTGTGTGTACTGATAATTTCGGGTACTGCGGTGGCCTGCGCACCGCTGGCGAATACCCAAAATTACCATGTTGTTTCTTTCGTCCTGTTATTTGTTGTTTCCATATTATCGACTTTTATGGGTATTGGTCCAGTTTTACTTGCTTCAACGTTAGGAGCAGTAGTTTGGAACTTTTTCTTTATACCTCCCCATCTGACTTTTCATATTGCAAAAACAGAAGATGTCCTGATATTTGGTCTGTTTTTTATTATTGCCCTTGTGAACGGAGTGTTAACAACCCGTGTACGCAGGCAGGAAAAAATTGCCCGCGAAAGGGAAAAACGTACCAACGCTCTCTTTCAGTTAACCAAAGAACTTTCGAAAGCCAGCGGAATTGACGATGTTTTAAAAGTGGCTATTGATGAAATCAAAAGCTATTTTCTTATCGATCCGTTTTTTGTACTTCAGAATGGCAGTAACCTGCTAATTTCAACAGGGCGGTTGCAAAAAGAGAAAAAACTTACGCAGGATGAATACCAGGTTGCTGAATGGGTTTTTAAACATTCACAAAAGGCCGGGGCCAATACCGGTAATTTTTCTGATTTCGAATATACTTTCTATCCGTTAAA
>CAYWBV010000009.1:19889-28607 GCA_964455785.1 uncultured Maribellus sp.
TCGGCATTGTGTAATGAAATATTCACCGCATCGCTGCGTTTAAACAGGCTTATTGAAAACCTGCTTAATATATCGCGGTTAGAGAGCGGACATATTTCAGTCCGACTTGACTGGTATGACATAAACGACCTTGTAAACAAAGTATCGGAAGATTTGTCGGACGAGCTGAAACCATTTTCTTTAAAAGTGACAATCCCGGAAGAAATGCCGCTGGTCAAAATTGATTTTGGGCTAATGGAGCAGGTATTGTATAATCTCCTGTTTAACGCGACGCAATATGCGCCCGCTGCTTCGGAAATAAAATTAAATACAAAATACGAAAACGGTGAAATGGTAGTTGAATTGACTGACAAGGGACCTGGATTCCCGGAAACTGAACTGAATAATGTATTTAAAAAATTTTTCCGGGTCGATGGCAGTATAACAGGCGGTTTAGGATTAGGATTATCGATAGCCAAAGGTTTTGTGGAAGCGCATAAAGGTTTAATTTCGGTAACCAACGTCAAACCCCGGGGGGCAAAGTTTACCATCAGGATACCTTCTGAAATGCCTGACATTGAAAATTTTAAGCAGTAAAAATATGAACGGGAACGAAACCATATTAATCATCGACGATGAGCTCCAGATACGAAGGTTGCTCGAAATTACCCTTTCGTCCAACGGGTACAAGATAATACAGGCAATCAACGGGAAGGAAGGCCTGGTTGCCGCAGCTACATACAGTCCATCGTTAATCATTCTTGACCTGGGATTACCTGACATCGACGGACAGGAGATAATTATAAAATTAAGAGAGTGGTTTTTCAAACCCATAATTGTGTTGTCGGTGCGAAACCTGGAACCCGATATTATCAGCGCTTTGGACAACGGTGCGAGCGATTTTCTCACCAAGCCTTTCAGAACGGGTGAATTACTGGCCCGAATACGAGCCGCCTTAAGGGCAACCGAAAATAAAACAGATGCAACCGTACTGGAACTCGGAAATTTAAGTATTGATATGGTTGGGCACCTGGTCCGAAAAAATAACGAGATTATTAAACTGACGGCCACCGAGTTCTCTTTGCTTTCACTTTTGGCGAAAAACAGGGGACGGGTACTTACCCATCAATACATTTTAAAAGAAGTCTGGGGTTACGGGTACCTCGACCAAACTCAGTATTTACGCGTATTCGTTGCCCAGTTGAGGAAAAAAATTGAGGAAAACCCTTCGAAACCCGTACTGTTAATTACCGAGTCGGGGATTGGTTATCGTATTGGCGAATAATAAAAACAAAGGCCCGTCGTAGATACGGACCCCTGTTTTTTTGTCATGGATATTATTTTCTTTCCCTATGTACTTCAGCGCCATGCTGGTGACCTTCCTTGTGGGTATGTTCAACGATCTCCTCATATTGTTTTTGAGTGATTTTTTCGGCTTTGTAACCTTTCTTTTCAATCGCTTTTGCAAAACCTTCGTCAGTATTTTTACCGTCTTTGTATTCAATCAAAATCGTATTGGAGGCATGATCGACTTTTAAATCTTTCACCCCTTTTTCAAATTTCAGGTGTTCGGTGATGGTTTTTTCACAGTTCGAACAGTCCATGTCGCTTTTAAAACAAACCACTTTTGTTTCCGTTTTCTGCGCAAACGCCTGGTTTGCTGCAACCCCGACAAACAAAACCAGGGCAATTAAAATAATCCTTTTCATAATCATTTGTTTTTTATTGGTAAATATTTGTTTTAGTATGTCCCTTAATCACAGCCTCAATTTTACTGATAATTCAAATTAAACCGCAGCCCTGCGTAAACCCTGCGACCCAGCACCGGACCCCATACATTTGTGGCATCGAATTGCGGCCCAAAAGGATTTTCGGCTCCTGCAACCGGATTCTTCTGTTTAAAGTCGGCCAGGTTTTCCGAACCGGCATAAATACTCCAGTTCCTGAAATATTTGGTCACCTGGGCATTCATTACCGTGTAAGGAGAAAACTCTTTCGGTCCCGTAACAGCCGCTGCATCAGACATGGCATAAGGAATTCGCCCGCCTCCGTTAAACTGGATGGTGTAATCGAACATCCATTTTTTCAGATTGGTGGTGTAATTTAATGTAATCAGGCCTTTGTAGCGGCTGGTCAGCGGTTTTTCGAGCAACTGCCCGCCAATCGTCTGTTTTACATCGTTAACGCGATAAGCCAGCAATAAATCGAGCCGGTTAACCGGTTGCCATTTTACATCAAACTGTAAACTTCCGGCATACGATTTTCCGTCAAGCGGCGATAATATGATATTGGAAGCCGAAGTTTCGCGATCGACCACAAGCTGCGTTTGAAACCGGGTATAAAAATATTCGGCATTGATTTGTAAATCGCGGCCCAGCAACTGATAGTCCTGGATTACACTGATCCCGAAGTTCCATGCTTCTTCCTGGAAAACATCATCTTCCCACACCACCGGACGTGCATTGGCCAGCATAAATGTATTTTCAGAAACTACATTTGCCGTGCGGTATCCCTTTCCGGCATTCATCCTGAACGTAAAGTTTTCGGCAAACCGGTAGCGCAGGTGCATACGCGGCGTTACAAACGTCCCGAAGATATTGTGGAAATCAGTGCGGATTCCGGTCATCAACGTAAAATTTTCGCTGGGTTTCAGCGTGTATTCCGCAAAAATGCCTGGAACCTGTTCGGTCCTTTCCATCGGGGTATTATAGAGTTCTTCATCAAACTTGTCGTAAACAAAACTGGCCCCGGTATTTATCGAATGAATTCCTGTTAAATCCAAATCGTGCGTAAAAACCAGGTTCCCATAGAAACGGGTTTCATCGGCATTGTAATTGTTTAATCCATAAAACGATTCGGTTGAATGAACGGCGGCATTTGACAAAAATGCCAGTGAACTTCTGCCGTTTGCACTGGTATAACCGATTTTAAGAAATCCTTCAAAACGGTTGTTTTGAATGTCGATTCCGTAAGGATTGGAAACAACATTATCCATTCCGCGTTCAAAATCCAATTGCCCGCCCAGTCTATCTTCCAGCAACATACTTGCTCCGGCATGTACCATAAAGCCTTTGAAGTTATTGTATTTCCAATAGTTTAACAGGTTTAACCGGCGCAGAAGCGGTTCATCGATAAACCCATCCATGTTGTGATCGTTGCGTTTCGACAAATCGGCGGCGTGTACAAACAAACCTGTGGTAACTTCATCTTTGTAAACCCGGAGGTTTGTATTTGCATTAAACTCTTTCATATCATGGGCGCTGGTGTAAAGGTTGAGAAACAGTTTTTCCTGCGAATCCGGCTTTTTAAAGTCGGCATTAATTTGCCCGGCAATCGCTTCGTAACCGTTCACCACCGAAGAGGCTCCTTTCGAAACTGAAATCGATTCCATCCACGGACCGGGAATGTAGGTAAGCCCGAAGTTGGTGGCAAGGCCGCGTAAGTTGGGCATGTTTTCAATTTGCAACTGGGTGTAGGTTCCTTCCAGCCCGAGCAACCGGATTTGTTTTGCGCCGGTAACCGCGTCACTGTAACTCACATCCACCGAAGGATTGGTTTCGAAACTCTCGGCCAGGTTGCAACAGGCTGCTTTGTGCAGTTCCGCTCCACCTATTCGAACTGTGTGCACCGGGTCGATAGTTGACATGTAGGTTCCGCGGTCCTTCTGCACAACGGTAACCTCGCCAATTTCAAGATTAGGTTCGAGTGTAACTTCAACCGGTTGGGTGTTTTCGATATGTACGGTTTGGGTTTCGTAGCCCACAAAACTGAAAATCAGCATGTGTTGTCCGTTTTTCTGCGCAATTTTAAATTCGCCGTTGTTATCGGATGCTACTCCGTTTGTTGTGCCCTCCCAGTATATATTTACTCCAGGGAGGGTTTGTTTCGCGCCGTTGTCGTTTCCAAACACCTTTCCTTTGATGGTTTGTGAAAAAACAACAGCAGGAAACAGGATAAAAAATAAAATCAATATTGGTTTCATGCTTAAGATTTTTTAAAAATAAACACTGAATAAATCGCTATCGATCTATCCTGTAAAAAAAATCTTAAGCTATTTCGGGGATTTTAAGTTGTTGGATGGATATAAGAAAATCGAACGACGACCCGGTGACTGGTGGTGGATCAATATAAAAATGCTGCGTTTCTCCGGGTTCGGAATCAGCAACAAAATCTAAAACAGGTTCGCAAAAAAACAGGACATCAACCGATTGAATTTTTACATACTTGACTTCCTCGTCAGTCAGTTGATTTTTTAATTTGAAATATTTAACATCGGGCGTCGAGCAGCCGCAATCGTGTACATGCTTTGAACATTCATGGCAATCGTGGATATCGGTTGCCATTTCTTCTCCCGACGTATTGTGCGAATGGTGCCGGTGGAAATTATCTTCGCAGGTTTCGGGTGAAAAATAGAGACTTACCTGTTTGTTTCCGGTACAACTGCAATGCGTTTGGAAAACCACAATCCCGGCTGATGACATCAGAAATATCATCATAAAAAAAATAACCGATATGTTTTTTATCCATTTCACCCGGCAAATATAACACAAAAAAGTTCCATTTTATTGTTAATAAAACGTTAAACAAATGGCTGTTTCCGGCCAATGATGGAATGGTTAACCAGGGCTTGTGAAAACAGAATAAATTCGCAACGTTGCTATTTTTTTTCCATGACCATCTCTCCCAACTCGTGTTTATCGAACCGGTTGTTGATTAATTCAGGCTTCAATCCGTTGGAATAGATATAAATGGCCGCCTTTTGCGTTTGGGCCGAATTTTTAAAAAAGTTCTCTTTTAATACCAGATCTTTTGCAGGCGAATTGATCGAAAAACCATACCCATTGCCATTTGTACCATTATTTTCGATGATATTATTTACAAATGTATTTCTGTGCGGAGCATTGGATTCCCTCTCTCCACGCAGGTTTACGCCGTCGCTCTGATTATTGTAGATGTGATTTTCGCTGAATATTACATCTGTATCCTTGTGTCCGGTACAAATTCCAAATCTTCCGTTTTCATAAAACTTATTATTGAGTACCTGGCTTTGATACACGCGCCAGCAGATAAACAACCCGTCGCGGTCGTTGTGGTGGATACTGTTATTTTCGATGAGCGAAAAAGGCGAGCCAGTACCCGGATGTAGCCCGGTATTCCCGCTTCCCGAGATTTCGCTGTTTTTGATGGAAACATTCTCGGTAATCTGCCAGCTTATTCCTTCGCCGTTAAAATCTTTTACATGAACCTGGTCAACAGTTACTTTTTTCGATCTCAAAATCAAAATCCCGGCGCTGTTACACCCGTCAGCAAAAAAATTTTCGTCGCGGTTTCCGTCGGCGACAAGGTTGGAAATAAACACATTGTCGGCTTCAATCACTTCAATCACCGACGAGGCATTCGAGACCAGCCCTTCTTTGTCGGACCGGTAGTCGCGAATCAGCCCCTTATCGATGTAGAGGATATCATCGGCGATATCCGAAATGTAGGCCGTTGAAACATTCCAGCACCCGCTGTTGTCGCTGTCGGTCACCTGCACTTTCATCCCGATTTCAAAACCATCGGCGTTTTCCACAGTCAGTTTCAACTCGCCAAAATCGGCATCCACAATAAAACGGGTTTGAACCCCCTTCCCTCTTTTCAGGATGGTTTCGTCTCCCGAACCGATAAGTTTTACGTTGGGTTTCATTCGTACCGGGGCAATAATTTCAAACGTACCGGGGGTCAGTTTTACCGTTCCGCCGGTTTTGGCCACAGCGTCGATGGCAAACTGGATCGATTGGTTGCTGAACCCGACAATGTCGGCGCCGCTTCCTCCAACCGTAATGTTCTGTTCGGCTACTTTGGGCGTCACGAGGGCGTCAACTTCGGTTTTAGTTTGTTGTGCCATCAGAAAAAGAGGGGTTATCAGCAGGATCGTCAGGTAAATTCGTTTCATAAAGATAAATTTTGGTATTTCAAAAATAAAGGTTAGAAACCAGACTTTTACAAAATGCAGAGATAATTTTTAAGAGGGGGTGTGCAACAAAATTTTCACTTCTTAGTGCAAACAATAAAAAACTCGAAAGACACCAAAATAATTGCAAAACAATTTTCGGTACGTCCAATAAATTCGTTTTTATGCTCTTCATTGCCAATAATATATTTATACTGTTGATATTGAGCCATTCGCTCTGATTCCGAAAAACACGAAAAGAAAAATTGCGTTGCAATTCATACATAGAAGGCGTATCTCTTTTTGTGTCTTTTTCGTTTTTCGTTGTTTATAAATACTGTTTTTACATTTCTCTCCTGAATTTCGGATGGACTCGCGCATTGCCGGAAGATAATTTTGTTGTGTACCCTTTAAAGTCGCCGGAGACCCACGTTAGGTTTTTCAGAACATGTTGCTATGTCCATGGGAATCGCCAAAACGTTGCCCGGCAAATATTTTCTGCCGGTTTTCCATTCGCCCTTCTCATAAAAGGACAACTTTTTGAGATTTGTATTATCTTCGCGCGGATTGATACCAAATCGAATGCAGTTCGGCAACAAAAACATCTGGATTACGGGCGCTTCTTCAGGAATCGGGAGAGCTGTCGCCCTCGAATTATCAAAGGAAAAAGCCTTTTTGATTTTATCGGGGAGAAATGAACGTGCGCTAAATGAAGTGGCTGATTTATGCAGGGAAAAAGGCAGCCGCGCGCTGGTAGTCGCCTTTGATTTGGGCGACGAAAAATCGGTGGCCGGGGCGGCAGAAAAAGTGTTGTCAGAAAAAATAAGGATTGATTGCCTCTATCATTTTGGAGGAATCAGCCAGCGTTCGTTTGTCAGCGAAACGCCGGTATTTGTCGATCGGAAAATTTTCGAAGTAAACTATTTTGGAACCATTGCGCTTACCAAATCGGTGTTACCCGAAATGATAAAAAACGGAGACGGTCATATTGCCGTAACATCAAGTATTGTGGGCAAATTCGGGTTCCCCTACCGTTCGTCGTATTCAGCGTCGAAACACGCCTTACATGGTTTTTTTGAAAGCCTGCGGGCCGAGAATGTAAAAAACAACATTCGGGTTTCCATTATCATCCCCGGGCGGATTAAAACCAATATTTCGGTCAATGCGATCAATAAAGACGGAAAAACCCATTCGAAAATGGATGAAGGTCAGGACAATGGAATGTCGGCTGAAAAATCGGCCGAAATTATCGTTCGTCGGTTAAAAAGTGAGAAAAAAGAGATTTTAGTGGGCGGGAAAGAGGTAGTTATGGTTCATATCCGCAGGTTTCTGCCGTGGCTCTATTACCGTTTGTCATCGCGAGTGAAAGCACTTTGAATAAAAATTTAAACAAGAGTAGAACAAAATGCCAGATAAAATTAACGGAATTCAGCAGTTGGGTGTGGGAGTCGAAAATGTTCATGAGGCATGGAAATGGTACCGTCAGCATTTTTCAATGGATATCCGCATGTTTGAAGAGGAAGCCGTGGCCGAATTAATGCTTGCCCACACCGAGGGAAAACCCCGGAAAAGACACGCTGTGCTTGCGTTAAATATGCGTGGCGGCGGCGGTTTCGAAATTTGGCAACACAAAGGGAAAAAGCCGGAATACCCGGCATTTGAAATCCGGTTGGGCGACCTCGGTATCAACATTGGCATATTAAAAACCGATAATGTTGACGCGGCTTATCAAAAGTTCAGCAAGTCGGGACTCAATCTGCTTTGTCCGAATCAGAAAGATCCGGACAAAAACGACCATTTTTATCTGAAAGATATTTATGGGAACATTTGGGAAGTAAAAAATGAAAAGGATGTTTTCAGAAAGAAGGAAAAATCGGTAAGCGGAGGCGTTCTGGGCGTTGTTATTGGGGTTAAAAACATGGAAGAGAGCCTGAAAGTTTACCAGGACATTTTAAAATACGACCAGGTGGTTTATGACAAAACCGGCACGTTTAAAGATTTTGAAAATCTTCCCGGGGGCAAATCGCAATTCAGGAGGATACTTTTGAAACATTCTGATATAAAAGAAGGCGCGTTCAGTCCGTTTTTCGGGCCGTCGGTTATTGAATTGGTACAGGTGCTCGACCGCGAACCCCGCGATATTTTCGAGGGACGTATTTGGGGTGACCCGGGGTTTATCCACCTCTGTTTCGATATTAACGGGATAAACAAACTGCGCGAAAAAGTAAAAGAAATGGGCTATCCGTTTACGGTTGACAGCGCCCGCGCACTGGAATCGTTTGATATGGGCGAGGCGGCCGGAAGTTTTGCCTATATCCAGGCGCCCGAAGGCACGCTCATCGAATTTGTGGAAACACACCGGATACCGTTAATCCAGAAGCTGGGTTGGTACCTCGACTTCCGGAAACGCGGTCACCGTCCGCTCCCCAACTGGATGCTCAAACTCTTCCGGTTCAAGCGGGTAAAAGGATAGCAGGATTTACAACTGGACGATTTAACAGTTACGATTTTGATTGATAGCAGACGCCAATTGTAATTTTAGTTTCACAGGTGTGAAAATTTGTTAGCAGCTATTATTCCTTCACCGAAAACTTATAAATAGTGGTTGAATGCAGCTCTTCACCCGGCCTCAGCAATGTTGACGGGAAACCGGGTTGGTTCGGGCTGTCAGGGAAATGCTGGGTTTCGAGGCAGAACCCGGTACGGCTGGCGTAAGCAACGCCGCTTTTCCCAATTTCATTCCCTTTCAGATGATTTCCGGTATAGAACTGCACCCCCGGCTCGGTGGTAAAAACTTCCATATAGCG
>CAYWBV010000009.1:28707-31103 GCA_964455785.1 uncultured Maribellus sp.
CCAGAACAGTCCCGTTCCCTTCACCCCGTAAATTAAAATAACTGTGGTTGGTGAGGTTAAAATGACAGGCCTTGTCAGTGGTCACATAATAATCGATTTTTAGTTCGTTGTCATCGGTCAGGGTGTAAGTCACCGTAACTTTTTTGTTTCCGGGAAAACCAAATTCACCGTCAGCGCTTTCGAGACTGAAAACGGTTACATTGCCGTTTTTGTCAAAATCCCAGACTTTCCGGTACCAACTGTCCGGGCCGGAATGAAGACAGGCCTCGCCGTTATTCACCGGGAGGTTGTATGTTACACTGTCGATGGTGAACTGTGCGCCGGCAATACGATTGGCAAACGGGCCGACCACTGCACCGTGGCTGGCGCCATATTGTTCGTAATCGGCAATCGACTTGAACCCTAGCATTACATCGGCAAAGTCTCCTTTTTTATCCGGAACATATACCGAAACTATTTTTGCCCCGTAATTGGTTAACGTCACTATCATTCCGTTCTTATTTTCCATGGTGAACAACCGGGTCGGTTTTCCATCGATGACAGTCTCAAAATCGGCACTTTTATACGGCATGGTAATACTTTTTTGTTGAGTTGGCGTACAGGCTGCAAATAACACAATCCAGAAAATCAGGTTTAGTTTTTTCATAAACTTTTAACTTTTACATGGCGGATAAAAGTACAAATTACCGCCGGAAACTGAAATTTGTTTCGGTAAAAGATTTTGTATTTTTTAGTTTCGAAAATAATCCGGTTTTAATCATTGTTTTTTTCAATCCAGAGTTCTTCATTTGTTGTAAATAGAAAACTGATGGAATCGATAAGGGAAATTTACAAAATTGGTCACGGACCGTCGAGTAGCCACACTATGGGGCCGAAAAAAGCGGCAGAACGTTTTCTCGAAAAAAACAAATCGGCAGCCCGGTTCGAAGTGGTGTTGTACGGTAGTTTGGCAGCCACCGGAATGGGGCACTTAACGGATAAAGCGATAAAGGAAACCTTTAAGGACCATCATTTTGCCATTGAATGGAAACCTGAGGTTTTTCTGCCCAAACATCCGAACGCATTAAAATTTACTGCGTTGGACAATAATAAAAATATTTTGGATGAGTGGACTGCATACAGCGTTGGGGGCGGTGCAATAACCGACGACCAAACTGAAATAGAAACGGCCCTGGTTTACCCGCATAAAAACCTGCAGGAAATTATGAACTGGTGCAATCTGAACGGAAAACAGTTTTGGGAATATGTGGAAGAATATGAAGGGGAAGGAATCCGTAGTTTTTTGGAAGAAGTCTGGAGTGTAATGCAGGAAAGTATAAAACGGGGTCTGGACAGCGACGGTGTTTTGCCCGGAATCCTGAAATTGCCCCGGAAGGCGCAGTCGTTTTATTTAAAGGGGAAAAATTATTCCACGCCGTTCAAAAGACGTTCACAACTGTTTTCATACGCACTGGCTGTATCAGAAGAAAACGCTTCGGGAGGAAAAATTGTGGCAGCCCCGACCTGTGGCGCCAGCGGCGTTGTTCCGGCTGTTCTCGAATATTTCAGAAAAGTGTATAAAACCGATTTGAAATCGATTGTCCGCGCACTGGCCACTGCCGGGCTGATTGGAAACCTGGTCAAACGAAACGCATCGATTTCGGGCGCCGAAGTGGGTTGCCAGGGCGAAGTTGGCACAGCCTGCGCCATGGCTTCGGCGGCGGCCACACAATTGGCCGGAGGAACCATATACCAGATTGAATATTCGGCTGAAATGGGACTCGAACATCATTTGGGGTTAACCTGCGACCCGGTGGCCGGGCTGGTGCAAATCCCCTGCATCGAACGAAATGCCTTTGCCGCCGAAAGGGCGGTTTCGCACAACACCTTTGCATTGATTTCCGATGGCAGGCATCGCATTAGTTTTGATGAAGTGGTGGAAACCATGTACAAAACCGGTATCGATTTGCAAAGCCAGTACCGGGAGACCTCGCAGGGCGGACTGGCAAAATGGGACGCACTGCCAAAACTCTAAATTGTTGTTTTTAAATAATCAGGGATTTTTTCCGCCGGGAAGTGGATTTCAACAATGTCGCCCTCTTTCCACTTTTTGGCAATCAGGCAGTATCCGCCGGGCGGGGCAAAATATTTCACCTTTTTTACAGTAACCGTCGCTCCTTCGGCCCACGAAGGAATACGCACAAACAGTTCGATATACTGTTTCTGCTCCATCCCGAAACGGATGTTAAAATCACCGGATTCCGAAAAACCGGGCTGCTGTACAATTTTTACTTTGCCGTGCAGCGAATGTTCGTAATTGATTTCGGAAGGCGTAAATACATTGACGTGAATATGATCGACATTTCTTGTAAAAATGTACGGCGTTACTGTACTTTCAACGTCCGGAATAACCTCTT
>CAYWBV010000010.1:0-27337 GCA_964455785.1 uncultured Maribellus sp.
GTTCAAAAATGACTTCCTTTAACTCCGAAGGGCACACGTTTTACGCAAATATGCCCTCCTTTAACTCCGAAGGGCACACGTTTTACGCAAATATGCCCTCCTTTAACTCCGAAGGGCACACGTTTTACGCAAATATGCCTTCCTTTAACTCCGAAGGGCACACGTTTTACGCAAATATGCCTTCCTTTAACGCTGGCGCAAATTTGCAATTTGTGCCTTATCCGGCTTATTCTGTTCTGCTCTTTGTTTTTGTAAAACAAAGCACTGCCTGTCCCTATTAATCGGGGATTACCTATCCGCGCTAACAGGGGGGGCGGGTTGGGAACGCGTGTCCCGACTGACAGCTACAGTGAATGGCCTGGCCGCCAGCTCCGAAGATTACTTTTTATCAGCCATTAGGCCACCGCGGAGAAAAAAACGTTTTGTTTTCCGGTGCAAGGTTCCATATTGCTGATACCGCTATGTCGTATTTGCTGAAAATGAACCCTTTCAACAAAAAAAGAGACCTTCGCCCCATCATTGTAAATTGATAATGATAAATTTGTCCTTGCCTTTTTTGAAGGACATAAATTTATTTTAGCCATAATGAAAAAAATAGTATTAGTAAGATTCCTGTTCCTGACGATGTTACTTTCAGCGGCAACAGTTGTCGGGGCACAGGAGTTTGTGAAGGAAATACCGGTAACAACCGACAACTATGGGTTGTATGCCGGGGGGCAGGCCTCCACCAACGGGCTGGGCGTTAACCTGGGCTACATTTTTGGCCCGAAACTGACACTGCGTACGGGCGTGGAATCGCTGAACTTTTCCAAAAGTTTTTCGTTCGACGAAAACGATATATCGTATCAGGCCGATTTAGACTACAAAACCGGTGGAGTGTTCCTCATTGCCGATTACTATTTTACCTCGCGGATGTGTTTTTCAGTGGGAGCAGCCTTTAACTCGTTTAACCCGCAGGTGACCGGGCAGGCCGCCAGTGATTTGGCGTATGGCGACATTACCATTCCCGCCGCGGAGGTAGGTCAGTTCAATGTCGGTGTCGAACCGTCGATGAATATTTCGCCGTATGTGGGCGCAGGCTACCGCCATTTCCTGGGAAAAAACAAAAAGGTGGTTTACACGTTCGAAACGGGTGTGTATTATATGGGGGCGCCCCAATTCAATATCGAAGCCACAGGGCTGCTGTCGCCAACCGCCGACCCCGCCCATGGCCAGACCGAATATATGGAAAAACAGTTTGAGAGTTATAAAATTTACCCGGTGGTAAAACTGAACATTGCATTTAAACTATTTTAATTTCGTTCACCTTTAACATCATCTTGTATCATGATCAATTCAATCAAAAAATATATGGAAAAAACGGCGGCAACAGTACTCGTTATCGCCTTGCTTGCCGGATGCAGCGGAATGCTGGAGAACCCGCTAAAAGACAAGGAAAGCGGCGAAGACATTAACCTGCTGCTGCTCGACTTTAACTTTTTTACCACCCGGATGACCTTTAAACTTCTGGATGCAAAAGACAGCTCGGCGATTACGTTACCGGCCGTGGTGAGTTTTTCGGGGAATAACGGCAACGACATTGTTACGTTTGCCGGCGACAAAAAACCCACCCATTCCACCACCCAGGGCCAACTGGAACTGACCATCGATCCGAATGTTGACATCTCGGAGTCGTCGCCTTTCGAGTTTGCCATCAGCGCGGAGGTAAACGGGTACAACCCATTGCTGAAAGGAATCCGGTTCACGTCTGAAGGGAAAAAGACAGTTGAATTATATCTTGTAAAACCCTCTTATGGTGATCAAACGGATTTGGAAGGAGATATCGAAATTATCGACGGCGACACTTCCATCGTGTTCTCCGTGTTGCCTTCCGCCTTAAAATCGGCAACAGTGGAAGAAAAACCCTACAAAATCAACTATTCAATTACCATAAACGACATCCTGAAGTTTAAGGACGCCGGCGGCAACTTTCTTTTTAGCTCTTCTGCCGAAGTGATGGAAGCCTACAACAGCGATCCGAACAATTTTGTGACCCTTTCGGTGAATATGATTACGGATTACGCTCCGGGAATTGATGTAATTGACGATTCGGGCGAACTAAAAAGTGTGTTGTTCCGGAAGCTGGAAACCGGGAAACTGACCAAAATAACGATAACCGGAAAACAGGTAGCCAGCCTGAACGGCGGAGTAATTTCTTCTACCTGTACCTATCTCGAAGACGATGTTCCGGATGTTTTTGGTTTTGCTGAATTTAATATTTCGAAAGGCGCCTGGGATATCATCGGCAACAGTACGGTTTACGAATCGACAGCGTTTGAATATACGCTGGTAAAAGCCTCTCTCGAAAGCCTGTGTGCCACCGGCAGCAGCATCACATTCAGCTCACCGGCTATTTCGAGTTTTTCAATCGATGCCGATGTTTACGACGGGGATGGAACCCAAATCAATACCATCAACTTTAAAGGGAACTTCCCCGAAACATTTGTGGTTGAAAATGCGCCTTCGGAAGCGGTAACCCTGGTTTTTAGGAATAACAACCCTTCGTTTGCCGCTATTCCCAACCTCGAAATTGATAATTTCTGCTCCGGGAGTTACAACATCACAATAACACCAACTACGGGCTACGACGAATACCAGATTGTACTAAAAGCCATTTGTCCGGACAATCCGACCGTGGCCGTTGCACCGACCTACAGCGCCGAAATAAAAATAAAAGGCAGCGACGACCCCTGGCAGGGTGTGGATATGACCGGCGGAATTGTTGACCTGCTGGGCAAATCGGGCAAGGAATACGAACTGCGCCTTCTCTGGGAAGATGAGTTCGAATATTCTACCTACTCCACCCATTTTAACGAAGCCGATGGAAGCTACACCGGCGGGGCCTATCCGAAAACAAAAATCGTTTCGGGATACATCGAAGATGGCCGAAGGATACGGGTAAACGTAGAGAAACAGTTTAACCAGAATGTGTGTGACGATTTGGGTTGGTAAATCCTACCGCTGCAGGATAAAATAAACCGGAAAGTGGTCGCTTACGCCGCCGTAATAATTGGGGCCGCCGTAAGTGCGGTTGGGCGAAATCTCTCCGTTCCGGTTTTTATATTCCATCCATTCCTGCCGAAATACAAACCCTTTCTGCTCTCCGCAACGAAAGCCTTTATCATCGAGCAGGCCGGGGGAAACAATCAGGTTGTCGAGCATATTCCATTCGCCTCGGTAATTGTATGAACCCTTTTGTAACAAATCGTCAGGAAACATCAGGTTAATCAATTGCGCGCCCTGCGTTCCGGGAACTTTGGCGCCGAGGGTTTTGCTGAGGCTTTTGTTGGCCGGTTCGTCATTCATATCGCCCATCACCACAATATTCGCCTTTGGGTTGGTCTGCAACACCGAATCGATTTTACTTTTTAGCAATCCGGCAACCTCTATCCTTGCGGGTTCTGTTTTGTCCAGGCCGCCAATCCGCGATGGCCAGTGGTTTACAAAAATGTGAAACTCTTCCTGGTTGCGGGTTTTTCCTTTCACATACAGAATATCGCGGGTTTTGTGGTCTGGTTCGTTTTTAAAGTTAACCCGGATTGGCGAATGAGCCGTGACCCTGAACTCGCCTGAACGATAAAGTAAGGCGCAATCGATTCCCCTTGTATCGGGGCTTTCATAATGAACGACCTTATATCTGCCCCGGGAAAGCCGGCCGGTAGCGGCCAAATCGGATACCGTTGTTTTGTTTTCCACCTCGCAAAGCCCGATAATTTCGGGCAGGTCGGTTTCATTAACCGAACTTAAAACCTTCGACAGATCTTCCAGCTTTTTCACATACCGTTTTTCATCCCATTTCTTTTCGCTGCCCGGCAAAAACTCGGCGTCGTCCTTTTCCGGTTCGTCAACGGTATCAAACAGATTCTCCACGTTGTAAAAAACAAAAGTGACATTACGCCTTTTCTTTTTGGTCTCTTTTGACGAAGAAGACAGAATAAAGAACACCAGCGCAACGGTAAGCGCCAGACCAGCAAACAATATGGTTTTTCCTGAACGGTTCATTTTTTAATTCATTAAATCCAATTTCAAAAGTATCTTTTACAACTCCTTGCCAATGGTCACTTCATAAAAATCGGTCACTAAGGTTGACATCATTCCGGCAGCGGCGGCTGCCTGAATTCCCAGGTCGCCGTCTTCAAAAACCTGGCACACTTCGGGTGTTATACCCATTTTTTCGGCGCACTTCAAAAAGGTATCCGGAAATGGTTTGGGCCGCAGCACGTCTTCCGCCGAAACTAAAATACCGATGTATTTGTCCAGCCCCAAAATCTCCATGGTTTTCCAGGCCAGCCGTTTGTAGCCGCCGGTCCCCACCGACATCGGCATCTTCCCGTAATACGATTTCATCAGTTCAACCACCGGTTCCACCGGTTTCATTTTGTACATTATCTTCTCGTATTCCCGTTCCTTGTAATGCCCTATTTCTTCTGCATCCATGTTTGTCCCGAAGATTTCGTTTAGTTTGAGTATGGTCCCCACCGCCGGGACACCCGCCAGAGTGGCAAACAGTTCGGGTGTAAAATCGATGCCGAAATCCACCAGTATATTTTTATAGGCATGGAAATGTACCGGCATCGTATCGGCCAGGGTTCCGTCCAAATCAAAAATCAACGCTTTCGCCTGCGGATAAACTTCAAGTCTCTTCATGTTATGTTTATAATCAGCTCCAAAAATAATAATATTTAACCTGTCCGGTTATTCCTTTTCGCATTGAGGAAATTTTCTCAACTTTGTTCACTTTAAAATCATATTTATGAACCAGGATACATTCATCTACACGCTGCCACAGTGGTTTATTTTTTCGGCCATTATTGCCATTGTCTATGGCTGGGTCGAGCACAAAAAAGTTTTCCGGGTGGTAGGTTCTGTGATTTTGATTTTGCTGGGTGTATTTGCAGTTTATACAATCTCTGCCGGATATTTTGCCGCCAGCGAGTTTCTTACCCCCGAGGAACTGGTGAGCCGGGAGATGGAAGAAGAGGTTGCGGAGGAAATTCCATTCCAGGCCAGACTTTTACCGGCATACCTCAGTTTTATTGTTTCGGCGGTATTGGCTTTTCCGGCCATTTATTTCGACTGGAAAGAAAAAAAACCAACCCGGTTGTTTATCATTCTTGCCGGATTGGTTTCCCTGTTCGGATTTTTTGGCATCGTCGGGGCCTTAAAATATATGTAAGCGCGTTACTTTACCGACCAGCAGGTCAGCATTTCCTGTTCCTTCACAAAAATCCTGTTGTTTGCCACCAAAGGATGAGCGTAAACTTCGGTTTCAGCAATTTTATAGATCGCCTTTTGTACATACATTTCAGGATTTGGTTCAAACACGAGAATCTTCCCGTTGGCGGGGAGCGAAAGTATAACATTGCCCAAATCGAGAATAGAAGCAAACCGGTTGTGCGAAGTAGTATCGGCCCAGCAGGTTTTTCCGGTTTCAGCATTCAAACAATAAAGTTTTCCCAGCCGCGCTTCGTGTCCGTATAAATTCCCGTCTTTCAGCACCGGAGTATTAAACGAACCACCAAATTCGGGATTGGCCCAGTTTTCGGTAAAAGAAAAGGTGTCGCCCTTCTTTTCTATTCTGAACGATTTTGTTCCCTTTCCCTGGCCGCAGATAATTACATTCTGCCCGCTGACAATGGGCGTTGTGGAGTTGTAAAACCGCTGTTCTCCGGGTGTTGGGATTTTCCACAACAAACTTCCTTCCTTCGAAATCCCGACAACATCGGTTTCGGTCTGTAAAACAACGATTTCATCGTTCCCGATTTTCATCAGCAAAGGAGACGAGTAGGTGCCCGGCTCTTTCAACGTCCATAAGGTTTCTCCGTTGGCGGCATTAAATGCCACGATGACGCCGTTCTCGTGCCCGTTGAGGTGAACAATACATTTCCCGTCAACAACCAGCGGCGACATGGCGGCAAAAAATTGCGGAACCTCGGTAAAAGTTTCGTTCTTCCAAATCGTTTTGCCGGTTTTGGCATCGAGACAGTTGAACATCCCACCTGCACCAATCAGATAGACTCTGCCATCGGCAACGGTTGGCGTACTTCGCGGCCCGGGGTGAGAGCGGGCGCCGCCGGTAACTTCGGGCGCCGGGTTCAAAACAGTCCGCCAGATGGTTTTTCCGGTAGCGGCATCGAGGCAAAGCGCCACCTCATCGGCATCCTGTTTTACATTCAAAAAAAGGTTCCCATCCACCATTGAAACGGAAGCATCTCCCAATCCTACTTTTTGCTGCCACACCTGTATAAGCTGGTCGGGCCAAACATTTGGCGTTGTAAACCCGGTAACTTTTGCATCGCGGTTCTCGCCCCGCCATCCTGGCCAGTTTTGGCTTTGTGCTCCCCAAAAAACAAACAGGGCCAAACCCAGTAAAAACCATTTCCTTTTCATTTTCGACATTTTCATTTTAGTTGAGATTAATTTGATTTTCTGAATAAAAGTAAGACTTTCTAAAACGGGAATCAATATTCACAGACAAATATCAATCTTTCACATTTATTGGCGTATTATTAGCAATTTATAAAGATTTTAGCCAAAATATCAGCAACCTGATGTTTTGTATTTCCTTGTTTTTTATCTTGCAGCCGAAAACAGACTAAAATTTAAAAGCATCTAAGTATGAATCCACAGGCTGAGGAACTGAATGTAATTGTCCGCGAGAAAAGCACAACCGTTTACGAACTTCTTTCCGAAAGGGGGAAAAATATTTTCTTCCCCAAAAAAGGAATCCTTGGGCAAACTGCCGAAGCCAAGGGCACAAGAATTAACGCCACCATTGGCACTGCTGTCGAGGACGACGGTTCGCCCATGAGGCTCGAAGCCATCGCTTCGAAAATTAACATGGACCCGTCGCTGGTGTTTCCGTATGCACCGAGTTTCGGACGTCCGGATATTCGGGCAAGCTGGAAAAAGAAAATTTATGAAAAGAACCCTTCGTTAAACGGACAGGAAATAAGTCTTCCTGTAGTTACCAACGCCCTCACCCACGGGATTAGTATGGCCGGTTATATGTTTCTCGGCGATGGTGACGACGTATTGAGCCCTGACCTGTTTTGGGGAAACTACACATTGACCCTGACTAACGCTTATGGGGCCAATATTGTTAAATTCAACCTTTTCAAAAATGGCGGGTTCGACCTCGAAGCACTCGAAACAAAACTGAACGAAGGCGGCATCGGGAAAAAAGCCATCATCCTGAACTTCCCGAATAACCCTTCGGGATATACGCCAACACAAACAGAACAGGATGCCATTGTTGCCATCATAAAAAAGGCAGCCGAAAAAGGGAACAAAATTGTGGTGTTTACCGACGACGCTTATTTCGGTTTGGGTTACGAAGACGGAATTGCCGCGGAAAGTATTTTTGCTCCGCTGAGCCGGTTACACGAAAATGTACTTGCCGTAAAAATCGACGGGCCAACCAAGGAAGACTACGTTTGGGGTTTCCGTGTCGGGTTTATAACGTACGGGATTAAAGGCGGCGATGCAGCGTTGTATGGTGCGCTCGAATCGAAAACTGCCGGCGCCATCCGCGGAAATATCTCTAACGCGGCCAACATTTCGCAGTCGCTGTTGCTCGAAGCGTTTAACAGCCCGGAGTATTCTGCCCAGAAAGCGGCCAAGTTCAACATCATGAAACAACGGTACGATGCGGTAAAAGCAGCGTTGACCGAAGAAAAATACAACGAATATTTTACTGCACTTCCCTACAATTCGGGTTATTTTATGTGTATTGAACTGAAAGAGGGACTGGAAGGTGAAAAAATGAGAAAATTGTTGATTGAAAAATACAGCATCGGGGTTATCGCCCTTGGAAACCTGCTCCGGATTGCTTTTTCGGCCGTGGCGGCAAAAGATATTAAAGATTTGTTCGAAGGAATTTACAGTGCCTGTAAAGAACTGAAATAAAAACAGCAAAGGATGAAAAAAGCCGCTCCATCAATAAAAAAAACGGAGCGGCTTTTTTTGTTCTCAACCAAACAAAATAGCACCTGTCAGAATACCAACCAGTCATTCAAATTAAATTATTCCAGACCATTAACACATCCTTTTTCGTTTTTTCCGTAACTTATTCATCAAAAAAATATGGATGATTTGTTAAAAGGAAAAATCAGAAAATTTATTATTGAAGGAGTTGACGAACAACCTCTTGTTGCACAGCCCGATGAATTCTGGAAAGGTTTAAAAAATACAGGCACCGAATTATGGCTCGATACGGGCGACATGGAGGAAGCCGAAAAAATCTGGACTGCCGAGATGACAGCGCTTACCACCAACAACACGCTGGTAAACAAAGAAATCCAAAAGGGAATTTACGACTCGTTTATTGCAGAGGCGAAAGAAATTGTAAAATCACTTCCTTTGTCCGAACAAATTGTGGAAATTGCTTTTATCCTCAACGCCCGCCACGGATTGCGGCTTGCGGGGAAATTCAGCGGATTGGTAAGTGTTGAGCTTCACACGGAAACGGCGAATGATATTGAAGCCATTGTTAATTACGGATCCCGTTATTTTGAAATTTGTCCCGAACAGTTTATTGTCAAAGTTCCGTACACCGCCGCCGGTTTAATCGGAGCCAGGAAACTTCGCGAGAAAGGCGTAAAAATCAATTTTACTCTCGAATTTTCGGCACGGCAAAATGTGATGGTCGCCGCCATTACCAAACCCAATTATCTGAATGTTTTCCTCGGAAGAATTGGCGCTTATATCAAAGATAACGGGCTGGGCGATGGTTCGGGTGCTGGTGAACGTACGGTGATTTCAACTCAGAAATGGGTAACAGAGCTGACTAAAAATAACCCGGAACCGACAAAACTCATAGCCGCCAGCCTGCGCAGCTACGAGCAGTTGGAAGCGCTTGCGGGAGTAGATGTTTTTACCATGCCCACCAAAGTGGCGGCGGATGGAAAAAACTATCTCAGCGGAAATTTCAGCCCAAAACTGGATGAAATTTATTGGGTTGATTTGACCGATTCGGCGCGTGAATTTGCTCCCGAAAAGTTGTGGGAAGTGAATACAGAAGAATTGGAATTTGCCAAAACGATGGCAGAAAACTGCCCGAAAACAGGCAGCGAATTGATTGAACGCGCTCACAATGCCGGGTGCGGCGACATGTTCCCAAAATTAAGTGCTGAAGATTTACGACATATTTCCGGCGACGGGAAGATACCAAAACACGAGCGCTGGGCAGAACGTATAAAAAACGGAGAACTGGCTATCGACACCTTACTTAACCTGGCCGGGCTGGCCAGTTTTACGACCGACCAGGAACAACTGGATGCACGGATTGAAAAAATTATTAAAGCATAACAAAAAAATGTATTTTTAATCCACCAAATCAAGTTAAGTTGTTTTACCTATGCCTCAAAAACTAAATACATTCAGTAATAAAGGATTTGTCGAATTCGATACGGGCAGTTTCGACGACTGGTGTGTGTATGTGACCAAACCCGGCGGCGAACGTTTTGCCCCAACCGATGTTCAGTACTTTTCAAGGTTGAAAAAGCTGGGGAAAAAACACGGAGATCGGAAAATATATGATGATTTTGTCGCCATCTTCAACCGGACAACAAAAGACGTTAATCCTGAAGTTTTTAACTTGATTTTAATCCTGAGCCGTTTCTACGATAACGATGCGCTGGAAATGGAAATCTGGTTCAATGTGTTGTACGCCGGAATGGTTGCCGAAGAAAACAAGGAAAATGCCATTCTGAAAAAACGGATAAAACGATTGGGGTTGCACCATGTTTTGATCGATGGACTGGAACCCGAAGTAGCCGCCGGTTTCAGCAAAGGGATTAAATGGCCTGAACTCGATCGGCTGATGAAAGCCAAAGGTTTTTAAAACCTGCTGTTTTACTGTTTTAGTATCTCCGGCGACTTACAAACTTGCGCTGATTAAAAAAGTAGCGGCAAACGCAATGATGGCATACAATTCCGGGAAAACAGCCAACACCATGGTTTTCCCAAAAATATCGTAACCCGATCCGATACCGGCAATCCCGTTCGATGTAACTTCACCCTGGTTGAGCGCCGAAAAGAATCCGACAAAACCGAGTGTCAACCCGGCGGCAAGAACGGCTACTCCCTGGAGCATCGTCATTTCAGGTGTAATAATTCCCTTACTGTTGATGATAAAAAACCCGGCAAAGCCGTACAATCCCTGTGTGCCGGGCAATGCGCTCAAAAGAAGATAACTCCCGAATTTATCGGGTTTCTTTTTGAGCGCCCCCACAGTTGCGTTTCCACCCTTCGAAACTCCAATAGCGCTTCCTACACCCGAAAAAATCAACATGATTGCGAGTCCGGTGTAAGCTAAAATTACTGCTGTTGTCATATGATTTCAATTTAAAATTTGTGATTTATTTCTATTTCGAAAACGGCTTGTATTCTTCTCCGCCACCCTTAAATCCGGCATTTTTATAAAATTCGACAAACGTTAAACGCATGGGGTGGACAAACGACCCCAGCGATGAAATAAGAATATTCAGCGTATGTCCGAGAACAAGAAACACAACAAAAAATACCGGGCCTAAAATTTTTGAGCTGCCAAGAATTTGCAGCGCAATGTCGTTGATGACAAAACCCAAAATCCCGCTGGAAAGTCCAAGCGCAAACAACCGGATGTACGACAAAAGGTCGCCGAAAATACCGGTTACTGTCGAATAAATATCCCAAATTCCTTTGCCGACCCTTGAAAAAACATTCACGCCCGGATCGCTGAAAAAGAGAATAAAAAAACAACCGGTAGCAAGAATAAGATACAGTATTGTTTGATTGGGACGTAAAACGCCGGTTTTGGTGAGCAAAACATAGCCTGCACTGCCTAACAAAACCACAAGCCATCCGATGGTTGAAAGTGAATATAAAAACCGGAACTGCCGAGTTTGGTTAGCTGCCTTTATACACAACCCGAAAATTATCTGAAGCGCGCCCAACACCAGCGCCAGGTTAAACATTTTGTCGGGATTCAGGAAAAGACTTTTTACATTCCCGAGCCAGGGAATTTCGGCTTCAATTAAATTCATCCCGAAAAATGTTCCCGAGACAGCTCCAAAAATAATAGTAGCCAGACCCAAAAACTGGATGAGCGTGAGATAGGGTTTGAATGTTTCCTTTGCTTTAAATTTGTACAAACCGGCGCCCACCACAAACAGTAACCCGTAACCGGCATCGCCGAGGCAGAATCCGAAAAACATCATAAAAAACGGAGCGAAAAAAACCGTTAAATCCAGTTCGTTGTAGTCGGGCAAAGAAAACATCTTCCCGATAGGTTCGAACAATTTTCCAAAGCGGTTATTTTTCAGGAATACTGGAATAGCGTCGTCCGGCTTTGGTTTTGCGGAAATAAATAAAACATTGGCTTTCTCAGCAAAATTGTCGATCTGCGTTTTTAGGTGAACCGGCACCCAACCTTCAAGAATCATCAGTTTTTCATCGGCTTCAACCGAGGTATTCAAAAAAACTTCGTCAAAAGCGAGTGAGGCAATCTTCTCTTTTTCCATTTTTTCGAGCAAAGAAATGGCGTAGCCTGCGTATTCGTCGAAAGCGCTGTTGATACGTTCGACTTTGTTTTGTATTTCCTTCCGCTTCCGTTCAATTTCAAAATATGGTTTAGCCGGCGGGATTACTTCTTCTGCATTGGGTTCAGCTTCATTTTTATTTTTTTGAATCAAAACAAAATAAACCTGTCCACTCCGTTCCGAGATTGTCACCACCGGCAAACCGGAATTTTCCATTTCCTCAAATCTTTTTTTAGCGGCGACTAGGAATTTGATATGAATATTCTCTTTTTTCAACCTCCGCAAAATTTCAGGAGAAAATTCTCCCCAGGGTTCGGCTTTTTGAAGCTCTTTTTTAGTTTCTTCCAATTCCTGTAACAGAGATTCCAGTTCCGCCTTTTTTTCCGCAATGTAATCCACAACAAGTTTGCCTTCCATTTCCTCAGAAATAATTGCGGAAGGCACTCCCCTGCCCTTCAAAAATTGTATCGCTTTTTCAATCCTGTCGATCTGCCGGTATTTTTGTTTTATTTCTTCGGTAACTTCCATTTCTTTCCCAGCCACATGCAAAACACCGAGTTGCTGGAGTTCTTCCAAAAAACGAGTGTATTCTCTGTAGAAAACCAAAAAGTTATATTTTAACATCGGAACAATCATAATGCTGTCTCCATTTGGTTTTGCTGTCGTTTTTTTACAATCTTCTGTGCCGATTTTGAAAGGTTTTCCTCGTCCTCGAGAAACCTTTTTATTTTGCGGATGGCATCTTCGTAACCCGGTATCTGCACTTTTTCATAAAGATTTACTTTTTGGGTGGTTTTTCTCCGCGCCTTGTCGAGCAGTTTCATTTTACGCACAAAAAATTCCTTTTCAATAACTGTCCCGGCCAACTTTTTTATCAGGGCAATTCCCTCGGGAAACCACTGAGGTTGTTCGAAAAGACTAAATTCTGCCTCGCTAAAAAGAACTTCCTCCAAAACCGGTATTTTCACACCGGCAATTTTGCAGGCACCCATTTTTACCTGCCCGATGGAGACCAGGTTTGTTCTGAATTCGTTCCACAACCCCGCAGAAAAAGAATATTTTTCCATCGTATCCTGTACTATTCTTTCCAGTTCCGTGGCTTTGTCCTTTGCTTTTTTTACTTCCCAACGAAGTGCCGCCTCCTTGTTCTTTAAGGTGGGAAGCGCCCTGAGCCGGATATCCAACTGCTTGCTGAGACCCTGTAACTCGGTTTTATTGTATTGAAATTTTATGGCCACTTTCAGAAATTATTGGTTTTAAACCGGGAAAATCAACATCGGTACCTTTTGGACGGAAACAATTTTTCCGAATAAATTGGCATGAAACATTTTGTAGAAAGCAGATCGTTTTATTTTTGAAAATGAAATGATGTCGATGTTGTTTTTTTCGGCAAACGACTGGATTCCTTCGGCCACATCGTTACTTTGGTAAAGTACGCAACTGATGTTGTGCTGACTGTAAGTCTCCCGGAGCATGTTATTCAGTTCCTTTACTTTTTCCTGATGGCGTTCATCGTCGTTCAAATCGATGTGCACACAAAAAATTTCCTTTTGATAAGGGTTTAAAATATCTAACAACTTGTCGAACGATAATTTATCCGTTTCATAAAAATCAGTGGCATACATTACTTTTATTGTATTGCTGCCTTTAAAAGCAGCCGAAACAGGGACAACCAAAAGCGGGGAGCCAATCGTTTCAACCACCTTTTTTACGGTTGACTTTTCAAATTCTCCGGTTTCCCGGCCTCCGCGCGTTCCCATCAAAATTAAATCAGGATGGTACCTCGTCGCAGCATCGGCAATTACATATTCCGGAATTCCTTTTAACATACGATAGTGGAGTTTTACCGATTTAAACAAATCTTCAGGAATTTGTTTTTTCAGTTCAACACTAAAATTCACAAGTTTAGTTTGAGCCAGCAGGTAAGCCTCCTTCAGCTCCAACTGAACATACTTTTCCCACGATACCGTGTGTTTGTCGCTTTCGTCAACCGTAGGATCGGGATAAACATAAAGCAGTTTTATTTCGGCATTTGTTTTTTGCGCCAGCAACATAGCATATTTGCAAAGGGCAATACATTCGCTCCCTAATTTTACAGGGACCAGTATTTTTTTCAACTGAGCAAGCGAATTATCATCATCAATTTTGTCCAAATCATACTTCTTATGAATCTGAAGCAATATTTTTACGGCTTTTTCCGAATCGGCAACTTTCACTTTCAACAGCACCTCGTCAGGGTTGTACTGGCTGCCAATAGTCATCCCTTCGTTGGTAAAAAAACATTCGATACCTTTTGCTTCGAATTTGTCTTTTACAAAACTTCCCAACCGCGGCGATGTGATCCTTAAAATGGTAACGAGATGATTTTCCATAATTTGTAAGTTTTAAAAAATGAAATTAGTTGTTCTTTCTTTTTCCGTATTTTTCAACAAATTCTGCTTTTATTCCGGTTTCTGCCACGGTGAAATATTTGGCAAACAACTCCCAGCCGGTATCAATCATCGTATCAATTTCAATGTTGATGTCGATGGCAAGTAATTTTTCTGCATATTCTCTGGCAAAAGTGATGGTCCGTTTATCATAGTCGGTGAGGTCAAATCCATTTTCAATTTTCGTTTTGGCGTTGGCAGCATCAGCATAAAGCCGGATGGCCGTATTCATCACCTGCGGGTGGTCTTCCCGCGTTTTTTTCCCGATGACCAGTTGTTTTAACCTCGACAGGCTTCGGAAAGGATCTACGATCACTTTCCCGATGTCAGTATCTTTTCTCAGAAACAACTGTCCTTCGGTAATATATCCGGTGTTGTCGGGGATAGCATGGGTAATATCGCCTCCCGAAAGAGTTGTAACCGCAATAATCGTTATCGACCCGCCACTGGGAAACTGTACCGCTTTTTCGTAAAGCCGGGCCAAATCACTGTACAACGAACCGGGCATACTGTCCTTCGACGGGATTTGATCCATCCGGTTGGAAACGATACTCAACGCATCCGCATAAAGTGTCATATCGGTGAGTAAAACCAGTACATTCTGGTTTTTTTCGGAAGCGAAATATTCTGCTGCAGTCAGCGCCATATCGGGGACGAGCAAACGTTCAACTGCAGGATTTTCGGTGGTATTCACAAAACTGATGATACGATCGATGGCTCTGGCATTTTCAAAAACATTTTTAAAAAACAGGTAATCATCGTTTGTAATTCCCATCCCGCCGAGAATAATTTTATCGGCTTTGGCGCGCAGTGCAACCAGCGCCATCACCTGGTTGTAGGGCTGATCGGGGTCGGCAAAAAAAGGAATTTTCTGTCCGGTTACCAGCGTATTGTTCAGGTCGATTCCGGCAATTCCTGTGGCAATCAGTTCCGACGGCTGTTTCCGCCTGACCGGGTTAACCGATGGACCTCCAATTTCCACCATTTTACCCACAACCGGCGGCCCCCCGTCAATGGGTTGACCGTAAGCATTAAAAAAACGTCCGCTTAGTTCGTCGCTCACCGAAAGTTGCGGAGCATGCCCAAGAAAAATAACTTCGGCGTTGGTGGGGATTCCTTCGGTTCCCTCAAAAACCTGTAATGTAATCAGGTCGCCCTGTATTTTTACCACCTGCGCCAACCGGTTGTTTACCACTGCCATTTCTTCGTTGCCCACCCCGCTGGCATGTAACGAACATGTTGCTTTTGTAATCTGATCGATTTTGGTATGTATTTTCTGAAATGCCTTGGTTTCCATAATTTTTGTTTGATGCTGTTATTCTGTTTTATTTTCGACCGTGCTCCCTTTAGCTATAATTTCCTGTAATTCCTTTTCCCAGGAAATGAACTTATCGGAAAGAAATTCAGAATAATTCATTTGTTTCAACACATTGATAATTTTCCGGAAATAGGGATTAACCTCCTCAAAATTATCGAATTGAAAATCGGTGTGATAAATCTCCAGCACTTTGTCCATCATATAACGTTGTCGTTCAATGGGAGTCGAGGCGTCGATCCGATCAAAAGCATCTTGCTGGAGGATGATAAAATCGATCACCTCCGATTTCCAGAAAATAACATGATATTCGATGGGAACGCCGTCGTCACCCAGAATATTAATTTGTTCGTAAGCTTCACGGCCCCTGATAAGGATATTTTTCGCCTGAATGATGTTATTAACCCAGCCGGGGGCAACCTTTTTTGTCATAAACTCAATAAATTCGGGGTATTCCAAATATTTTGAATAACTGTCAACCGCATCGATGGCAGGATACCGTTTGCCGTCGGCTCGTTTTTGCGACAGCGAATAAAAACACCGGGCCGCCTTTTTGGTAGCTTCGGTAACCGGTTCCTTTAAATTTCCTCCTGCGGGCGACACTGTTCCAATAAAAGTAACCGAGCCGGTATTTCCGTTGTTCAGATAGACAAAACCTGCCCGGGCATAAAAACCTGAAATGATAGCGGGCAAATCCATTGGAAAAGCATCGGGGCCGGGCAGTTCTTCCATCCGGTTCGACATTTCGCGGAGCGCCTGCGCCCAACGCGAGGTAGAATCGGCCAGCAACAGGATTTTTAATCCCATCGATCGGTAATACTCGGCAATGGTCATTGCGGTGTAAACCGAGGCTTCGCGGGCTGCCACCGGCATGTTCGACGTGTTGGCAATGATAGTGGTCCGTTCCATTAATTTCCGTCCGGTTCGGGGATCGTCCAACTCGGGAAATTCGGCAAAAATTTCAACCACTTCGTTGGCGCGTTCCCCGCAGGCAGCCACAACAATCATATCCGCTTCGGCCTGTTTCGAAAGCGCATGTTGCAAAACCGTTTTCCCTGTTCCAAACGGCCCGGGAATAAATCCGGTCCCTCCTTCCACAATTGGGTTCAAACTGTCGATAACGCGGATACCGGTTTCCATAAAACCAAACGGACGCGGTTTTTCCCGGTAAGCTTTTATCGGGATCTTTACAGGCCATTTTTGCACCATACTCACCGGATATTCTCTGCCTTCTTCATCCAAGATGATGGCGATGGTGTCGTTAATTTTGTATTCCCCTTTTTCGGCAACCGATTTTAAAGTAAAAGTTCCGTGGTAACTAAACGGAACCATTATTTTGTGGGCAATCCAGTTTTCTTTTACCTCGCCTAACCAAGAACCGGGTATCACTTTGTCGCCAGGATTCGCCAGCGGTGAAAACTCCCAAAGTTTATCGTCTTCGAGAGCGGGCGTATAGTTTCCCTTTTTCAGAAAAATACCTTCCATTTTGTCCAGGTCGTGCTGCAACCCGTCGAAGTTTTTTGAAAGAATACCCGGCCCGAGCGTAGCTTCCAGCATGTGACCGGTAAATTCGACTTCGGCCCCGGTTTTTAAACCCCGGGTGCTTTCAAAAACCTGAATATATACCCACTGTCCAATTCGGATAACCTCGGCCATCAACCTTACATCGTGTAACAGAATGTAACAAATTTCGTTTTGCGAAACCGGCCCGTCAACCTCAACCATTACCAGATTCGAAATTATCCCCGTAACTTTTCCCTTTGTTGCCATATTGTTTATTTTACCCCGCTAAATTCAGAAGGGAATTCAAAGCTTGTTTTTAAATCGTTTATCAGCCTTTGCAATAATCTTTTACCCGTATCTGTCTCTAATTTCATCCACCGCTCAGTGATGATCAGTTTTAGAAGAAAGCTGATGATTTTTTCGATGGTGAAATAGTGAAAGAAAGTTTGTTCGTCAAGAAAATCCCAGCGAATCCGATCAAATGCTTTTTCTTTTTCCAGCATTTCGGAGTTTGATTCGGCTACGCGGAAAATGGAATCGGCAAAAGGTACTTCCTCTTCAAAATATTCCGGTTTCAACCGGTTGTTAACCAGCAGTGAATACACTTCTGAATTTTGCCTGACCCTGATAAGATGGTTTTGAAGCGGGTAATCAAAACGGGTACAATTGATGGTGGTCAACATATTTTTCATATTCAGTTCAAACCTGAACCACTCGTTTACAAATGAATTTCCAAACTGCAGAACATATTCGTAAAACAGGCTTTGCAACTTGTTCTCACACTGTAAATCAAGCGCCTTGATTTCAATGGTTTTTACCCAGCGGATAAACTGCACCATGTAGTCAGGTAATTGCAGGGGTCGAATCAATTGTTCTTCGAGGAAATCTTTTGTAAAATTTCCGGCTGTATCGAATGGTTCACTGGTTCTGAAAAGGAGGTTCAAAAGATTACGATTGTCGGAATGAAAAAACAACAACTTGACCAGTTCGAAATCGGCAGGGTGTAATTGTTCGCGCAGGTCGTTTCTAAACTCCAAACTACTCAAACCCGGTCTGTTTTCGTTAAAAAACAAATCGGGAAGTCCGGCAACCAAACAATAATAGTTCTTTTTTAACATACCCAGAGAATCTTAAAAGGTTCAATTCAGAACTTGTCTGTTTCCTCAAAATCCCGGTACACCAAAACTTTTATGTAAGTTTTACCACAACGCTCTCAGCAATAAATTCACTTACCAGATTTAATTGTCGTTTTTGTCTGGACCAAACAACAGTTCCCTGGTTTTTTCCTTAAAATATCCTTTAAAATAGTTTTCAAAATCTTCTTCGGTGAAACGGATAAAATAACTACCGTCTTTGGGCCCTATCCTGAATCCGTTTTTCATTTTGGTATCCAATTGAATCTCCACTCCCTGCTCCAGCGTTTTCAGTGCCCTGTCGTTCAAAAAATCAAACCATCTGCTTTTCTCCGTTTCGGCGATTATCACCTGGAGGTCGGGCCCGTCAGTGTTTTGTGGATTCCAGTTTTTCACCAGTTCCGTGATGATGTTTTTTACCCATTCAGTGTCGTTAAACGATTCCTTTAACGACGGCCCAGTTTGTTGGGCAACAATCAATCTTTCAATCTGTTGTTTCAGATGACTGACAAACTGCCTTGCGGCGAGTTGCATTTCAGCACCGGCTTTATTTTTCATTTCGGCCGCTTCAGATTTGGCATGTTCAATAATTTCCACCCGTTGCAGTTTTGCCGTTTTTACAATTTCAGCGGCTTCATTTTTCGCTTCGGCAACGATTTGTTCTGCATCAAATTTTGCTTTAACAACCCCTTCGTTATATATCTTTTCCGTTAATTCCTGAATTTTATTTGTCATGATTCTCAATCTAAAATGTTAGGATCAGATTTTTACTCAAAATCAGCGGGGAGCGAATGAGTAGATTGCCCCACTGCAAAAACAGGCATTCTACATCCATGAACAATCCCGGAAACAAATTTTCCGATCTTCCCCGCAGCAAACATCGATTCCTGATGCGTGCGAATGATGATCATATCCGGATTTTGTTCGCCAATGTAATTCAAAATTACTTTGTGGCTTTCCTGTTGTTGTATTTTTAGAATTACCACTTCGCACACTACTCCACGGCCTGTCAGCATGGTTCTGATGTTTTCGGCATTTTTGTAAGCCAAACTTTTGGTCTCGCTGATGTCGGCGTTCAGCGCAGAAACAATTTGAATCTTTGCATTGTATTTTTTTGCAAAATAGGTGGCCCAGTATAATCTTTTTTTTGTGGATTGGGAAATGTCGATCGGAACGACTATTTTTTTGATTTCATGTACCTGAAAATCTTTATTTATCGTCAAAACCGGGCAAAACGAACGGCTGATAAATTTATCGACTTCATTTTTACAAAACGAACCGGGATAATTATCACAGCTTTTGTCAATTACGATAAATTCGTATCCCCCTTTTTGCGACTCGTTGACCAGAACCGGAACTTTTTTCCCGACCTGAACCCGCAAAATATAATCATCCGGAATATTATTCTGAAAAGCTTTTGCGGCAAAATCTTTTAACTCGTCTTTTGCGGTCATCTTAATTTTTACTGCTTTTTTAGGCTGAAAGCTTCGGATGAACCATCCGATGGGATGGATGATATTCAGCAGAAAAACACGCATTTGCAGCGATTGCTGGAAAAAAAAGACCTGTTGTAATAAACGTTCACCTTCATCGCTCTGAGGGATAAGCGCCAATATGCTGTTCGACCTGTATTTCATAGCTCAGAAGATTTTTGGTTTCTATTAAAAAAAGAAGAACGGCAACGGTTTATCGATTGGAATGTTTCCCCAAGTTACGAATTTTGAAAATCAAAACCGACCATTTGTTTTATACAACATATAAAAAGATGATGTAAAATTTCATTTTTAGTTTTTAAGGGCAACTGATGGTTGTGCTCACAAAGATTTATTTCCAAACCAGGCGATTTTCCAAAATATAGCTAAACATTTCGTCGTACAACAAAAGTTGAATATCCAGAATTTGGTCATAACCGACGGCAAGATTCGGAATATTTTCAGAAACAGACCCGTGGCAACATTCAAACGTAAAAGCCATGGTTCCGGAAATATGGTGTAAAGCAGAAATTAGATTAAACGTAGTTTGGAGTGGAAATTTTTCATCTTCAATCGTTGGGCTCCAAAACCATTCTTCGGAGTGGTAGGGCAAACCAGTATTTTTATACCGGGTGTTTACACTCTCTGCCAATTCATGCACCCTATCTTTCATAAACATTGGCAGGTAGGCGGGTTGTAAAATTAACGGAGGGTATTCGTGCGAGTGCAGCGAAACCGTAATATCAGGAGATTCTATGCGCGCAATTTCCAGAATTGCGGCTGTTTCTTCTGCCATGGGTTTAAAATATTCGTCCTGCATGATATTGATACCATTGTCGTTAAAATAAGCGCCCAAAATCCCGACGTCTCCTTTTAACGGATGGAGCGCTTTTACCTGTGGCCAGCCCCATAAAGTTCCGTCTTTGTGGGTTCCCTGTCCGTATTTGGTCATAATTTTTGTGGGAAGCCCGACAAAACTGTCGTACGGACACCGTTTCCTGCCGTCAGGATTTCCGCAGGGAATGATGATGGTGCGACACTGCTCCATTTTATATTTTAACTCCGGCCACTCTTTTCCCCTGTAATCTTTCCCGGTTTCGGCAATTTGAATCAGATTCATCAAACCTGCCATTCCTTCCACTTCCTGGCCGTGTACCGGGCCAACAAAAAAGACCACCGGTTTTGTTGTGCTGTCTTTTTTTGCATAATACGCAGGATTGCGGGCAGCCACTGCAGAATTGTAATTGGCTTGTGTTTTAAAATCCTCTTTTTCACCATAATAAACAGCATAAACCGGTAACCCACCCGGCGAAGTTGCAACAATTTTCACCTCGCCCGCCCGAACGTTCTCCATCTTTATTTGAATATCATTGAGTGTTGAAATATAGAACCCCGGAATATTGGCAGGGTTGGGCGGGTCTCCGGCTTCGGGTTTTGCCTGTGCCGAAACCAAACAGGACCCCACTACAGAAATCACTACAAAAACCAGTTTTATGCCGACCTTTTTCATTATCATTCAAATTTAATTGCTGTTACGATCTGTTTAAACGTATTTTTACCTTAAAAGCTTCGGCCGGATTTGCCGTAAAAAGCTGATAAATATCCTGTTGCGACAACCCATTTTTTTCCAGTGCCGGAATGAGGAGTTTTTCGATTTCAGTAAATCCCCGGAAATCTCCACCGCCTGCTACGCCGGGCTGGTACCAGCCTGCATCATGCGAAAACATAAGTTTGTTCAGCAAACCCTCTTTTTTCATCAGAAGGGCAAACTCCACAAACCGGTCGAGCCGGTCGGGATCAAAATTGTCGAAAGCAATCCAGGCGCCTTTTTGTGCAGCCTCCACCATTTTCAGATTGTCTTGTTCATTGTGGGCATGAGTCCAGATAAATGCGGAAGGATGAACGCCGTATTTCTCTAATATTTCCAGTTCCTGAAAAGCAGGAACTGCAAGCCCGGTGTGCGACATAATTACCAAACCGGTGGCTTTGTGTGTTATACAGGCCGCCTCCACCACTTTACGGTTCATTTCCGTCAGCGGGCCGCGCTCAACCGAAATTTTGATAAAACCCGGATAAACACCTGTTCCTTCAATACCGTTTCTAGCCTCGTTTATCCAACGATTGACCAACTGTTCGGCGGTTTCGGTAAATCCGTGAGACGGGATAAATTTACCGCCCACTGCGCTGTAATAACCGGTGTTGGTAATAATTTGGATCCCCGATTTTTCCACCAGCATTTTCATCAGTTCCGGATCGCGGCCAAGGTAGGCCGGGGTGCACTCGACCAGCGTTTTGTAACCAAGCTTTTTTATTTCCAAAAGATAAGGAAGCACTTTTTCAACCACGCTGTCTTTATTCCAGCGGTGGTACCCCGTACTGTCGGCACCAACAAAATCGACCAGCAGATGTTCGTGGTGAAGGGTTTTCCCGATTTCGCCTGCCGGAATTTCGCCGGTAACCGTTATAATTTTCGATTCTTTAGTATTGCATGCGTAAAAAAGGCAAAGGCAAAGGCAGAGGTGGAGGAAGAGACCAGGGTTCAACAGAAAAAAAAGCTTTTTACGGGAATAAGTTCCTATTTTCATAAAAACGGATTCAAAATTTCACCCAAATTACAAAAAACCCGGTTCTCAAAAAAAATTATTTTAGAACAGAGATGGAAGAAAAAATATCAGGATTTATTTTTCCCTCCCGACTTTTTAACCACCAGAATAGCACCGGAAATAACCAGCGAGGCTCCTAACACGGTCATCAGCGAGAAACGTTCGTGGTCAACCCAATCAACGTTTATCCGGGTTAAAATCCACATGGAAATAAAAGTTATGATGGGATTCATGATGAGAATAATACTCACTTTATTGGCTTCGGTACATTTTAAGGCCATCGCCATAAAAGTGTAGGAAACAAAAGTATTGGCGCCGAGAAAAAACAGAAGCAGCCACCAGGTCCAGTGAAGTTGCAGCAACGAAGCGGGATCTGCCAATGGCAGAAACAGAATTGTCGGTAACCCGAACAGAAACAGGTTCAAACTGTCAACCGAATAGCCGGAAACGAGTTTTTTCTGAAGAATCGCATAAATAGCCCATGCAACGGCTCCGGTGATAAGAAAGATGATTCCCAGATTGTATTTCTCCTGATTGTCGAAAAAAGCAGTTAACTGGTCGCGGTAGAAAAAAGCGATTCCGATAAAAGATATTCCAAATCCGATGATCTGTTTCCTCCGAATTTTCTCTTTAAAAAAGAGAATACCGGCAAAAGCCAGCAAAATGGGGCCGAGTTGAATAAACAACTGGGCGTTGCTTGGCGTGGTATAATGAACGCCAAGCATAAAACTGATATAATTCCACGAAAGTCCGATGGCGGCAATAATCAGCAGCAGCGGAGGTTTTGTCATCAGCTTGAAAGAAGAGGGATTTACGGTTACCTGCCAGCCGGCCAGCATCACAAACGCAAACACAAACCGAATCCACACAATGGTAAGCGGATCGACCACACGGTCGGCCATTTTAAGCCCGATAGCCAGAAATCCCCAGCACAGCGCGGTTATCGACGCATAAATAACGCCCTTTGTATGGTTTTGCATAAATGATTATCGAAATACAGGGAAATATTAAACACAAATTCAGCCCCGAAGTTGCAGTACACTCATTAAATTTTGGTTAAGCGCAATTATATACTTTTTCTCCAAACGTCCAAGCAGTCCCAAAACAATGTCTTTATCGACAGTTGCAAATTTACTCAACCTGATGAGCGACTCTTTTTTCAACCCATTTTGTTTGGAGGGAGAAACCACAATATCGAATTCTGTTTCCCAATGGATTTGTGTAGTAATAAAACAAACAGTAATGTCGCTTTCCGATTCGATCAAAACCAACGCTGGCCTGTTTTTATTCCCGGCAAAATCGGTAAAAGGAAAAGAAACGAGCACAACATCACCTTTCTTCATTTGTACATTTCTTTTAAATCATCCACCGAATACAGGTCGTCTTCATCTACCAGATACTCAAATGATTTTGAACCAGAGGCAAGTTCGCTGATTCCTTCCAGTAAAATTTTATCGGCGATTTTGCTTAACAAAAAATCGGCGAAATCATTAACCTGCTGAATTTTATTGTCAGGAAGTTGCCGAATCTTTTTTACAGCTTGTTCAATTAAAATTTCTCTGTTCATTCTCAACAATTTTATGAAAAGATACTGTATTTGCGCGAATTATCGCAACTGCGCCCCCAGTTCGCGTACAAAAGCATCGGTCAGTTTCTGCATGGTTTTGTCAATCTGTTTGTCGTTTAGCGTACGCTGGTCATCACGGAGGATAAAACTTACTGCGTACGATTTTTTCCCGGCCGGAATACCTTTCCCTTCATACACATCAAACAGGTTTATTTCCTTCAAAATCTGGCGTTCCACTTTAAAAGCCACATCGCGTATCTGACCGAATTTTACCTGCTGGTCGATAAGCAGCGCCAAATCGCGCCTTACCGCCGGAAATTTCGGAAGTTCTTCAAAAACTATCTTATGATTTTTCAGGCCAAACATAATCTGTCCCCAGTCAAAATCGGCAAAATAAACAGGAACATCGATATCCATCTTTTTTAGAACCGATTTGGCTACCATACCCAGTTCGAGAATGGTTTTGTTATTCCACCGGTAGTTTATCCCCTCGGCCAGCAGTTCATTTTCCGTTTCCGAAACCTGGATTTGTCCGGAATTAAATCCAAACCTTTTCAGTATATTTTCAGCATATGTTTTCAAGGTATAAAACGAAGCGGGTTGTTCTTTTGCAGCCCAGTTTTCGGCCTCCCTGCTTCCGCTGACAAACAGCGCGACGTGTTCTTCTTCCCGGTAGTTGGTTTCCGGGTGTTCTTTCAGGTGCGAACCTTTGTAAAAATAGCAGTTGCCAAATTCATAGAATTTCAGGTTTTTATTCTGGCGGTTGGTATTGTAAACGATGGCTTCCAATCCGCCAAACAACAGCGTTTGCCTCATAGCGGCAAGGTCGGCGCTGAGCGGGTTGAGAAGTTTTACCGTTTTCTCATCGCTAAATTGGTTTAATCCTTCGTAATATCCAGCCTTTGTCAGCGAGTTCGACCATATTTCGTTAAATCCCTGCGCTGTCAGCATTTCGGCAACGAGGTTGCGCATCTGGTTTACGTCGGGCTTTTCGATATTTTGCAGCGATGCTTTTACCAGTGTCGGGATTTCGACGTTGTTGTAACCATAAATACGGAGGATTTCCTCAATCACATCGGCTTCGCGTTTTACATCCACGCGGTAGGGCGGAACCAGCAGCGACAGTCCACGTTCGTCTTCTTTTTCAATTTTTATTTCGAGGGAAGCCAATATTTTTTTGACCGTCTCTTCTCCCAGTTCCTTACCAATTAAGCGGGTAATGCCGGAATAGGAAACATACACTTTAAAATCTTCCACCGGAACGGGATAAACATCCACAATTTCCGATGAAATGGTTCCGCCGGCTACCTCTTTAATCAGAAGAGCCGCCCGCTTTAATGCGTAAATCACGCCGTTCGGATCGGTACCACGTTCAAAACGGAATGAAGCGTCGGTGTTCAACCCGTGGCGCCGCGCTGTTTTCCGGATAAAAACCGGATCAAAACAGGCGCTTTCCAGAAAAATATTCCGGGTCGAATCTTTTACCCCCGATTTACTTCCGCCAAAAACGCCGCCAATACACATTCCTTCCTCGGCGTTACAAATCATCAGGTCATTTTCGCCAAGGTCGCGTTCGGTCTGGTCGAGCGTAGTAAATTTTGTTCCGGAAGGCAAGGTGCGCACGACCACTTTCCCGCCGGTAATTTCGCCGGTATCGAAAGCGTGGAGCGGTTGCCCGGTTTCGAACAATACGAAGTTGGTAACATCCACAATATTATTGATGGGTGACGACCCGATGGCTTTTAACCGGCTCTTCAGCCATTCGGGCGATTCTTTTACCTCGACGTCTGAAATGGTAACCCCGGCATAACGCGGGCAAGCCTCGGGATTAATCACTTCCACCGGAATTTCGAGGTTGTGGTTATCCACCACAAAATGGTCAACCGGCGGACGCCTGTAGCTGATTTCGCGGGTCTGACTTAAAAAAGCAGCCAGATCGCGGGCCACCCCGATGTGCGAACCGCTGTCGATACGGTTGGGGGTAAGATCGACTTCGATCATCCAGTCGGACTGTACATTAAAATAATCTTTGGCGAGGGTGCCCACTTTTACCGTATCGGGCAAAACGATAATTCCCTGGTGGTCGGCGCCGATACCGATTTCGTCTTCGGCGCAAATCATTCCCTGCGAAACTTCTCCCCGTATTTTCGATTTTTTGATGGTGAACTCCTGGTCGCCCATATAAAGCGTGGTCCCTTCGGTGGCCACCACCACTTTTTGTCCGGCCGCAACGTTGGGTGCGCCGCAAACGATGGGCAGCAGTTCGCCGCTCCCCACATTCACCGTGGTTTTGCTCAGATGATCCGAGTTGGGGTGCTTTTCGCAGGTCACCACTTCACCGATAACCAGACCTTTCATCCCGCCTTTTACCGTTTCTACTTCTTCTATGCTGCCCACTTCCAACCCGATTTGGGTAAGTATTTTGCCCACTTCGACGGGCGACTCTTCCAGTTCGATGTACTGTTTCAGCCAGTTGTATGATATTTCCATTTCGATAAAAAACGCTACAATTTATAAACCGACAAAAATAGGGATTTTAACCGGAAACAGTTGGTCGCCGTTCAATTATTATTGGTTAACACCCGACGGAAAACATAAAATCAACATTCGGGGTTCGCTTTAAAATTACAACAGTGCAACCGGAATGGTTTTAGCGATTTTATACGTTTTGTCACAACCCGCCAGATGTTCCGAAACGGAGGCGAAGCCCGCGTGACACAGTCCATCCGGTACCCAAACTATTTCTGAAATACACCTGGGTAAAATGAAAATTCATATATTTGGGTTCACAAAAAAAATCAAAAAAAATTTGCCTATGAAAGTTGTAGCGTTTAACGGGAGCCCGCACCGAAACGGAAATACATTCCTTTTAATCGAAGAGATATTTAATATTCTCCGGCGGGAAGGAATCGAAACCGATCTGGTACAACTGGGCAACAAACCGGTACACGGATGTACAGCCTGTATGAAATGTAAGGAAATACAGGATGGGAAATGCCACATCAAAAATGATCACCTGAACTTTTGTCTGGAAAAAATGGTCGAAGCCGACGGGATTGTCATCGGGTCGCCGGTTTATTTTGCCGACGTAACCACCGAAGTAAAAGCGTTGATTGATGTTGCAGGTTACGTTACGCGGGCCAACGGACACACGCTGAAACGCAAGGTGGGAGCTGCCGTTATTGCGGTACGCCGCGGCGGTGCGCTTCACGCTTTCGAAACCATCAACAACTTTTTCCTCATCAACCAAATGATTGTTCCCGGCTCGTCGTACTGGAATTTTGCCCTTGGCCGCAACCCCGGCGATGTGCTGGCCGACCAGGAGGGCATACAAACCATACAGACTTTGGCTAAAAATATGGCGTGGCTTCTGAAAAAAACAAACAACTAAATTCGTTTTAAAACGTTAGATAGATAAATTTTTAAAACAATTGATCATGAAGAAAACAATTCTGACAGCCTTTTTCGCAATTACAATGATAATTGCAGCAAATGCCCAGGATTACAACACAGGAATTGGTGTGCGGGGCGGATTGTCGAGCGGATTGACCATAAAACATTTTATTGATGGCGACAGGGCTATCGAAGGTTTACTGGCCAACCGGTGGGGAGGTTTTAACGTTACCGGTCTTTATGAAATTCATGCGCAGGCTTTTGACACTCCCAGGTTAAACTGGTATTACGGTTTTGGCGGGCACATCGGTTTCTGGGACGGCGACAAAAACCCCTGGTTTGACGACAACAACAACTACAC
>CAYWBV010000010.1:27437-30120 GCA_964455785.1 uncultured Maribellus sp.
ATCAAATTCGCGAATATCAATTTCTGTAAAATAATCGCGGTTAAAATCTTTTTTGATGGTAGGAGTTTTCCCGATGCCAAGCACTCCACCCTTCTTTTCGATAATCCCGTTGTCTTTTAATTCCTTCATACTTCCAAAAACATAAAAGGCTGTATTTAAGGCCACCGTTTGCGAAGCGATGGTTTCCGATTTTTGCTGATTGTCGGATTCGGCGGCCATAATCTTTTCATTCAGCGACGAAATATCGATGTTTAACTTTTGCACTTCGTTGGTGAGCGCAACAATTTCAGCATCTTTTTCCTGAACCTGGGCTTCGAGGTTGTTTACCATCAACTGCATCTGTTTGATTGTTCCTTCGAGCTTACCAATTTTCGAGTTGGCGTTGCCCAGTTTTTTCTGTAGCGAGGCAGTGAGTTCCTTGTTCCGCCGCAGCAAATCTTTCAGCATCGCTATATCTTCTAAAATCGCCTCTTTCTGACTTTCGTTGAGTTCGCTTCCGTTGTTCGACCGCACGGTAACCAGTTGCTCCACCTTTTTTATCGAATCGAGGTTGGCCTGGATTTCATTAAAATCACTCAGAAACCCGACAATCGACGAATCCTTAAAAGCGGCTTCCTGTTCCAGACTGTCTTTTAGCAACGCCAGTTGCTGTGCATCTTTTTTATAATTGTGGCAGGCGCCTAAAGCAAACACTGCCACCACGAGAACCAATAATTTTTTCATCTTTTCCATGTTTTACTAATCATAAATACAAAATACAAAGCTAAGCCAAATTTTGTTCATTACATAAAACCTTCTGGAAACTAATTTATTGTGCCGAGATAAAAACCTGCGACGAAAAAAAAGACCCATTTCAGCATAAAAAAACCTCCTGCCCGAAGAACAGAAGGTTTTGTTTTATTTGTTCTGTATGAATTTAAATCTTTTCGAGTTTTAAGGTTTCGGTCGGCTGATCACAAACTTCCGAAGGCCCGAAATACTGAATGGGTCCCGGGTAAATAAACCTGGTGTTGTAAGCCCATTCACCACGTTTCGAAACAAAATATTTGTATGGTGCGCCGTCGAGTTTTACCAGCGCTTTCTGAATCACCGGTTTCATGTGGCCGTGGCGTTTTTCCATGTTCATCATCATCGTAATCGGCACGCCACCGGCAATCCATTGTTCGGCCGGGGCAGTTAAATTGCGTACAGACGACATGTACCCTGTTTTTCCTTCAGAAACCAGTACCGATGCGGTATATCCCAGCGAGTAACAATAATCGGCGTCGAAATTCGACGGGGCGGCGCAACGTCCTTCGTAACCAAAAAAGTGGTACTGAACGCCAAACTTACCCACATAGTCGCCGGTCTTTTTCATCTCGTCGAGTTTTGCTTTTACCATTTCACCCATCAGTTTTTCCGTTTCAATTAACGAAACCTGAACGTTTCCGTGCGGGTCGCGGTCGAGTGTAAGCTGAGTGGCAATACCCGGAGGCAACGATTTAAATACAGCAGCCGATTCGGGCGAAATCTTTTCGGCCACCCATTCCAGACGGTAACTCCTTTTTACGCCCTGAAAAATCTCGGCAGTTTTAGTGCCTTCTGCCAGAAGGTCGTTCAACTCGCCAATCAGGATTTTCATTTCGGGTACAAATTCTACCAATCCTTCCGGAATTAAAGCCACCCCGAAATTATCACCATGTTCGGCACGTTTGGCAATAATCCCGGCCATATAATCCACTATTTCGCTGAGCGTTTCCTTTTTCTTTGCAATTTCTTCCGAAATCAGCGTGATGTTCGGTTGGGTTTTCAGAGCACATTCCAAACCGATATGTGAAGCCGAACGCCCCATCAGTTTTATAAAGTGCCAGTATTTTTTGGCTGAATTGGCATCGCGCTGGATGTTTCCAATCAGTTCAGAATACACTTTGGTAGCGGTGTCGAACCCGAACGAAGTTTCAATCATTCCGTTTTTCAGGTCGCCGTCGATGGTTTTCGGACAGCCGATAACCTGCACCCCTGCATTTTTTGCAGCGTAATACTCGGCCAGCACACAGGCGTTGGTGTTCGAGTCGTCGCCTCCGATAATAACCAGCGCATTCAGTCCCAAATCTTTGGCAATTTCCAGGCCCTTGTCAAATTGTTTGGTTTCTTCCAGTTTGGTACGGCCCGAGCCGATGATGTCGAACCCGCCGGTATTGCGGTATTCATCCACAATATCACCCGTCAGCTCGATGTATTTGTGGTCGACCAAACCACCGGGGCCGCCAAGAAAGCCATACAATTTACTATCAGGGTGAATTTTTTTGATACCGTCGAAAATACCGGAAATCACGTTATGTCCGCCCGGCGCCTGTCCGCCGGAAAGGATAACACCCACGTTTACCGGCTTTTTGCCCGATACGTCGGTGCCTTCTTCAAAGGTAATCAACGGCATTCCGTAGGTATTCGGAAACAGATCCCCGATTTCGTTCTGATCGGCCACCGATTCGGTTTTGGCGCCTTCAACCAGTTTAACGGCGCCGCGTAACGATTTGGGAAGTTTAGGCTGATATTTTGCCCGTTCTTTTTGTAAAGCGCTAATATTCATTGTCTGTTTTATTTTTTTTGATTCAGTTTTTTAATCTGCTCAAAAATAGAGGTTTTTATGGTTAATCTGTATTGAAGAATTTTTTCTTCAACGGATTTAAAGTAAACTTAAAGG
>CAYWBV010000011.1:0-3164 GCA_964455785.1 uncultured Maribellus sp.
CTGAAAAAAGGAGAGAATCACCTGGAAATAAAGTACACGTCGGTACTTTGCAATTATGTGATGAGCCTGAAAAACAATCCAACAGCGCAACGGTGGACTGCCGGTTACGAAAAAATACCCGCCGGATTGGAAGATGCCCCGGTGATTTTATCGGGTACGGATTATTTGCCGGGTTCTTTTAAAGAAGTAAAATGAATGAGTAAAAAGACACGAAATCAAACGGATGATAAAACAAATTGTTAGATACTTTGGAAATTTCGTTCGGGCAGGAAAATCACTTCTGATCCTTATTCTTCTGTTTTTTTGGGCATGTCATAACAACAGTGATAAACCGGAAATCTTAACGTTGGAAAGCAATGGGCAAACACAATGGATTGGCGACGGAAAACCGATTCCTGAAAACGACTCGCTTTTTTATTCCGATGATCCGGCTCCACTTTTCAGGAAGGAATTTCGCGCAAAAGACAAAATTAAATCGGCGCGGCTGTTGATAACTGCTGCGGGGTATTACAAGGCGACCATCAATGGGGAAAGGGTAGGAATGAATATGCTCGATCCGGGGTGGACCGACTTCAGCAAAAGAATTTATTTTACAGAGTATGATGTTACCGATTTAATCCGTTCAGAAAAAAATTGTATCGGGATTACACTGGGGAACGGCTTTTATTTTCCGCTTCCTTTGCGGATGTGGGGCCGCCGGAATCTTCGGGAAGTGCTGAATACCGGCCGGCCTGTGTTTATCGGGAAGATTGTGGTGGAATATAAAAACGGAGAGAAAGAAGAAATTGGAACCGATAATACCTGGAGATATTCATACGGGCCGCTTTTGAAAAACAACGTTTATCTTGGCGAAGTGTATGATTCCCGAAAAGAAATAAACGGATGGGACCAGCCCGGTTTTGATGATTCGCCGTGGAAGAATGTGCTTCTTTCGGAAGGACCGGGAGGCAATCTGCAAAAAGCATTTTTCCCGCCCGTGCAGATTACAGATACTTTGCGACCTGCAAAAATTTATTCGCCGGACGAGGGAATTTGTATAATCGATATGGGTGTAAACTTTACCGGCACATACCGGATTAAACTGAAAGGAGAGCCCGGCGATTCAGTCGTTTTCAGATTTGGAGAACGGGTTTACCCGGATGGCAGCCTTAACCCGATGACAACAGTCTGCGGACAGATTAAAAAAAACGGCGTTGGCGGCCCTGGCGCACCTGCTGTTGCCTGGCAAACCGACATTTATATTTTTGGCAGTGACGATGTGGCGTGGTACCAGCCCGAATTTACATTTCATACTTACCGCTACATCGAAATTTCAGGATTAAATTCAATCCCGGAAGTTAACGATATCGAGGGTTTGGCGCTGAACACCAATGTTCCCGGGAACAATCGTTTTTCCTGCTCTTCCGATTTGCTGAATTTAATCCAGGAGGCAACTCAGAGAACCTTCCTGTCCAACTTGATAAGCGTTCAGTCAGATTGCCCCGCCCGTGAAAAGTTCGGTTACGGAGGCGATCTGAATGCCACCAGTGAAGCTTTTATTTACAATTTTGATATGCGGTCGTTTTACCGAAAAACCATTTATGACTGGGTTGACGCGATAAATGATTCGGTATTTGTGGATACGGCTCCTTTTGTGGGAATCCAATACTGCGGACTTAGCTGGGAATCGGCATTTCTTACCACTCAGTACTATCTGTATCTTTACTACAACGATGTGGAACTGCTAAGGGAAATGTATGAATTCAACAAAAAATGGATGGAAAAGGTAGATGCTCTTCATCCCGGTGGTTGGGTTGACTCTGGCCTGGGCGATCATGAATCGCTGGTACCTGTGCCAGTGGAATTAACCGGAACCAGCCACTATTTGCTGTGTGCCGAAATGATGAAAAAGTTTGCTTCGGTATTGAATGACAGTGAAAATGAAAAAAAATACAGTGAGTTGGCCGAAACTATTAAAAAGCGGCTGAAAGAGGCGTTCTGGGACAAGCCGGTAACGGGTGAAATAAATAAACAAACCCTTTTTGCCACATTGCTTTATTATGATATTGTCCCCCGGAATGAGACTGCTGCTGCAGTGGATTCATTGCTGAAATCGTTGAATGATGCGTCTTCCGGACATTTTACCACAGGTATTTTCGGGACCAAATACATCCTCGAAGCCGTATCAAAATATGTTTCACCTGAAAAAGTTTTCGAAATTGTAAACAGCCGTGAATATCCGGGCTGGGGTTTTATGATGGCCAACGGTGCCACTACCATTTGGGAAACCTGGAAAGAAAGCGACAATGTGTATTCCAACTGTCATCCCATGTTTGGGACCATTACGGAGTGGTTTTACCGCTGGCTGGGAGGAATCCGGCCCGACCCGGAGTACCCAGGCTTTGAAAAATTCAGGCTGTCGCCTGCAGTCCCGGATGATTTGGAACAGGTGAAATGTAACTATCAGTCTCCTTATGGTATGATTGTCTCCAATTGGAAACAGGAAAAAAACAAAGTAACCTACGTCATAGAAATTCCGTTAGGATCAACTGCTGTGGTAGAATTGAAAAAAGAGGCGTCGCAGGAGATTCATTTCATAAACGATTCGGATTCGGGTTTTGATCCGCAAAAACTAAAAGGATTACAACAGGGACGGTTTGAATTGCCTTCCGGGAAATACATTATCTCTGTTTATTAAACAAACACTGGCTAATGATAAAATTGAATTTATACATAAAAAGTTGAATAGATGAGAAATACGTTACGTATCAAAATCGGAAAATTATGGCTGATACTGTTCGGATTAAACTTTCTGGCAGTCACCTCGTGCCAGACTCCCCAAAAAGTTAAAATTGACGGGTTACAGGTTGAGTACCTGAGCGACCCGCTGGGAGTGGACACGCAGCAACCCCGTTTTTCGTGGAAGATTGTTTCAGAGGAACGAGGCGTTTTGCAGGATGCCTACCAGGTGATTGTGGCGGAGAGCCTCAAAGACATAAAAAATGAAACCGGTGAGGTATGGAACACCGGAAAAGTATCCGGCGACCAGACCACAAACCTGGCCTACGCTGGTCCGCAGTTACAAAGCAATAAAAAATATTACTGGCGGGTACGTATCTGGATCAACGAAGAAAAGTCGTTGTGGAGCGAACCGGCTTTTTTTCAAACCGGCATTCTCGACAACT
>CAYWBV010000011.1:3264-11366 GCA_964455785.1 uncultured Maribellus sp.
ATTTAATAATCTTTACGGAGGCGAAGACTACGACGCCCGGAAAGAACTTCCCGGCTGGTCGGCTTCTGGTTTCGACGATTCCGAATGGCAACCAGTGGCGCTGGCAAAACAACCGGGAGGAAAACTGAAATCGCAGCTTATGCCCGCTATCAAAGTAACCAATACATTGCTTCCGGTGAAAGAAACCAACCCCGAACCAGGAGTTTTCCTGTTCGATTTGGGCCAGAACATGGCAGGCTGGTGGCAACTGGAAGTACAAGGTACGCCAGGGCAGGTTATCCGCGTTCGCGGCGCTGAGACCCTCAACGATTCCCTCTTCGCAAAACCGCTGGAAGAGGGCGACAGCCTCAGCACCAAGTTCCGTTACCATGCCGAAACCTGGACCGACTATACACTCAAAAGTGACCGGATTGAGATGTACGAGCCGCGGTTTTTTTATACAGGTTTCCGCTACATCGAGGTAACCACGAGCGATGGTAAAAATCCCAAAAAACTGAATGTCAAGGGAAAAGTGGTGCGGTCGGCTCTTGAACACAACGGTGTTTTTGTTTCTTCTGATTCACTGCTGAACCAAATCCACCGCGCGGGAGTATGGTCGCAAATGAGCAACACACAAAGTTACCCCACTGACTGCCCGCACCGCGAGAAAGGCGCTTACAATGGCGACGGACAAGTGATTGCCGAAACATCGATGCACGATTTTATGATGGCGCCTTTTTACACCAAATGGCTAAACGATATGCGCGATTCGCAGGAACGTAACGGACGTATTCCCAACACTTCGCCTGTACTGGTCGGCGGAATGGGCGGCGGCGTTGCCTGGGGAAGCGCCTACATTCTCATTCCCTGGTGGATGAACCATTATTATGGCGATTCGCTTATGCTGAAGGAACATTATCCCACCATGAAACGCTATGTTAACTATTTGAAAGAGCTGGGCAGCAAAGATGAAGATCCATCGGAACCGTTTATTATCGATAATTTTGATGGTTACTGGTATTCGCTGGGCGAATGGTGCGCACCCGGCCAAAGCGATTGCCCGAATCATGCGGTGGTCAATACATTTTATTATTATAACAACAGCCTGTTGCTTTCAAAAATTGCCGGTGAACTCGGTTTTACGAAAGATGCACGTTATTACAGGGCTCTGTCCGATACAATCCGGCAGGAGTTTAACCGGAAGTTTTTTGATTCGGAAACCGGACTTTACGGAACCAAAGATACGTTCCAGACCTACCAGTTACTGGCGCTCGTGGGCAACATGGTTCCACAGGATTACCGCGAAAAGGTATTCCGAACCGTTGTGGATGACATTCAAAAGCGGGGCGATCACCTGAACACAGGTATTATCGGGACCAAATACCTGTGGCCCGTACTCGTGCAGGGTGGCGAAAATGATCTGGCTTACCGTGTGGCAACACAAACTACCTACCCCAGCTACGGCTACTGGATCAAAAACGGTGCAACAACACTGCTCGAAGAGTGGGCGGGCCGTAACTCGCACAACCACCAGATGTTTGGCTCCGTCACCGAATATTTCTACAAATTTCTGGCAGGTATTCAGTCGCCTATGGAAGGCAAAACCACCCGGGGATATAAAAATATTTACATCGAACCGTATGTTCCGCAAGGTCTCGGCTCGGTGACGGCTTCCATTGAAACCGTAGCCGGACAGATTGTTTCGTCGTGGAAAAAGGAATCCGGTTCGTTTATCCATGAAGTGTCGGTTCCGGCCAACACGACTGCAACCGTCGCCCTTCCTCTTTTTGATTTTGAAGAAGTAACTGTTTTTGAAGGCGATACAAAAATATGGGAGAATGGCGGCTATGTGGAAGGTGTTCAGGGAATCAGGGACGTTGTAAAAAAAGAACAGCGGCTGATGATAACCATCGGATCAGGAAAATATAGTTTTAGGATGGAATAAAAGAGGCAATTACGAACCAATAATTTCTGTCGGAACCAACAGATTTTTTTGATATTATTCAGCACGTGCCTGAAATAAAATCCTCAGAAATGAGGATTGTTTTGTGTTGTCTTAAATTGTATAATTGCGTTTTTTAAACAATGGGGCAGGACAGTCATAGAATTAAAAGCGAAATAATGAAAAGAACAATTATACATCTTAAACTTGGGGAGAAGGGAATTATTGAAAATTTTCCGGGCGAAATTATCCCCGTAAAACTTCAGGAAATGGGATGTCTTCCCGGCAATGAAGTTCGGTTGCTGCAGTTTTCCCCCTTTAGAGATCTTATGTATTTAAATATTAACGATAGTTATTTTGCCATCCGCCACGAGACTGCCGCTTTAATCGAAATTAAGAATGTGAGATAACGGGTATGGGCAAACAACTTAATGTGGCGCTTATCGGGAATCCAAACACCGGGAAAACATCAGTATTTAACCTTCTTACCGGGCTGAACCAAAAAGTGGGCAACTACCCCGGAATAACTGTCGAAAAAAAAGAAGGAACCTGCAAATTGGCGGATGGTGTTAAAGCACATATTACTGATTTGCCCGGAACATACAGCCTGAACGCCACTTCTGCCGACGAAAAGATAGTGGTTGACCTGCTGCTCGACAAAAACAATAAAAGTTTTCCCGATGTTGCCGTAGTAGTTGCCGACGTTGAAAACTTAAAACGAAACCTCTTCCTTTTTTCGCAGATAAAAGATATGAATATCCCTGTCATCCTCGCCATCAATATGGCCGATGTTATGGAACGCAAAGGGATCTCGCTGGATGTCGCTTTTCTTGAAAAAAAACTGGATACCAGAATTGCTCTGATTAGCGCCCGAAAAGAAACAGGAATTGATACTCTCAAAAAACTCATCCTCGAATACCAAAACTTATCGACGGCATCGTGTATCAACCCTTCAGATATTGATCCCGGCTATTTTGAACATTTGCGAAAAGCCTTCCCCAATGAAGATCTTTACAGGCTCTGGATAACCGTAACACAGGAGGTCGATTACAGAAATGAAACATACAACCGGATTTATACAACTGAAAACTTTCCGGTTAAAAGTCAACCGGAGTTAAAAAGGTTACAACAGAAAGAAACCATATTACGCTATCTTTTTATTAACAAGCTGCTGAAAGCTGGTTATAAAAAGGAGATTGCCAAAGCTCACGATTTTCGGAGCAGGCTCGACCACATTTTAACCCATCGAATCGGGGGGTATGTGGTTTTCTTTCTTATTATGCTCATTGTTTTTCAGTCCATTTACTCGTGGAGCAGTTACCCCATGGATCTTATCGATACGCTGTTCGCGTCGTTGGCCGAGTGGGTGAGAAATAACCTGGGAGAAGGCGCTTTTACCGCTTTACTTGCCGAAGGAATTATCCCCGGAGTAGGAGGTATTGTTATTTTTATACCACAAATTGCTTTTCTTTTCCTTTTTATTTCCTTGCTGGAAGAAAGCGGGTATATGAGCCGTGTGGTATTTATCATGGACCGTTTTATGCGGCGGTTTGGATTAAACGGTAAAAGTGTCGTTCCGCTCATTTCAGGCACCGCCTGCGCCATCCCGGCAATTATGGCCACCCGCAACATCGAAAGCTGGAAGGAGCGCCTCATTACCATCCTCGTAACTCCTTTTATGACCTGCTCGGCCCGCCTGCCTGTGTATCTGATCATTATCGGGCTGGTTATTCCCGACCAGACTTTTCTGGGGCTCAACCTTCAGGGAATCACCCTGATGTCGTTGTATGTGCTGGGTTTTGTAATGGCCATTCTTTCAGCATCGGTTTTAAACCGGATACTGAAAATTAAAAACCGCTCCTTTTTTATTGCCGAAATGCCCGGCTACAAAATGCCTCTGTTAAAAAACGTGGCATACACGGTCATCGAAAAAACCAAAGATTTTGTTTTGGGAGCCGGAAAAATCATTCTGGCTATTTCCATTGTTCTTTGGTTTTTGGCATCCCACGGACCGTCGGAGCAATTTCGCGGCGCCGAACAGATCGTACGTTCGCAAACCGATAATGCCCTGCTAAACGAAGAGGAAATGAACACTGCCATCGCGTCGTTCAAGTTACGCCATTCGTACATCGGAATTATCGGCCACTCCATTGAACCCGTAATCCGGCCGCTGGGGTACGACTGGAAAATAGGTATTGCGCTGGTAACCTCGTTTGCCGCCCGCGAAGTATTTGTGGGTTCGCTGGCAACGATTTACAGCGTGGGCAACGACGAGGAGGAAACGATTAAAAAGAGACTGGCATCTGAAATCAACGACTCAACCGGCAAAAAAACATTTAATTTTCCGACAGGTATTTCCTTATTACTTTTTTACGCTTTTGCCATGCAGTGTATGAGTACGCTGGCGGTTGTAAAACGCGAAACCAACAGTTGGAAATGGCCGGTCGTCCAGCTTTTTTTTATGAGCGGGTTTGCTTATCTTGTTTCGCTGGCGGCGTATCAGTTACTCAAATAGTTTTTTTTGAAACCGGCAATAAACAAATAACAATGTGGAACTTACAAAATATTTTGGTTTACCTCGCCCTGCTGGCGGCACTGATTTATTTGGCGAAAAAATACTTTTTCAAAAAGAAAAAACGTTCTTCCTCCGGCTGCGAAAGCGACTGTAATTGCCATTGATTCAAATTAGTGAGTTTGATTTTATGATTCGTCTCCGGTTTTGTTAACCAAACAGTCTCCGGTTAACAATAATTTCACTTTAATAAAAAAACCAGAAAACTCCGAAAGTTTGTAGAGTTTTCATCTATATTTGTCGCAAAATTCAAAATAATGGAAGTACGCGACAGGATCATTGAGGAAGCAACCAAACAATTTTTTCAGTTTGGCATCCGTAATGTTACGATGGATGAAATAGCTGTAACGTTGGGTATATCGAAAAGAACCGTTTACGAAATTTTTAAGGACAAAAGCGAACTGGTACAAACCTGTATCGGGAAACTAACGGAATATCAGGATAAAAATATCGTGAAAGTTGTATCAGAATCATCAAATGTAATTGAAGCTATTTTTGTTTTTATGCGCGAAGGGATAAAGGCGATGAATTCCATCAACCCTGTATTTTTTAAGGATTTTGAAAAACTTTACCCGGCGCTTTGGAGAAAACTGGAAAAAGAAGCCCTGGCAAAAAGACTGGAGTTGTCTGTTAAGTTACTCACGGCGGGTGTCGATCAAGGGTTGTTCAGAAAAGATATGAATACGGAAATTGTATCGAAACTTTTTCATACGCAGATAAACCTGCTGACAGATGATACCGTTTTCCCGCGCGATAAATACAATCATGCCGAAGTTTTTCAAAATATGATTATCAATTTTACCCGGGGTATTTCAACCCAGAGAGGAATCGAGATTATTGACAAAATACTGGAATAAAAAAATTTACATGAAAAAAAACTCAAAACAACCGTAAAGTTTTCTGCGTACATGATCAACGAAAATACCATCATAAAAAAAACCTCGGCGCTGTATTCAAAATATGGCATTAAAAGCGTAAGTGTGGACGATGTTTCGTTTATGCTCGGAATTTCGAAAAAAACGCTCTATGAATTTATCGAAAATAAAAACGAATTGATTGAGCGGGTGGTTGAAAATAACCTGGATGCCTTTTTAAACAAGGTAACCGATAAAATTGAACAGGACAACGACATTTTTATGAACCTTTGCCAGGTTTACCTGAACATCATTAAGGAAATGAAAAAAGTAAACCCTTCCTATGTTCACGATTTGAAAAAGTACCACAGCAAACAATACCACAAAATCATTGATTTCCGCGACCAAAAACTTTACCGGATTGTGACAAATTGGATAGAGAAAGGTATCGAAACCGGAATTTTCAGAAAAGATTTGGATATGCGCCTGGTTTATTTTAACCAGGTACAAAAAGTTTCGGTATTGGTTTACGACTCGGTTTTCGAATACGCGAATCCGATTACCGCACAAGATATTTACAAGCTTATTTTAAACGATATCCGGGGAATTACCACATTGAAGGGACATGAAATATTCGATCGCGATTACGATGTTTTGCTCCGGTTAAAATGACAGAAGAAAATTCCCGGAGCAATCATAAAAACAAATTTCAACATGATAAACAATTAAATTTTAGTTCAATGAGACGAAAACAGTACATTCTATTCATTTTTTCGCTGCTTTTTCTCAACAGTGTTGCGCAGGAAAAGTTGTCGCTCGACCTGGAGGCTGCCAGAGATTATGCCCTGAATTACAACAAAACCATTAAAAATTCAGGGCTGTCGGTGGAACAATCGCAGGAAAGATTAAAGGAAACCATTGCAGCCGGTTTGCCGCAGGTAAATGCTACTACCGATTATTCCAACGCGATGGGGGCCGAAATCAGCATCCAGTTCGACGAGAGTTTGCCGCCCTCGAAAATTCCCATCAAACCAACCAGCAATTTTAATTTACAGGTAGGGCAGTTGATTTTTAACGGAAGTTACCTGGTGGGGATACAAACGGCAAAACTGTATCAAAAACTGTCGGAAAAAAACCTTGTAAAAACAGAACAGGACATTGCCAGCCAGGTAGTTGAAAGTTATTATCTGGTGCTGGTATCGGAAGAGTCGCTTAAAATTCTGAATGCCAATCTCGAAAATCTGCAAACGGTTTATAAAAAAACAGCGCCGATGGTTTCGGTGGGTATGATGGAAAAAGTGGAACTCGACCAGTTGTCGGTGCAGGTGAATTCATTAAAAAATGCCGTAAAATCGGCCGAACGCCAGTATGAAATGACACAAAACCTGTTGCGTCTGCAACTGGGTGTTTCGGCTGAAACAGAACTGGAGCTTACTGAAAATTTATCCGAAATTCTTGAAAAAACCGACACCGGCTCATCGGTTTCCGGTTCGTTTGATGTTGTTCAAAACATCGATTATCAGCTTTTAAACGTGCAGGAAGCGATGACCGAAAAACAGGTCGATTTACAAAAAGCTGCTTATTTGCCTACTATTTCGGGTTATTATTCATATACCTACAAAATTTTAAAACCGGCATTTGATATGTCGCCGCCGCATGTTGTGGGACTGCAAATGAACATTCCTGTTTTTTCGAGCGGCGAAAGGCGTTCGAAGGTCAAACAGGCAAAAATTGATTTGGAAACTACAAAAAACAACAAAGCGCTGTTGGAAGATCAGTTGTCGATTCAATACAAACAGCTCAGTTTTAATTTAATTAGCGCTTTGGAGAGTTTTGAAAATCAGAAAGATAATGTAAAAGTATCGCGCGAAGTTTATAAAAGTTTAAAAAGCAAATTCGAGCAGGGTGTTATTTCAAGCCTTGAACTCACCACTGCCGACAACAATTATTTAAAAGCTGAATCGGATTATCTGACGGCCATGCTTGAAGTGTTAAAAGCGCAGAACGATTTGGAAACATTAACCGGAGTTGTAAATAGTAAAAAACAATAAATATGAAACGATTAAATAGTGTAATACTGATTGCCCTTCTGACGGGCACAATTTTCTCCTGTTCAACCCCGACAGAAAAAACAGAAGCCGGGCAGGCGGGAGTAGCCAGCAAAAAAGAGATGGTCAGGGTTATTCCGCTGGGCGAGGAAGAGATTTCCCGTTCCATTGAATATTCTTCGACACTCGATGCCTTTAACGAAGTTCACCTGGCTCCTGCAACCCCGGGAAAGATTGAATCGGTTTTGGTTGAAATCGGCGACCGCGTTACCAAAGGCGCACCTCTTGTGAAAATGGACGACGCGCAGCTGGTTCAGTCAAAAATACAGATGAGTAATCTGAAAACCGATTTCTCCAGGTTAGACACATTGAAAAAAGTGGGAAGTATCGCCCAGCAGCAATACGATCAAATGGAAGCCCAGTTTGAAGTGGCGCAAAAAAATGTGGAATATCTTTCGGAAAATACCCTGATAACCGCTCCCTTTTCAGGTGTGATTTCAGGTAAATATTTCGAAGACGGCGAATTGTATTCCGGCTCACCGATTGCCACAGTAGGCAAGGCAGCCATTGTTTCGCTCATTCAAATCGACCGGCTGAAAACAATCGTTAGCATTTCCGAAAAATATTTCCCCGGTATCAAAAACGGAATGGAAGCCAACATTAAAGTGGATGTTTATCCCGGGCAGGAATTTAAAGGGAAAATTTTC
>CAYWBV010000011.1:11466-23650 GCA_964455785.1 uncultured Maribellus sp.
CGGTTTGATGATAAAGTGGAAGTTATTTCGGACGAACTGAAACCGGGCGACAAAATCGTAATCAACGGCCAGGCAAGACTTCTCGACGGAATGGAAATCCAGATAGCTGAATAAAAAAATCTCCTCACAAACGATTTATTTAAAAAGATTTGAATTATGAGTATATACAAAAGTGCAGTAAATAAGCCCATAACCACGGCAATGATTTTTGTTGCCATTGTGGTGATGGGGATATTTTCGCTCATCAATATTCCGATTGATCTGTACCCCGACATGGAACCTCCGTATGTTTCGGTGATGACAACTTACCCCGGGGCCAACGCAGCGGATATCGAAACCAACATCACCAAAGTTTTGGAAGATGCGCTAAATTCGGTGGACAAACTGAAGGAAATTACATCAACGTCTTCTGACAATCTTTCGGTTATTGCGCTCGAATTTGAGTGGGAATCGAACCTGGATGAAGCCACCAACGATATTCGTGATGTTATCGACCGGATTTACGACAATCTCCCGGAAGGTTGCGAAAGACCGACCATTTTTAAGTTTAATACCAGTATGATGCCTATTCTTTTTTATGCAATTACCGCTGAAGAAAGTTATCCGGGCCTGGAAAAACTTATCGATGAGAAAATTATCAATCCCCTGAACCGTGTTGATGGTGTCGGTTCGGTATCGATGGTGGGAACCCCGAAGAGGATGGTTTATGTGGAAGTTGATCCGCAACGGTTAGATGCCTACAATCTTACGCTCGAACAAATTGGCAGTGTTATTTCTGCTGAAAACACGAACCTGCCGCTCGGAAATGTAAAAATGGGCAAAATGGATTACCAGATTCGCGTGCAGGGCGAATTCAGCGAAAGCGAGAAGATAAAAAACCTTGTGGTGGCCAATTACAACGGCCGGACCATTTTGCTGAACGATGTGGCTACCGTAAGAGACACCTTAAAAGATGTTACCCTTGAGGAAAAAATCAACGGAGAATATGGTGTCAGGATGTTTGTGATGAAACAATCGGGTGCCAACACAGTAAAAGTGGCCCGCGATATTAAAGCCAATCTGGAAGAGTTAAAAACAACACTGCCTCCCGATGTCAATATCGAGGAGATTTTCGATTCGTCGGAATTTATCAAGGGTTCCATCAGTAACCTGAGCTCGACGTTAATGTGGGCCATGATTTTTGTAATTTTTGTCGTATTGTTTTTCCTCGGAAGGTGGCGCGCCACTTTTATCATTGTATTAACCATTCCCATTTCGCTGATTGTTGCTTTTATTTATCTCTATCTTACGGGCAATTCACTCAATGTTATTTCACTTACTTCGCTTTCCATTGCCATCGGGATGGTGGTTGACGACGCCATCGTGGTGCTCGAAAACATCACCCGCCATGTGGAACGGGGAAGCAGCCCGCGGGAAGCGGCTATTTATGCAACCAACGAAGTGTGGCTTTCGGTTATCATAACCACGCTGGTTGTAGTTGCGGTATTTTTCCCGCTAACCCTGGTTTCCGGAATGACAGGTGTACTTTTTAACCAGTTGGGCTGGATTGTTACCATTACCATTGTAACCTCAACCATCGCCGCCATTTCGCTTACCCCGATGATGGCATCACGGATGTTGAGATTAAGACCGAAAAAAAACCGGAAAAAATTCAGTTACGAAAACACCATCGAAAAATGGCTTAATAAATTTGACCTGTTTTATGAAAATGTCATTCGAAAACTACTGCATTATAAAACCATAGTGATTATCGTCACTTTTCTGATTTTTTTCTCGTCGTTATTTCTGTTAAAATTTATCGGGACGGATTTTATGCCGGAGTCTGATGAAGGCCAGATTTCTGTTGCCATCGAATTACAAAGCGGCATACGTGTGGAGGAAACTTCAAAGGTTACCCGTCAACTGGAGGAAATTATCCATAAAAGATATCCCGAAGTTGAAATTGTTTCATCTTCTTCCGGTTCCGACGATGAAGGAAGTTTCCTTTCCCTGTTTAGTTCAACCGGTTCCAATATCATCAACCTTACCATAAAGTTGGCAGATCTTGAAGAACGGGAACGTTCGGTATGGGAAATTGCCGACGATTTCAGGGCACAGATCGCACTTATTCCTGAAATAATTACAGCCACCATTTCCACCTCCACACAAATGCTGGGAGGTTCGAATACGGTCGATATTGAAATTTATGGGTACAATTTTGATGTTTCCAATGCGTATGCTGAACAGGTACTCAAAAAAATTAGAAATCTGCCCGGGGCAAAGGATGTAACCATTAGCCGAAAAAATGACAAACCTGAACTGCAGGTGATTTTAGATGGCGACAAATTAGCCCGGCACGGACTTTCATCGGCGCAGGTTTCCGCGTTTGTCCGAAACCGGATAAACGGCCTTGTTCCCTCGTATTATAAAGAAGAAGGTGAGGAGTACGATATCAAAATAAGATTGGAGGAGGAATACCGGAATTCTATTTCGGATATCGAGGAATTAACGTTAATAACACCGGCTGGTAAACAAATTAAACTAAAAGAAGTGGGTGAGGTTATCGAATACTGGTCGCCGCCAAGTATTGAACATAAAAGAAGAGAGAGGCTGGTAACCATTTCGGCACTGCCCGATAAAATTTCGCTGGGCGAGCTGGCTGCCCGAATTAAAACCGAAACTGCCGAATTAAAACCTCCGCAGGAAATTCTGACCACCATTGGCGGAGCATACGAAGACCAGCAGGAATCGTTTATCGACCTTGCCATGTTAATGGTGCTCAGTCTTATTCTCGTTTATATTGTAATGGCCTCACAATTTGAATCGCTCCGGATGCCCATTATTATCATGGTTTCCATTCCGTTTGCTTTTACCGGGGTTATTTACGCGTTGCTGCTCACCGGCACCACCCTGAGTGTTGTTGCGGCATTGGGAGCGGTTTTGTTAATCGGTATTGTGGTGAAAAACGGAATTGTGCTGGTGGATTATATAAACCTCATGCGCGACCGTGGCATCGAGCTCTATGAAGCCATTGCCATTTCCGGAAAGTCGAGGTTAAGACCTGTTTTAATGACTGCATTAACCACGATCCTGGGGATGCTTCCGCTCGCCCTAAGTACCGGAGAAGGTGCCGAAATCTGGCGCCCGATGGGTATTACTGTAATTGGCGGGTTGGTATTCTCCACATTGGTTACCATGATTATTGTTCCCATCATGTATGGCGTTTTAGCCAGCAGGGGCGAACGCCGCAAACAGGAAAAAATCAGAAAACAATTTGTATTTATGGATAAATAAATTTTAATAGATGAAATCAGTATTTATTGTCTTTAACCAGGCAAACACCGAAAGAGTGGAATATATGTTCGACAAACTGGGAATCAGGGGTTACACCTGGTGGAACGATGTTTTGGGACGCGGGTCGGAAGATGGTGAGCCGAGAATGGGCACCCATACCTGGCCAGAAATTAACTCGGCCGTCCTTACCATCGTCCCTGACGAAAAGGTGGATGTACTTCTCGAAGCCGTCAAAAAGATGGACAACATCAACAAAGAAGTAGGAGTCCGGGCGTTTGTCTGGGATATTCTCAAAGCCGTTTAGGCAAACCAGAACAATAACAATGAATTGAAAATCCCGGGTTCAGATTCCCGGGATTTTTGTTTTTAGTGTGGTCTTTTTGGTAGATTTTCCCCGGTTTTTATCTTTTTTCAAACAAATCAGGCCGGTTTTCCGGTGTTAATTTCAGTTAAATTCGGTCCTGTATCTATAAAAGGAATCCATTCGTCTAATTAAATAAGATTTCATCGGTCTAATCCATAATTTGGCCTCAAAATATAGTAAACATGATGAAGAAAGTTATTGCTGTTATTTTGAATCTTGTGATCGTATTGCCGCTGGCCATGTCACAGGAGAGTGAAAAATCCAATTTTTCAATTGGCTTTAACATTGGGGGAGGACAAACGGAAAATGCTTACCGGCTAACCCCCGACAAATACAACTTTACGTATTCCGAGGGCGATCTGCATTTTACTTCGGGGGTAAACCTTGCGTATTTTGTTACGGGCAGGCTCAGGCCCCGTTTTGAATTCAGGTATTCGGAGATGAAGTACGGGATGAACTGGGCGGAGGAATATACCGATTTCACCCGGACTGATACCAAACTTTACACCTTGAACCTCAACCTGAATATTGATTACCTGCTGCTCAACAAAAACAAATTTCAGCTTTTTGCCTCACCCGGACTGGTCAGCGAGTTTGTGGCAAAGGCCCAGCACCGGAACTATCGCACCGATGGAGAGACAAACCTGAAAAACTACAGTGTGCTAACCGACCAGTATCCTGATGAAATTGCGGGGGCCGCTTTTTCATTCCTGTTCAAATATAAAATGAACAACCATGTCGGGTTTACGCTTACACCGGGTTACACTTATTATTTCAAAAATTTTGTGCCCGACAACGATAAAAAATATACAAAAACCACACTGAATTTCGGTCTGGAATATACCTTCTGACGACCTTGGGTTTTACAATAATGTCGCGCCTGTTTATTTTTAAGTTCACAGGTGCGACATTGAAAATCTGCTCCAGTCACACTTTCTGGTTACTGTTGTAAATAGCACGATGAATTTATCCTCCCGTTTAATTCCCAATCAAAAAGATAACCGGTTGTTTGTGTAAATCAGGCAGGCTGTTTTTCCATTGCTGGATGGGTTTTGTAACAATCATTTCATTTTCGCCGGTAATGTTGGCGGCGATACAAAGCAGGGTAGAAGGGGAGCAGGTTTTTACAAGGTCAGCGGCCAACTGGTTGTTACGATAGGGTGTTTCAATAAAAATTTGCGTTTGCTGTTCGGTTTTGACCTTTTTTTCGAGTGCAAGTATCTCGCGTGATCGTTCGTCGGGTTTCACCGGAAGATACCCGTTAAAAGCGAAATTCTGCCCGTTCATACCCGACGCCATCAGCGCCAGTAAAATGGAAGAAGGTCCCACCAAAGGCACAACGGTAATCCCTTTTTGGTGGGCAATTTTAACCACGTCGGCGCCGGGGTCGGCAACACCGGGGCAACCTGCTTCGGAAATTACGGCCATATTGAAACCTTGTTCGGCAGGTTTCAGAAACGTTGGAAGGTCGGTCGCGGATGTATATTTGTTTAATTCGAAAAAGGTCAATGTGTCGATGTTAATCTCCCTGTTAACCAGCTTTAAAAACCGTCGAGCCGTGCGGGTATTTTCCACAATAAAATATTTTGTTGCGGTAATAACCGTAAAAATTTGCGCCGGAAGTACGTTCTGCCAGTCGCCTTCGCTCAATACATTGGGTACAAGGTAAAGTTTTGCCATAATGAAAAGATTTGCCGTAAAAGTAAAGATATTCGCGATTAAATGTTGGCATTTGCTAAATTTGCGGGATGCCTGAAACCGAAAAAATGGAGATGGAAGCGACATTCCTCGGCACCGGAACTTCCCAGGGAGTGCCGGTAATTGCCTGCAATTGTGATGTCTGCTGTTCGGCAGACGAAAAAGACAAACGTTTACGTTCATCATTGCTGCTGAAAATTAACGGAAATTATTTTGTGATTGACGCGGGTCCCGACTTTCGTCAGCAGATGTTGCGGGAGAAGGTAAACAGCCTTCGCGCTATTTTGCTCACCCACGAACATGTCGATCATATTTTTGGTCTCGACGACATCCGTTCGTATAACTGGGTGCAGAATCACCCTACCGATATTTATGCGGAACCGAGGGTACAGGAAGCCATCAGACGTATTTTTAACTATGTATTTGCTGACCATAAATATCCCGGAATACCGAAAATGAACCTTCATTCCATCAGCGGTAAATCATTTAAAATTGAAGGAATAAAATTTACGCCCATCCGCTGTTATCATCATAAACTGCCGGTTTACGGGTTCAAAGTGGGGGGGCTGACTTACATTACCGACACCAGTTTTATTCCCGATGAAGAACTGGAAAAAGTCAAAGGTACGGAGATACTGATTATAAATGCGCTTCGGAAGGAGAAACACATTTCGCATTTTAACCTCGAAGAAGCGCTTGAGGTTATTGCCAAAATTAAACCCGGAAAAGCTTTTCTCACCCATGTGAGCCACACCTTTGGCAAACATGCCGACATTCAGAATGAGCTCCCCGCCCACGTTTTTATGGCGTACGACGGGCTGACGATAAATCTGAACGACGTTTTGCCGGTTTGATGTTTTTCCCTTCCGGCTTTATTTTGCATCGAACTTGATAATCACATCAAACCCGCTGTCGTTGGACGAGTTGTTGAGCTCGAAAAACAAAAAACGGAACAATTCGTATTCGAGTTTTACTTCGTATTTGGCAATGTTTTTTTCATCGGTTTCGCCAAACTTTTGCTGATAGCTCACAAAAAGATCGTTGGTAATGTATTTCCCTACAACCACCGTTGCATTATCAAAACCTCCGTCGCTTTTTACCTCGATGTAGTCAACATTCAGTTTATCACCCAGAAATCCAGCAATCTGAGAGGAGAGGAGAGAGGCGGCAGCTTTTTCGGCGAGGGTTCCGCCCCCTGCGCTGGTGGCGTTGTCCTGTTCGTCAATGGTCAGTTCGTTCATACTTTTTCCGAAGAGGATGTACGACAAAGCGTCGCCCTCGCTAACGGCGTTTTCATCGAGCTCGAAATGAACTTCCGGGGCGCTGGCCGTTCCTTTGATGTTTACCGAGAGCACCTGCTCCACGCGCTGTGTATTCCGAAATGTATAGGTAGCATTGATGTCCATTTCAGGAGCTGTTTTTTCGCCACCCTGGAAACGGATGGTCCCGTCGTCGATCACAAAGGTTTTTCCCAGGATGTCGTATTGCCCGCGCACCACATCGAGCGTTCCGAAAAGCTCAAAATAATCCTTGTTTTTTATAAGCTCCACATCACCCGAAATTTCGATATACAAATCCTCATTTTTTATCCACGTATTTCTCGGAATTTTTATTCTGAGTTTTCCTTTAAACTGGTCGAAGTAACCGAACGAAATCGTGTCGGGCTGAATGGTAATGGCGTTGTCGGTTTTTACGGAATCGGCGGACAACATCAGTTTTTCGGCTTCCTTAACCAGTATGGGTTTTGGGATTTCGGGGAGACTCATTTCCCCCATCATCCGTAAAACGGCGGGAATAAATATTTCGGCCCGGGGAATGGTAATTTCGCCGCTGTAAACCACATCGCCCTTTTTTCCGCCGAGACTGGCATTTCCCGAAACCTGCATGTTAAACTGGCGATGGTTAAAGGGTTGAAACCGGTTAAAATCGAGTTTTATTTCGCCCTGGCTGATGTCGCCTTTGTAAAAACCGGAAGCAAAATCAACCTGTCCTTTTCCTGTGACACTCCCGTCTTTGCTTTTGATGACAAAATTGTCGAGACTTATTTTGTCGCGCAAAAAGTTCAAATCGAGGCTGATATCGCGGTAATCGATTCCGTATTCTTTTATCCCGGCCGAAGCATTCACCAACCGTATGTTTCCTTCAGGATTTGGTGATTCGGCGGTTCCCGAAATGTTTACTTCCCCTTCGAGATGCCCGGCAATGTTTCCGCCCGGGTTTATCGCCTGCAAAATAGCAAGCGATATTTTTTCTACGATTAACCGGCCGCTAACCGAATCTTTGGGATTAAGTTCCAATTTTAATGAGTCGGGGTTGTAATGGAGCGGGAGTGTGGCTGTCAGTTCCAGTTTTCCGCTATCTTGCGGGATCACCAGCGTTTCAACAAAAAAGTGGTCTTTATGATAATTAAACGCGCCGCCGATACTGTCGAACCGGTAATCGTTTACAGCCGCGTCGTTTAACGAATAAGTTCCGGTTACCAGCGGAGATTCAGCGGTGCCCGACAAAACAATATCGGTTTCAAAAAAACCTGAAAATTTCTCAGAAATGCCCAGTGTTTCCAAAATTCCAAACGATAATTCACTTGCCGTTATTTTTCCGCTTACCGAATCGCTGAAATTATAACCGATTCCCAGGGTATCGAGGTTAACCTGCAGTAGAAATTCAGCGGCAATTTCAATTTTCCCGCTGTCTTCGGGTATTACCAGGGTTTCAAATAATAACCGGTTTTTTGCATATTCCATATTTCCACTTATTTCATTGAACCGAAATTCATTAACGGCAGCTTTGTCTAATGAGAAGCTGGCATTTAAAAGAAGTGAGTCAGAAGTTCCTGTTAACTCCAGCCCGACATCGAGAAAGCCGGAAACCTGTTGTTCCAGCTCAAACAAACCGGCCAACCGCTCGATGTCGGCACGGCCAATTTCCAGGGAAAAATTTTCTTCTCCGTTGCGGGTGATTTTTCCCCCGGCGAGAATATGTTGTGAACCTTCGGTACTTTCGGAAACAAGCCTGAAATTATCCACAAAATAGCTGATGGAATCAAATTCAATAACAGCCGGTGGTTGTTGAAGCGCCCATTGTTGATCCTGAAAATCGGTTTTCCACTCCGTTAAAGTAAACCTTGTTTTTTCGCCGGGAACAATTCCGGTTTGAATTTGGGTGTTGAAATCTTTTGCCGCGAGGCTGGCTGATACAAATACCGAATCCAACGATCCTTCCATTTGTGCGGTTACCGAATCAACTTTCAGATTTCCGGAGGTTATTTCGAGGGCAATCAAATGTGCGTTTATCAACGTGTCAGTACGTGTTAACCTACCCGTAATGTCCAGATTCAGGCTTTCCAGCGAAATTTTATCGTATTGTGTCGGGAGAAATCCAACCGACGATTTCAGCAAAAGAGAATCGGGTCGTCCAAAAAGAAAAACATCTGCTTTACCGCTTGTTTGAATAGGGGGTGCAGGCAGCCAGGAATTGAAATCGCCGAGGTCCGAAAATTCAACAGAAAGCCGCAAATCAGAATTGGAAGTAAAACTGTAATTTCCTTTTGCCGACAACACAAGCGATTGGGTTTGCGCAAACAAAGTATCCACCCCGATATTTTTATTTTTATACTGAACAGATGCGAACAGAGTATCCAGTTTGAACTGTTGAAACTGCGAGGCAAGAAAAGAGATTTCGGCAGCAGCGGCTATTTTTTCAGGAGCAAACTTTTCTCCTTTGATTAACCCTGTCATATTAATATTCGAATACAAACTGTCGATGCCGGTGAGGTTTGCCAGGTTCAGGTTTTTGGTATTCCATTCCACTCGATAATCTGGTTTGGCAAACAGATTCTGAATATTCGGTTTCAGGTTGATTTCGCCAAAATTTCCAGAGCCATTCAACCATCCGGCCAGGTTTCCGTGGTTCAGATCAAATTCAAAATTTACCTGTCCTGTTGTTCTGTCTTTTATCACCCAATCATTCAAATGGCCGCTCAATTTTAACTGCGCTGTGGCAGGCTCAATGCCGCTGCCTGTGGCAAACAATTCCCCGTTCAAAACATAACTGATGTCAGGATTTCCGAGCCAGTGAGCCAGATCAACGTTTTCAAATTGTCCGTTAAACGTGTAATGAAGTTCCGTTTCATTCGGTTCTTGAAAAAAATCTTCGAGATTGCCCGATGCCAGTTGGATAAAAATCTGCTGGTCGTTTTCTTTGATTTTGATGGCGGCCCATGTGGAATCCTGATTCAGTCCCGCATCAATTTTTATTATCGGGCGGGCGGGAAATTTCAGATTCGGCAGAAAACAGGTGAATTCTTCCATTTCAAGTTCAGCCGTTTCAAAAACAGCCGAACCTTTTTTTATGGGTTGCGCTTCATAGTCAGCACCTCCCTTGAGTTGATTTTGTGCTGTCGTCAACCGGAAATCTTTTAATTCGATAAAGTTGTTGTTGCGATTCAACACAAATTCAAGCTGGTTTAAACTGAACTCCGGTTGAAAAGTGTTAAACGAAATCTGTTTCAGTTGCAGGCCCTGTTCTTTTTCCGACCAAAACAACGAAAGTCCGGTGTTCAGGTTTTCAATACGGCGTGGAATTACCGAATCGATGGCTTCAATTCTGACAGAACCATCCTCAATCTGAAAGATGGGAAGCCGGATATTAAAACTACCTGAACCTGTTGTATCGGTTTTTTCTTTTTCCTGTCCGGGTTTATTAATTTGCTGAAAGTTCCAGGTAGAGTCGCTTTTTTGATGAAGAAAAATGCGGGGTTTTATGATTTCCACTGAATGGATTTCCAGCGTTTGACTCCACAACGCCCACAGATTGTAACCTGTTTTGATTTCGCCGATACTGGCAATCGTGTCGTTTTCCAAAATGTACACTACATTTTTTAAAGAAAGGTGCGTAAAAAAGTTCCCCTCTGTTTTTCCGATGGTCAGGTTTCCGTTGATAAAGCGGGATATTTGTTTTTCGGCGATGCCGGTTATCCTTTGTTTGGCAGGCGGGGTTTGAACAAACAGCCCGGCCGCGACGACCAAAAGGAGAATTCCCAGGATAATCCATCCCGGAACAAGTAAACCATATTTTATCCCATTTTTCATTTTAAAACGCTTGTCCTACGCTGATAAAAAACTGAGGGCCCTTTTTCTCATTCCACAGCGGAAACCCCACATCAAAACGAACCGGCCCGATGGGCGTTTCAATCCGTAACCCGGAACCTGCCGCATATCCCAGATTTCCAAAATTGTAGGAGTACGATTCTGTCCACACATTTCCGGCATCGAAAAATGCTGCCAAACTTAGCCGCCAAATCAGAGGATACCGGATTTCAAAATTGCTTTCGAAAATACTTTTTCCTCCGAGCGGGGTCCCGCTTTCGCGTTTTGGCCCCAGTTCAGAGCGGTTCCAGCCGCGCACAGAGTTGCTCCCTCCCGAATAGAAACGGTCTTCCACCGGGATAAACCCGCTGCTGTCTGCCGAACTGATGGAGCCAATCATGGCACGGAATGCCAGTACAGCATTTCCCGCTTTTTGATACTTCCGCAAATCGCCCCACAAACGGGTGTAGCTAAAATCGCTCCCGAACACATACCCGTTCAGTTTAAACCCTAACGAAAGGTTAACGCCTTTTTCGGGCGAAAAGCTGGGCTTGGAGTTGTCGAAAACAGCGCTGAGCAAAACCCCCGATTTATTGTACAGGAATTTATCGCTTTCACTGTCATGAAATTCAGTGTCGCCTGCTTCCAGGTCCTGTTGAACATCTTCGAAATACCAGATAATTTTTCCGGTAACCCGCGGGTTAAACTGGTAAGCGAGCGGGACATTAACTCCAAAGGTTCGGGTGTCGTAGCCGGGTTCCGAGTTCCTGATTAAAAACGGGTTGACTGAAATGGAACTTCGGGTTCCGAAAAAACGGGGTTGAACCCAGCTCAAACGCGCGGAATAGGGTTCGAGAGCTGAATGTTTTACATAAAGGTTCAACTGTCGGGCGCCTCCCAGAAAACCGCGGTAGTTTAAATCGAGAAACGTACGGAATTTATCTTCGGTTCCGTAACCTGCCCCAAAGCGGGTACTCAACCTCGGCGCTTCTTCGATGGAAATATTCACCGGAATCGGACTTTTAAGGGTTTCAGCATCCCTTTCGGGCAAAACCGAAACGACCCGGAACAACTGTAAACTGTATAAATCCTGTCGGGTTCTATCTAACAGCGATTTATTGTACAGTTCTCCTTCGCTGTATTTCAGTTGTTTTCTGATAAACTCTTCTGAAACATGTTTGTTCCCCGAAATGGTTGTTTCCCCGACATACGATTTTGGCCCCGGCTGAACCGTGTAAACGATAGAAGTAGTTAACTTTTCAGGTTTCAGGTTTAGCCGGTAATCTGCCTTTGAATAGGCATACCCCAGATTTCTTATCGCATCTTCAATCATCCGCACATCCTGTATTATTGCTTCATCCCGAAACCTTTTCCCTTTGGTCAGTTCAAATTTTCCTGAATTTTTTTTCAGGAGCGAGTCTGCGTCAATTGGATTTGTTTCACCCAAAATCTGCAGCGAAATACTGTCGGTTAAAACAGGCGCACCCTCTTCAATCTCAATGATTACTTTTATTGTTTGTTTTTTTTCGTTAACAACTAACGGCAATAATGATGTTTTTACATCCAAAAAACCCTCGCTCTGGTATATCCTGACCAGCCGTTCCAAATCGGGAACCATCAGTTCCCCGCTGTAAAGGAAAGACTCTTTTTTTGTGAATACCTTTTCAAGCCAGGAGACTTCCTTAATGGCCATTTTCTCCATCAGAAAATCTTTTTCCAGCGTTTTATTGCCCTTAAAATCCACACGCCGGACCTCATAGTT
>CAYWBV010000011.1:23750-28341 GCA_964455785.1 uncultured Maribellus sp.
TGATTGGAAAACCCGAGATTACTGATGATGGTCCCCCATTTTGAAGTTCCGAATTGATATTCGAGCCAGTCGGCCTTGGTGATAAACGGGTTCTCTTCGGCGAAGCGGTCGATGCCGTAAACTTCCATCTTTTGGGTTCGTAAATAAGCGACTAAATTTCCCTTTCTCCCGCAACCAATATCTAGCACAGGCTCCATTATTTGTGAGATATCGATGTGAAAAATCTCCATTTGCAGCGCTGCACTGTATTCAGAACAGGCAACCGGCTCAATCCTGTTTTCCTTGTCCCGGTATATTTTTTCAGCAAAAGGATTTGTTTTTTGCAGCCACTCTTTCAGATTTTTGTAATGGGCATCCGATATTTCGTCTGTTGAATCACTGCATTTTTTTATTCTGTCAAAAAGTTCGGCATATAAATTACGTAATGCCAGTTTTGCTTCCTTGTCAAACGAATAATATTGATTAACACGGCAGAACTCCTCGAGAACTTTATCGGTGGCGTAATCCAAAAGTATATTTTCCTGCTGTTCGGTGATGTTGCCGATTTTTTCAATGCAATTGATGGTTTCGTTTATAAAATGGAACGAAGTATCCGCGCTTTCATAAAAAAGGTTTTTCCCTTTGTTTTGTTCGATTTGTTTATCGATGTTTTCTACCCATTTTTTCATTCCTGCAACCATTTTTCTGACAAGATAACAAGAGTTTTTTAACTGTTCAGCCACTTTTTAAAATCGGCAGAGCGGTCGATACTGACGACGGCGTCGAAAATATCGTCGGTTTTGGGTTTTAGTTCCAGTTTTACCCGCCCGCGCGACCAGGCCACCATGTTTGAAATAGCATCCATACTGACCAGGTATTTTCGGTTTATCCGGAAAAAAACAGTAGGGTCAATCATGGTTTCCAATTTGTCGAGTGTGTATTCCACCGGATAGTAGCTTCCGGAGTATGTGCGCAGGTAAACCCCTTTGTCGAGCACATAAAAATAGGCAACTTCAGAGGTCTCCACTTTTTTGATCTTTTCTCCAATCTGAATCATAAACCGCTTTTTGTAACCCGGATTTTTTCCCCGGACTTCTGCAAAAAGTAAATCAAAATCGATGTTAAAAGCCGATTTCAGGTTTCGGTATTTTTGAATACTTTCGGCCAGATCGCTTTTGCGGATGGGTTTCAATAGGTACGATATACTGTTAAGTTGAAAGGCTTTTATGGCATATTGATCGTAGGCGGTGGTAAAAATGACAGGGGTATTTACACTTACCTGCTCGAAAATACTAAAGCTAATTCCGTCAGAGAGTTGTATATCCAAAAAGATAAGATCGGCACTGTTCAGGTATAACCATTTAACCGATTCTTTGATAGAACCCGTTTTGGCAAGCACCTGAATTGACGGATTAACTTCTAAAAGCATCTGTTCCAGTTTATCAGCAGCGATATTTTCATCTTCAACAATCAGTACTTTCATAATCGTCGGTTTCAATTAGCGGTAGTTTGGCAATATAATATCTGGTCTCAACATAAAATAAAGGTTCGGTTTTGCAAATCAGCGCGTAACGTTTGGCTAGGTTTTTTAATCCCAACCCGGTGGACACGCCCGATGATATTTTTGGTTGAATATTGTTTTTCACGGTAAGGTAACCGCCTTGTCCCGATATTTCAATGAGCAGTGGTTTCGAAGTATTAATAATGTTGTGTTTAATGGCATTTTCGAGAACCACCTGCAGCGACAACGGCGGGAGTACTCTTTGTAGAAGGTGCCCGGGGATGTTTACCGAGTAGGACAGATTTTCGCCGTATCGGATTTGCTGAAGAAAAAGATACGAGCGCATAAAATCGAGCTCTTTTTCGAGGGTTGTTACCGGTTGTTCGATCGTTTCCAATACGTAACGGTAGATATGCGAAAACTCATCGATAAACTGTTGCGCCTTGCCAACGTCTTTGTTTATCAGTCCCGATAAAACATTCAGGCTGTTGAACAGAAAGTGAGGATTTATCTGGCTTTTTAATACTTCGAATTTTATTTGCGACAACTCTTCCTGCAGGCGTTGTGCTATTTGTGAGGCCTGCCTGCTTTCGATGGAAAAAATCCAGGCTTCAAGAACGGCCATTATGAAAACATTCACTACCGAATAGATAAGGGCGTTGTTGATTAGTACGCCGGTAAACTCTTCGGTATATGGACTAATACAATGGGCAAAAGAAGTGATGCCTGTAGATATTGCAACTGCAGTAACTATGGCGCTCCCAAGTTGCAGGATAATTCTTTTTATGATTTTTGTACTCCACGGCGTTACAGTATTGAGGTAACGAATAACCATCAAATCAGGATAGGCAATCAGAAAACCAGCGATCAAACCCAGTACCGATCCGCGGAACAATCGCAGTAGAAAATGCTGAAAATTGTCGAGTACATAATATCCGCTGAAGTGATTGTACAAAATTACGATGATCTGGATACCCACAGCCAGACCGATCAGCAACCTCAACAGCCGACTAAACGGCACGGTTTTATGAATTTGTTTAAAGACCATTGCTGATTTGATTTTAATCTCAAAGATAAATCTCTTTTTATTGTAATCGTGTCGTGTTCTGCGATTGTTTCCCCAAAATGGGTTCTGGCGGAACCTGGTGAGCCGGTAAAACTGGTTTGCCGCGCCCATCCGTTCCGCCAAAAACAGATCTTTTTGATTAGAACCTTTTCAGAAAACCTACACGCAACGAGACATAGTTGAGATCCAGTTGTTTTGTCGCACCTTCAAATTCGGTTTCTCTCGAAAGGGAATTGAATTTTACTCCCGGTGTAAAGCTCCAGTTTTTTCCCATCGGTACGTCGATTCCTGCAGCCAGTTGCCAACCCAGTCCATGACCACTGTTGTCAATAATATCGCCGTCGGCATTTTCAGTCTCAATGTGGTTGTACAAACCGCCGGCTCTCAAATAATACGAAACCGGAGATTCACCAAACGGATGTTTGAACTGAAGCCCCAAAACATACCCGGTCTCCTCGAAACAGACATCGTCGCCGGCAAACGAGTTTTCGGCACCAAAACGATTCCAGCCCCAGCCCCCATAAACGCCTGTATGAGGCAAAAAGCGGTAATGAAAGATTCCTTCAAAACCTAACCCGGGATTCAGAGTTGTTTCACTTAATTTGTTCGTCGCCATCGATACACCGCTGCTGAGCTCAAAACCGAAACGTTTTCCATTTTCCTGCGCGGCGCTGTTCAGCGACAAAACAGCAGCAAGTGCAAGTGCAAATAGTACTTTTGTTCTCATGACTTTTAATTTTAAATGGTTTTTATTCATTGTTTTCACGGAACAAAAGTAGAGGGCAGGAATCAGGAAATAAACAGAATGTGGATGAAGGTGTTTTTTTTCCGGTTGAAAGCGTATTTATAACTTTCCAATCGTTTAATTATCTACACGGTCATTTCAATTGTCTTGTGTTAATGAAGTAATATAAATTGGAAAAGCCTGTAAATTGAATGATCTACAGGCTTTTGATGTTTTTTGATTTCTCTTTTTGTCGGGGTAGCCGGATTTGAACCGACGACCTCGTCGTCCCGAACGACGCGCGCTACCGGGCTGCGCTATACCCCGTCTTAAACACCGTAGCTTCAGCGAAGGTGTTTCTCTTTAGCGAAGGTGTTTCTCTCCAGCGAAGGTTTTCCTTCAAAAAAAGTTATCCATCTTCAGCAAAGGTATTCATATACTCTCTTCAGAACTTTTTTTATAAACCGCTGCAAATTTAAACTTTTTTTGGTAACTAGAAATAACCATGCATAAAAAGCTTGATCATTTTACCATTATGCCAGACATTTCAAATTATTTTTTCCTTACATTGCTATTTTTCGTCTCACTAAATTTATAAGATTTTCAAACATTAGTTCAAAATTATTTTTTTTGACAGAAAAATTATTATTAGATTTGCATCATTCAATTATTAATATTAAACAAACAATGAGCATAGTAATAACTGCCGCAGGAAATAGCCTGGAATCTAAATTTGATATGAGATTTGGAAGATGTGCCTGGTTTTGTGTATACAACCCGGAAGATAAAACTACAAAGTTTCTCGAAAATGAAAACAGAAATATAAATGGCGGAGCCGGCACAAAGTCAGCGGCGAAAGTCGCAGAATTAGGTGCAAAAAGAGTGATATCAGGGGATTTCGGGCCTAAGGCTAAGTCCATGCTTGAAAAACTCAATATTCAAATGGCAATTTTAAACGACGAAGGCCTTACTTTAGAAAATATAATAGAAAATCTTAAACGGTAAGAGCCTCATTATAAATTTATAACAAAAAATCAGGTTTATGAAACGTATAGCAGTTCCAATAAATGAAGAGGGAATGTTGGATTCACATTTCGGACATTGTAAATATTTTGCAATCATTGATGTTGAAGATAATAAAATCACATCTCATGAAATTGTTCAACCCCCTCCCCATGAACCGGGATTATTACCTAAATGGCTTGCTAATAAAGGGGTAACTGATGTACTGGCAGGCGGGATCGGAAATCGCGCTATACTAAATTTCAACCAGCAAAATATCAATGTTTTTGCAGGGGCACCTGCCCTTCCCTCGCAGGAG
>CAYWBV010000011.1:28415-29370 GCA_964455785.1 uncultured Maribellus sp.
TGACCACTGATAATTATGCAAATAGCTGTAGCAAGCGGGAAAGGGGGTACCGGAAAAACTACCGTTTCAGTTAACCTCTTTTATTTCATTGAGAAATTCTGGGACCGGAATGTCCAGTTGGTAGATTGTGATGTCGAAGAACCCAATGATGCTATCTTTTTTAAAAACCGGAAGATTGAAAGCAGCAAAAACGTATTTCAACTGGTTCCGGAAATTGATATCCGTAAATGTACATTCTGTAAAAAATGTGAAGAGTGGTGTGAATTCAATGCAATCACCATTGTACCCAGTTTGAAATTTGCAGAAGTCAGCACCAGCATGTGCCACTCTTGCGGGGCCTGCCTCGTTGCATGTGAGTATGGGGCAATCAGGGAAAAAGATGTACCTCTCGGGATTATAAACTCATATGATACCGGAATTGGAAAAGGCATGAAAGAAGGACGGCTTGAAGTGGGTTCACCAATGCAAACATTGCTCATAAAAAAATTAAAAAAGGAATCAATTCAAAAAGATTTCATAACCATTCTGGATGCCCCTCCCGGAACAAGTTGCCCGGTTGTCGAAACTGTCTCAGTATCTGATTTTGTTGTCCTGGTAAGTGAGCCAACACCATTCGGGCTGCATGACCTGAAAATCACTGTCGACCTTCTGGGTAAATTAAATATTCCTTTCGGTGTCATAATCAATAAAGCAGGTTTGGGTTCAGATGAAATATATGGTTTCCTTCATGAAAAGGAGATAGAATTAATAGGTACCATACCATTCGAAAGAAATTATGCAGGACTATATTCATCTGGCCGGATATTGGATAATATCTCAGACGAAACAGAGAATGTTTATAAAACAATTATTGAAAAAATTAAAGCCAGAGTATGAGGGAGATCACTATTCTAAGCGGGAAAGGTGGCGCCGGCAAAACTACTGTGGCTGCCGCAATTGCTTCATTGACGCAAAG
>CAYWBV010000012.1:0-7212 GCA_964455785.1 uncultured Maribellus sp.
TGGTTTTTACCGGTTTTGTTTCCTGAACGGCAACCGATGAATTGATTCCGGCAAGACAACCGTCGGGAGCGAGGCTCAGCAGAAAAGAGGCGTCGCCCAACGCTTTATACACCTGGTCGGGGTCAGGCTCGGCAAATGTTTCGATAACCACTTCGCTGATCGCCCATTTTACACCCGGGGAAGTTTTGGCATCGGTTACACCCAGCAACTGATCAGCATACGTTGCATACGGCCCCGGTTCAAATGTTTCCTTCACTGTTTTGACATAAATGCGTACGCCGGTACGCGGGAGGGCATACGTAATTCCCTCAGAGAAAACAGGAGTTGCTGTTCCATCCTCCTTTTTCTTTCGTTGCCCGAATGCGGGGACAACCAATGTTACAGCCAGAATAACTACTAATAATCGCATCATTTTTCTTCATATTTAAGACCTAAAAATAGAGATTTTAATCTGCACGACAAGAAAAAATCAAAATTGTAAACGTTAAAAGTTCGAAAATCCGGCGATCGCCGCGGGTTGAAACCCTATTCAGGACTGGAACGGGCCGGCCGGGTTACCGCATTCCAGGAACGCTTTCCCCAGAAACCGGATAATATCGCCTGCTACGAGCGAATATTCTGAAAGCTCTTTCGCGGCGATGTCGCCGGCCAAACCGTGCAGATAAACACCAGCCAGCGCCGCATTTTCGGGTGTAAATCCCTGCGCGAGCAGCCCTAAAATAATCCCGGTGAGCACATCGCCGCTGCCTGCCGTTGCCATACCCGGATTTCCGGTCGAATTAAAATAAAGTTTTCCTTCGGGAGTTGCAACCGTGGTAAAAGCGCCTTTCAGCACCACAATCACGTTCAATTCTTTGGCAAACGTGAGTTGTTTCCCTATGTTTTCGAACGAATTGGCGGCATCACCAGCCAGCCGTTTAAATTCTCCGGGATGCGGCGTTAAGATGGAATTTTTGGGGAGCTTTTCCAGCCACTGTTTGTTTTCCGAAAGAATGTTAAGTGCATCGGCATCGAGAACCAGCGGCACGCACGATTTTTCCAGCAATTCGCACAAAGCCCGGCGGGTGTTGGTTTTCCGGTCGAGGCCGGGACCGACGCCCACCGCCGAAAAAGTCGATAACGGAGGGAATTCGGTAAATATCGAGTCGTGCTGGTCAACACTCACCATCGCTTCGGGCACCGCCGTTTGGATAACCGGATAACCCAGCCGCGGCACATGCGCAGTGAGCAGCCCGACGCCCGCACGCAAACAGGCTTTCGACGCCAGCACCGCTGCCCCCATTTTTCCGAAACTCCCGGCAATCAAAAGTGCGTGGCCAAAAGTTCCCTTGTGGGCAAACTTTTTCCGCGGCAAAATCAGTTTCCGGATATCTTCTTTCTGAACCCAAAACATCTCCGACGGGAACCTTTCGATGGCTTCTGGGTGAAGACCGATAGGCAATACTTCCCATTTCCCGGTAAAAGTTTCGTTCTCAGAAAAAAGAAAACTGATTTTCGGAAACTGGAAGGTGAGCGTAAAGTTTGCTTTTACAATGTGCTCCGGAATATTTCCTGTGTTGTCCTCGCCCATCAGACCGCTGGGAATATCGATGGCAATTACCGTATTTCCGAGCCGGTTGATTTTCTGCACAACCGCGGCCGGAAGACCTTCGAGCGGGCGCGTTAACCCCGAGCCAAACAAACCATCCAGAATAATATCTCCGTTCCCAACAACCGGAAATTCATTTTCGCTGTTCACGTTCAGCAATTTTACCTTTCCCTGTTCCTGTAACCGTTGCCGGTTGATGGCCGGGGAGCCTTTCAATTCTTTACCAAAACCGAATAAAAAAACTTCACAGATAAAATCCAGACCGGCCATTTGCCGGGCGATGGCAAGCGCGTCGCCCCCGTTGTTGCCGGGGCCGGCGAAAAAAACAAATTTTTGTTCGGTCGAAAACCTTTTCACGAGCCAGTGGGTAATTTGTAATGCGGCGCGTTCCATCAAATCGATGTCGGCAATGGGTTCGTTTTCGATGGTAAATTGGTCGATTCCGGCGATTTGTTTTGTGGCGAAAAGTTTCATCTGAATATTGTTTGGAGTAAAAGTACAAAAATTTGGCCTGCCTGTCATTCAGACTTTCACCAGAGGCACCACCTTGTTTGGGCGAATGGCACGGTGCCACAGCCTCACTTTTTTTCCCGGCAGGCTTCGGCACGGTGCCACGCGTTCACTTTTTCCCCGGACGACCTTTGGCAAATTGCCGCGCGTCCACTTTTTTTCCGGACGACCTTTGGCAAATTGCCACGTGTTCACTTTTTTTCCGGACGACCTTTGGCAAATTGCCACGTGTTCACTTTTTTTCCGGACGAACCTCGGCACGGTGCCACGGCTCCACTTTTTTTTCCGGGAGGCTTCGGCACCGTGCCACGCCCTTTCGGAATTCTCCGGCTGCCTTTGGCACGGTGCCACGGCCTTTCGGAATTTCCCGGAACCTTTTTCCCGCGTGCCACGGCCTGGCGCTGTTGTTACTCAGCAGGTGACTCAAAGTCACCTGCTGAGTAGAAATTGGCTTCAACCCGGCAGATCTGCCATAAAAAGATTCGGGTTTCTGCAAAATGATCGTTTTGCAACATATCCGCCAACGACTTACCATCTATCATTAAATTGTATATTTACCGTCAAACCTTAAAAATCAAAAAAGACGATGAACACCGAAGAGCAAAACACCGAACTTTCCGGGCCCGAAGAAAACAGAGCCGAACCGGAAGTAAAAACGATGGAAATAACGAACGAAATAAAAAGTTATCTGAATGAGGCCGGGAAATGGGGTAAATTTTTAGCCATCCTGGGTTTTGTTTTTATGGGCTTTTTGATTCTGGCAGGTTTTATTTTGAGTATAGTACTGGCTTTTCTGCCCTCGCAGGGTCTTGGCCAGATGCCCTTTCCGCCGTTTTTGATTGGTATAATTTACTTCGTGATGGGCGCCGTTTATTTCCTGCCCATTCTCTACCTGTACCGTTTTTCAACGGGCATAAAACAGGCGTTGTTCTCAAAAAACCAAAACCAGCTTTCCCAGGCATTTTTTAACCTTAAAGCGCATTACCGTTTTATTGGCATTTTGATGATTGTATTCCTTGCAATCTACTTGCTGATGTTTGTAATCATCATCTTTGGCGGGTTGTTTGCCGGTTTTTCGAATCTGTTGAATATGCAGGCATAACCGCGCCCGATTCTCAGCCGCAAGCGCAGATTTGTTCCGGCGGGGCCATAAAAACGGAGATAAAACTATTCTGAAAAAATGATGGAATAGGGGCGTTCTATTTCGCGCCGGAGTTCGCCGATTCCGATGTTCCGGCTTTTGCGGACGGTCTCCCGCCCTTCAAAAAAAATCAAAAGCGTGGGCGCGACAAAAACCTGGTGTTGGGCTGCAGCTTCGGGCAAAACATCCGACGGGATATAAGCCAGTTTAATCTTTGGAAATTCGTTCCGGACCAATTCTGCTACCTTGGGTTTTAAAACTTTACATACATTACAGGCTTCGGTTGAAAAATAGGCGAGTAAAGCAGGCTCCTCCTCCTTCAGTTGTATCAATTGCTCCGGTGATTTTATTTCGATAAACATTCTCAACAAAAGAAAAATTAATACTGACCGGTGTTTAACATCACCAGCGTACAGGCTTCGATAGCCTCAATTCCGGCCATCTCCAGTTTTTCAATCAGTTCGAAATTTTCGGTACCCGGGTTAAAGATCACCCGCTCGGGGTTGAGTTTAAAGATGGGGTCGTAATATTCCGGCTGATGAGCGGGCCCGATATACAGGGTTATGGTATGAAAATCTTCATTCTCGGGGAAGCGGGTCTGGATATCGACATCGGCAACCTGACCGGCGCGTTTTGCCAGCGCCACCACTTTGTGGCCGTGCTGACGGAGCGAATGGACTGCGCGGTAGGAATAACGGGCCGGATTGGTACTTGCCCCGATAACGAGTGTTTTTTTATTTGCCATTGTTACATTTTTTTTAATAGTACCACCGCAAGCGCCGAGATTCCTTCTTCCCGGCCTTCGAAACCCAGCTTCTCGGTGGTGGTGGCCTTCACCGAAATCTGCTCCGGATCGATCTCCAGAACTGCGGCCAGGGTTATTTCCATTTCGGGAATATACGGTTTTAGTTTGGGCTGCTGCGCGCTAATGGTGGCGTCGATGTTTACCACCTCGTACCCCTTTGTTTTTACCAAATCATACGACCGTTTCAACAGGATTTTACTGTCGATATTTTTAAACTCCGCCGAATTGTCGGGGAAGTTGGTCCCGATGTCGCGAAGCCTGACTGCTCCCAGCAAAGCGTCGCAAATGGCATGGATTAAAACATCGCCGTCGGAGTGGGCAATTGTTCCTTTGGCATGGGGAACTAAAATACCGCCGAGCCACAGGGTTTCCCCTTCGGCAAGGCGGTGTACGTCATATCCTTGTCCTATTCTGAAGTCCATCAGCGGCGCTGGTTTCCAAAAGCATCGACATCAAACGTAAGCGAAAACCTCAGCGTATTGGCCAGCGGGTGATTTTGCTGCGTTGGCAGGAGGTACGAAAAGTCGAGTGCAAAAACATTCATTTTTAAACCGGCTCCCAGGGTAAAAAACTTACGGTTACCCTTGTTTTCGTGTTCATAAAAATAGCCTGTACGAATGGCGAACTGTTTATTGTACCAGTATTCGAGCCCCACAGAAAAGTTGATTTCCTGAAACTCTTCGGTCATTCCGCCCGGTGCATCGCCAAACGATTTAAAGATACCTTCGATAACCCCGATGTCGGAGTTGATACCTCCGGGATAAATTACATCGCCGGGGTCGTAGGTGGAAGTATCCTGTGGCGGTGTTGGCACCAGCAGTTTATTGGCTTCAACTGCAAACGTAAAGGTGTTGTAGTCGTCCATTTCGGTGGTGTAGGCAGCGCCAAGTTTTAACATTGTCGGGATAAAATCTTTTACTTCGCCTTCGGTATATGAAATTTTTGCCCCGATATTCTGAATGTTGATACCGGCCGAGACGATATTGTCGCGGCGGTTGGCCCTGAATTCGTTGTACAGATAAAAGGCGACGTCGGCTGCATACGAGTTACCGGCGTGCGATTCAACCCCGTTTATCAATTGTCCCGAAGTCAAATCGGAACGGATGTACCGTACGGCCACAGCGCCCGAAAAAATTTCGGAAAGCAAGCGGGTATAACCAAAGTCGAGGGCAAACTCGTTGGGGCTTTGTTGTCCCATGATTTCGGCATTATCGTTGGTAAAAACAATATCGCCGAGCGCAAAATAACGCAACGAACCGCTGATGGTCTGCACATCGTCGAGTTTTTTATAACCAACGAGGTAGGCCATGTTAATATCGTCAACAAGTGTACGCAACCAGGGAGAGTATGATAACCCAATTCCCATGTCCATTTCGGAAAAAGCATATTTGGCAGGGTTCCAGTGTTGCGAGTTTACGTCGGGGGTAGTCCCCACTCCGGCGTCGCCCATCCCGCCAGCCCGCGAATCGGGAGTAATCGACAAAAACGGGACTGCTGTTGTAATCGTGTTGGCCCCGGAGGTGGTGGCCTGTGCGTTTACACTTTCAGAATAAATAACTATAAGCGTTAAAACAATAAAAAACCGTACTAATCTGATCATAATTTACTTAAATTGAGCGTTGCAAAGATATAATAATTGTCAAAGCTGATGTTTTCAACCTAAAAAAGAGAACGATGGTTTTCGTCAAAAAGTACATCTCCTCAAAAAATTTAGTTGGATATTACTAATTTTCCCGATTTCGAAGTGATGGCCCCATCGCTGTTTCTGGCTACAATCCGGTAAATGTAAATGCCGTTTCGGGGAACAATTGCCGCATCCTCCAAATCCCATCGAACGGGATTACTGAGAGTTCCGCTCGAACCGATTTCCGTACTCATGTAACCAACCCGCCGCCCGCTCACGTCGAATATTTCGATGAGAGCGTCGAGCGTCGCCCCGGACTGGTTGTGTTCAAAGGTGAAATAGGTGTATTCGGTCATCGGGTTGGGATAATTCGCCACGTTTGAAATCACAAAATCGCCTGAAACCTCGAATTCGATTTCCACTTCGGTTGAATTGTTGGCCACGTCCCAGGCTTTCAGTTTGAGCGTATGCGACCCCGCAGTAAGTTCACTCATCGGGAAACGGACAACACCGCTGGTAAAATCGTTGATGTTTGCCTGATAATAATCATTTAATACGTATACCGCAGAATAGTCGTCGTCGAGTACTGCCGTAATATCGTGGCCGATTCCGGTGCCGGCAGTATTGATGCCGTTTTCGTCGGAAAGAAATGCCAGCAGGGTTGGATTTTTTCCTGTAGTTCCCCCGGAAACAAAATCCTCAGAATCCATAAACAGATTAACCTGCGGCCCTTCGTTGTCGGTAATCTCCGAGCCTGTTCCTCCGATTACAAAATTCTCGAATGCGCCATGTGCGTCAACCTCTCCGTTATCCGCATAATAAATAATTTTGCCGTTTCCAAGGTTGTACGAAATATCTTTGGGCACTACAAAACGAAAGGTAAATTCGCCGTTGGTCACGGTTGTGCGGCCTTTGTAAAGAATATTCTCCTGAACTTTGAATTCCATGGGAGTTTCACCGGCATTTCCCAGAGTTTTCATGATTAAAGCCTTATCATAAATCGTCGGGACAATTTCTCCTGAAAAATTGTCGAGTTTTGTCCCGGAATAATCGGCAACATATCCTGTGATAGTAACGGTTTGCAACGCCCCGATAGTGTCGGGACTGCCTGTAGCGTTTTGCTGGTTAACGGTTGTGGTAATTACTTTATGCCGCGGGTACGAAAGTTTTAAGGCAGGGTCGGCAAGCAGACTGAAATTCCGTTTGTTGGTAGTGTTAATGGTGTTTATTTTCGCCAGCCGCATAATGTCGCCCATCCGGTAATGTTCCCCGTTTTCGTCTCTTTGAAAAACAAAATTGTAGAAACTTTTACTAAGCAGATAGTTGGAGTAGGCGAAAACAACGCGGGTGGTCGAAAACAACCCAATTCCGCCGCCGTTGGCGTTAAACAATACGTACTCGCCAGCCGAGGTTACGTCGTCGTCGAAACGGCTGAACTCGCAGGTGGCCGTCACAAAAATGGGTAGATTTTTAGCATTCGACCATGAATTGATGTTGCTCACATCCAGCACATGCTCATCGGCCAGAAACTTGTTGTTGGCGTG
>CAYWBV010000012.1:7312-12267 GCA_964455785.1 uncultured Maribellus sp.
GTTGTACTTTATCCACTACCAGTTCGGCCTGGTATTTTGTGGAAGCCGGAATTCGTCCGATGCCCAAATCGACCGCACCATTGTAAACACTTTCATTGTCGTCGAGGATGACAAAATAGTCGTCGGTAACAAAGGATGCCACCGGGTTCAGTGAGTTTTGCGATTGAAAGGTGGGAATAAAATTCAGATTATTTCCCTTGATATTTTTATTATCGTAACTTCCATCGCCAAAAAGTAAAACATATTTTAATGTATTTCCCCGGTCGTAAAACATTTTAATAAAATTCCGAATCCCTGTTGCATCTTTACTCCCCGAACTGAATTCATTATAAACCTTGTCGGATGTAACCACTTCCACGCTCATCCCGTCGTAACTGCGGTGAAAATTCGCCAGAGCGTTGGCCGCATCTAAAAAGTTGGAATGGGTAATAATCAGAAATTCCGGGGTACTAAGCCCATGCAGGTTTTGGTTTTCAATTTCGCCTACCAGTTCCGGCTCAGGGAAAGAACCACCTGGATTAAAAGCCACATACTCGCGCAATTCCCCGGCCGGACGTCTCCCTTTTGCAACAGTTCCGGAGATCTGCAGCGGGATCTCAGTTACGTTGTTCATATCGGTTACATCAAAAACCCGTGTCGAGGAAGTGCTTCCTTCTATAGAAAACTCCATAATATTACCGGTTCCAACTGATTTTAAATCCCTAAAAAACAGTGTTCCGTCGGTTAAGTTTAATTTTCGCCGATAATTAATTTCAATAAAATCGAGCCAGGCCAAAGCAGTGCTGTTTTTTGCCTCGTATTTTAAGACAACTGCCAGCGTATTACCCGGAGAATTCAGGGAAAACCTGGAATTGCGTTCGTCGGCATAAAGCGCTGTATTACTGTCTGTATTTACCACAAAAAAACCTAAATCGCCCAATTTTGCCTGGTTGGCATAAACGGCCATTTTCGATGTTTCGTAAGAACGGGCCGCGGCATTCACTCGGATTTTAACTGCTCCAGGCGCTTCAATGTCGTTAATAGTAAAATTAAAATTCTGAGAGGAGGAGTTATTGAACTTCTGCCCAAACCATTGTTTCCCAGAGCTTATCAGGTTGACTTCTTCATTTTCAACCAATCCATATTCATCAAAATGAGTAACTGCATGTGTGGCGGCGTCCTGCACTTCTGCCAATTTTTCAACGTTTTTTGCTGAACCCGTATTTTCCGTTAAAAAGAAATAACCGTTATTGGTGTAGCTGTTGGCAGTATGCTCAAAATATTGGGTACTACTGCCGGGGTTCCATTCGGTATTTCCGGGCTCGTAAAAAAACAGACAGTCGGTTCCATTATTTTTGCTGTGCCACGCCGCGCATTGTTTTAAATCGTCATATTCAATTTCAGCCGGGTTTTCCGACAAAATTGTACCGCCGCTGCCAAATACATTTACCTGCGATGGGTTGGAAAAGCCCCAGTTTGCTAACGTTGAATAGGATATTTTATAAATGCCTTTCCCTGACGTTTTGATTTTAACCCATTTCCCGCTGTTTAAAACTGAATTGGTTTGCCAATTGTACGTTGAAACTACAGCCGACTTGGTTTCCAAGGGAACCCTTCTTAATTCAAAACTTTTCAACAATAAAATTTTATTGTCCTTTTTTATAACCGGGTTAATCTGCACCTGTATTTTACAACTCCCGCCCGATTTTAGTTTAAACGTTTCAACCTGAATTTTATCTTTTAGTTGCTCGTTTGCCCAACTGCCACTTTCCAACTCCAACTCTTTATAAACCTCATTCTCAACAAAAAATTGAAAGTTTTGTCCCATATCCGGCAAATCATAGGTTTTGACAAAAACAGGGATAAGTGAGCCGGCATTTGGATAAGCAGCATTTTCAAAAGTAATTTCACCTTCTCCAAATCCCTTTAAAAAAGCTTCGTCAGGCAACTTCCATTCTATTGTAATAAACTCTTTTTGAACATCATTAACAGAGAAACCAACTATAAATATAAATAGCAAAATAAAAATCCTTTTCATCCGCGAGAATAATTTGGTATCATTAAAACGACCACGTACAATAAATATTGCAACTCAAACGTATTACAAAAAGCAATTATTTTTGCTTTTAATCGGCCAAATATATTAACATTGCGGACAATTTTTAAAAAATTGTGGAAAGTCGAAACAATAAGAATAGTACAAAATAGTTATATTTGTGTCGATTTGAAAAATAATGAAAAAAAGTAACTCAATGAAGCTAAAAACTTTATTTATAGTGTTTTTAGCCGCGCTCCTTTCAGGATGTGGATTGTTTGGGAAAAAAGGAGGTGGTAAAGCATCACGGACCACGGGGTGGGAATACAATTCCGATGAAACGGGGAATATTCCCTATGAATCGGGATATGAACAGGAGACCGGCCCGGGGCTGGTTTTTATCCAGGGTGGAACGTTTACCATGGGCCGTGTCGAACAGGATGTAATGTACAAATGGGATAATCACCCCAGGAGAGTAACCGTTGCGTCCTTCTATATGGACGAAACAGAAGTATCGAATCAGGACTACAGGGAATATACGCATTGGATCAACCGGGTGTATCCCGGCGACAGAGAAAAACTGTTGGCTGCTTTGCCTGATACAGCACAGTGGAGAAGCGAGCTGGCCTACAACGAACCGTATGTCAATAACTATTTCAGACATCCTGCATACAGCGATTACCCGGTAGTTGGGGTGAACTGGGAACAAGCCGAAGCTTATTGTGCCTGGCGGACAGACAGGGTAAATGAACAAATCCTTGTAAAAAAGGGCATACTCCAGAACGACAATACACAAAGCGGACAGAATGTGTTTACAACTGACACATACCTTGCAGGAGCCTATCAGGGCACTGACGGTAATAAACCCATTGAAAATGCAGACGGGACCACTCGCAGGTTGAAATGGGAAGATGGCATTGCACTTCCAAGTTATCGTTTACCTACGGAGGCTGAGTGGGAATTTGCCGCTTACGGTTTAATCGGAAACGCTGAAGGAGAATTACTCACCGACCGTCGGGAATTTCCATGGAACGGATCATATTTGAGAGAAGACTCAAAAAATGGAAAGGGGCGGATGAAGGCCAATTTTGTTCGCGGACGTGGCGATATGATGGGTATGGCAGGGGCTCTGAACGACAACGCCGATATTGCTTCACCGGTTTTCTCTTATGAAGCCAACGATTACGGATTGTATTGTATGGCAGGAAACGTGAATGAATGGGTGGCCGATGTTTACCGCCCGCTGTCATTCCTTGATGTAGAAGAATTTCAGCCATTCAGAGGCAACGTTATTACTGAGTACAGAAGGGATCAAAATGGCTCATTTATGCGAAACGAATATGGAGAGTTTATAAAAGATACCATTGCCGATTACCGCAACTTTAAAGATGGGGATGCTGTATCGCAGGCCGTTGAAGGCGGTGACTGGAATTCAACGCAGAACGCAACCACCAATGGTATGTACATTCAGGATGAACGGCCCGGATATTTTTCTTCGTTGATTACAGATGAAGTAAGAGTTTACAAAGGAGGTTCGTGGAGAGACCGGCCGTATTGGCTGGTACCCGGTACAAGAAGGTATCTTGAGCAAACAAAAGCCCAAAACGATATAGGGTTCCGTTGTGCAATGACCAGGGTTGGAAGCCCGGAAGGATTTTAAAAATTACAGAATATCCAGATAACAGGCCTCATTTTTTATAAATGAGGTTTTTTTATTTTTTGAAATATGGTTTCAACAGAAGATATTTACGAGCTTTTTATAAATTCGGCAGGAATCTGTACCGACAGCCGCAAGATTTTTCAGGGATGTCTTTTTTTTGCCCTTAAAGGAGAAAATTTTAACGGAAACAAGTTTGCCTTAGAAGCACTAAATAAGGGCGCCATCTATTCCGTTATCGATGAAAAAGAATTTCATGTTTCGGGTAAAACAATCCTGGTAAAAAATACGCTCGAAACCTTGCAGGATTTGGCCAGGATACACCGTAAAGAGCTTGCTATACCCATTCTCGCCATTACCGGTACCAACGGAAAAACCACAACAAAAGAACTTATTGCGGCTGTCCTTTCGAAAAAATTCAATATATGTTTTACCCAGGGAAACCTGAACAATCACATCGGGGTGCCGCTAACATTACTGAATATGAATAAGGATACAGAGTTTGGCGTTGTCGAAATGGGGGCCAACCACCCCGGTGAAATCGCAGCCCTTTGTTCAATAGCCGACCCCAATTTTGGCTTAATTACCAACATTGGGAAGGCTCATCTCGAAGGTTTTGGTTCCTTCGAAGGCGTAAAAAATACAAAAGCCGAACTCTATCGTTACTTACAGAAAAAAAACGGAACCATCTTCTATCATAAAAATAATACTGTACTTGCTGAACTTTCTTCCTCTTTCAGAAATAAAGTTTCATATGGGGCCAGCAACGCAGACTTTACGGGAGAATTGTTGGACTCACCGCCGTTTGTGCATGTAAAAGCCAACTTCCCGAAAGGAGCTTTATATTTAAACACCCATCTTATCGGCAGCTTCAATTTTGAAAATATTTTGGCCGCCGCCTGTATTGGAAAATATTTTGGAACTGACCCACTGTTAATTCAGGAAGCCATAAAAAGCTACCAGCCGCAAAACATCCGATCACAGCTTATTGTAAAAGGCAGCTTAAAAATAATAATGGATGCCTATAATGCAAATCCAACAAGCATGCAGGCATCCATCAACAGTTTTATCTCAACTTTACCTGGAAATCAATATCTGATTTTAGGCGATATGCTCGAACTCGGGCCTTATTCCCGGCAGGAGCATAAAAATATCCTCGACATTCTTACTGCGCATCCCCCGCACCAAATTTTTTTGGTAGGCCCTATTTTCTCAGAGGTGGCAAAAGGCAGAGGTTACAAAACTTTTTCGAATGCTGCCCAGCTTTGCGATTATTTAAACAGC
>CAYWBV010000012.1:12367-27095 GCA_964455785.1 uncultured Maribellus sp.
CAGAGGTTACAAAACTTTTTCGAATGCTGCCCAGCTTTGCGATTATTTAAACAGCCACAAACTATTGAATGGTAATGTTCTGATTAAAGGATCACGCGGAATACAACTCGAAAAAATTCTCGATTTTATTTAATTGACAATTGGTTTCTGAACCTTCAGCACATCGGCAATAGCTTTCTCGAACGTTGGTTTTGGCAACGCTCCCATCGCCATTTGTGGTTGTCCTTCCTGTGGTACAAACAACAGTGACGGGATACTCTGGATACCAAACATACCCGCCAACTCCTGCTGCTCTTCGGTATTTACTTTATAAATAACAATACTTTCGCCATACTCTTTTTGTAACTCCTCCAAAACAGGCGCAACCATTTTGCATGGGCCACACCAGTCAGCATAAAAGTCAATTAAACAAGGCCTGGTGCCTTCATATTTCCAATCTTTATTTACTTCCCAGTTAAAAACCTTTTCTTTGAAGGTCTCTTTTGTTAAATGTTCCAACATGATTTATACAATTTAAATATTTATATATTCATAAATTTACATATATGGATGTCAAAAATAATACCATTATGCCAACCAACAAAAATCTTCACAGATTTCCATCAATAAGTTGTAATTTTGTCACAATTTTTTAACGCTTGACAGTATAAATCGATTTTTAAAGTTCTTTCTGGCAGAAAAATGAATCAAAAGCTAAATCTCAAAATATTCAGCATAATATCGTGTGCCGCAGATGAATTACAGCAGGAAACCTACATCATTGGCGGATATGTGCGCGACCTTATTTTAAACCGGCCTTCAAAAGATATTGACATTGTTACAGTTGGGAGTGGTATTGAACTGGCAAAAAAGGTGGCCAAAATGTTAAATCCAAAACCTGGCGTAAATATTTTTAAGAACTTCGGGACGGCCATGTTAAAATACAAAAATCTTGAAATTGAGTTTGTTGGCGCCCGAAAAGAGTCGTACCAGTGGGAATCCCGAAAACCCGTGGTTGAGAACGGGACTTTAACCGATGACCAGAACCGACGCGATTTTACCATTAACGCAATGGCAATCGGTCTGAATAAATCCAATTTTGGAACGTTGGTCGATCCTTTTAATGGGATGAAAGATTTGGAAAACAAAATCATCCGCACACCACTTGACCCGTCGGTTACATTTTCCGACGATCCGCTCAGAATGATGCGTGCCATCCGTTTTTCAACCCAACTTAATTTCGAAATACTACCAGATACGTTGCAGGCAATTGCGAATAATAGGGACCGGATAAAAATTGTTTCGGCTGAAAGGATTGTTGACGAACTTAATAAAATTATAATGGCCCAAAAGCCTTCAAATGGTTTTAAACTTCTGGAAGAAAGCGGATTGCTCGAAATTGTATTTCCGGAGTTGTATAATTTAAAGGGAATTGATACTGTAAACGGAATTGGCCACAAGGACAACTTTTACCATACATTGGAAGTTCTCGACAGAATTGTACCAAACACCGATAATTTATGGCTGCGATGGTCGGCGTTGCTACATGACATTGCAAAACCTGCAACCAAAAGGTTTGTGGAAGGACAAGGCTGGACGTTTCACGCTCACAATTTTGTAGGGGTTAAAATGATTCCTTCCATTTTCCGGCGGATGAGGTTGCCCATGAACGAAAAAATGAAATTTATTCAAAAAATGGTACAACTCCACATGCGGCCCATTGTTCTTTCAGAAGAAGAAGTTACCGACTCGGCTGTGCGCCGCCTGCTTTTCGAGGCTGGCGACGACATCGATGATTTAATGACACTTTGTGAGGCAGATATCACTTCAAAGAACCAGGAGAAAGTAAAAAGGTTTCTCGAAAATTTTCAAATCGTACGGCAAAAACTAAAAGAAATTGAGGAAAAAGATGCTGTCCGGAATTTTCAGCCGCCTGTTGATGGCGAATTGATTATGAAAACATACGGACTCCCGCCCGGAAGGGAGGTGGGGATTATTAAAGATGCCATCAAAGAAGCCATTTTGGATGGTGTAATCCATAATAATTATGAAGAGGCCTATTTATTTATGGAGAAAAAAGCAGAAGAACTCGGACTGAAAAAGAAAAATTAACCGGTCGGTTTTAATTTTAACAAAACGGGGAAATGATCACTAAAACCGCCCTGATAAGTATAACCGTTGTAGGTGCTAAATGGTTGTTTACCACCAAACTTTTTGTCATCCTCAAGCAAAAAAGGCGGGTTAACAACCAACGCATTTTGAGGCCCTGCCGTAAATCCTTTCGAAGATTTTAGAAGCGCACCGGAAACCATAATCTGATCGAAAACGAACCACTGTGCCTGATACTTTATCGTACCACGTCCATTCTCCGACCACGAATACGCCAGGTTATACAATTTTTCATCTGCCGGTTCTTCTAAAAATTTTTCTGCTCTCAAAAACTCTGTGATACTCTCATCCGCCGGTTGGTCGTTAAAATCCCCGGCGACAATAATTTTTGGAGAAGTAAATTCACTCAGTAAACTACCTGCCTTTTCGCGTAAAAGTTGCGCCGCCTGAATTCGTAACGATTTAGTTTCCAGCAAACCTGAATACCTGGAAGGCCAGTGATTGATAAAAAAATGTAGTGTATCCTGTTGGTTTAAAATCCCTGAAACATAAAGGATTTCACGTGTTTTGACAATTTCCCCTTTTGGGGTCAGCAACGGAAAATATTCGTATTTAAGAGGGTAAAAAACTTTTGGGTTATAAAGAAAAGCAACATCGATTCCACGATGGTCGGGCGATTCTTTATGAATAATCTCATAGGAGACTGATTTTAAAGGAGTTTTTTCGACTAACAGCTCCAGCACTTTCCGGTTTTCTACTTCACACAATGCAACAATTCCGGGTGATTCCCAGCCGCCTGCACTAATGATTGTTTTGGAAATATTCAGCAACTTTTTGTTCAACCGGGAATAAGTCCAGTGTCTGTCACCTTCAGGTGTAAATTCTAAATCATCTGTTTCCGGATTGTCTTCTACATCAAACAGATTTTCGACATTATAAAACAGAAAGGTAATATCATCTCTATTTTCCTGAGAATACGTCTTAAATCCGATAAAAACGAACAGGAACAAAAAATGAAAAAGGCTTAGTTTCATTTCTTTTTTTCAATTCGCTCAAACGCCCCTATATCCGGTCCGCTGTCTGAACTACGACCCTTGTTCATAATATCTGTTTGAAACATTTTTGCAATTTCAGAACTACCGGCATCTTTGGCAGGGGATAAGGTATCCAGGGCATAATTAAATTCTTCATACGGATCGACAAATTTTGGATCAAATTTGTCTCCCTTCCATACGTCCTTAAAGTGTATTTTATTCGAAATATTGAATGTATCGGGAAGCTGAAGGATACAATGATCAAATGAATAGTTGAATTCTTTTTCTTCGTTTTTTGCAATCTCAACTTCTTTCTGATTGTTTCCAAAAACGATACAGTTTCCAAAGAATGCCTGTTTTAGGTCTCCAAGATATAATTTGTCAGAACCGTCAGACTGCCCAATCTTCAACACGTTAGAAATAACCAGCGAAGAGGTGGTACGAGCCTTGCTTGTATAATTTCCCCAGTAATTGGCTATGGTAGAATGATAAAATTCGTATTCGCCGCCCACCAAAAGAGCCACTGCATAATAGCCACAGTTGGCAATGATGTCGTTATAAGCATAAATTTTCGATTTTAACGCAAACAGTCCTGCGTATGCCATATTTTCAATTTTCGAGTTGGTAAGCCGAACTGATGCATAACCTTCATTTTCAATGGTACCGACCTGCAATCCTATATTTGCATTTTTTATAACCGAATAGTTAAAAACATTATCGTGACTTCCCGAAAATAAAATAATTCCATTCCATTGGTCAGGAACGTTTTTATAAGCATCTTCCAGCCTGTCAGGCAAAAACGAGATAGGACTGGCAAAAGTTCCGTCAGCGATAATATTTCCCTTAACGTATAAGCCCGAGTTTTTATGAAAAAAGATTTTAGTTCCCGGTTCTATCGTCAGGGTCGAAGTGCTGTCAACAAAAGCATAATCGTAAATCAGATATGGTTTTTCAGCCGTCCAGGTAGTCGTCTCAATAGTTTCCCCTTTTATAAGCTTAAAATCTTGTCCGTAAGCTATCAATTTGATGTTTTGTAAATTGGCATTGGTTGTAAATTCAATGGAGTCCTGCACTACCATCGGAAGATCCTGTCCGTTTGGATCAATAGTTACTTCAACAAAAATAGAAATACTGTCGTTTGCCGGTACCTCAATTTCGTAGGCTTCGCTCGCTGTCGAACCATTTATATTTAACCTGAAACTCGAAAAATCCCCACCTGTAAGCTTTATCCTTGAAATCAAAACATTTTCTTCATATGGATTATAGACTGTAAAATGCTGTGTTACTGATCCAATTCGGGTGAAAATGGTATCAAAAGTGATGGTGTCGGCAGAAAATTGTAACTGTGCATCAGGCGAATTCAGATACCGTTCGTCTTCACATGAAAAAAACGAGACGACGATTGCAACTACTAACCCTATTTGAAGTAGATATCTGACCAATTCCTTAATTTTTAGTATAACGGTTTCACCGGACTGTTATTCTACAAAGATAAAAATTCATTTTACAAATTTTAACATTTATTGGCAATCATTTACTTTTATTAAACATTTTTCTTTGAAATCAAAAACAAACCTGCCAAAGTGATAAACCCGTTGAGGATCAGTAGTTCAAAACCAAATTTATATCCGTCAAACACCACTTCCGAATATTTCGAAATAAAAAAGCACATGACCGGGGCAAAAACAGCAACTGCCGGAACCCATTTATCTTTTACTTTTCGTTTGGAATACATTCCAAAAATGAATAACCCTAAAATGGGACCATAAGTATAACCTGCAACGCGAAAAACAGCCACAACTATACTTTCATTATTTATCACCCTGAATAATAAAATAACGACAATCAATAAAACAGAAAAAAACAGGTGTGACCACTTTCTGATTTGTCGTTTTTTAGGTTCGTCGTATTTGCCAATATTCAGGAAATCGACACTAAAAGAAGTGGTTAAGGCAGTCAGGGCAGAATCGGCACTGGAATAGGCCGCGGCCGTTATCCCGAGTAGAAATGCAATTCCTACGGGCAAACCAAAATAGTGTAATGCCAGCAAAGGATAAAGATCATCGGTATTTTCAGGAATAGTGATACCGCTTTTTTTTGCAAAAACATAGAGCAGAACGCCAAGGCAGAGAAACATAAAAACGGTTACCAGGAACGAAAAACTAAAGACCATCATATTTTTCTGAGCCTCTCTTTTATTTTTACAGGTCAGGTTTTTTTGCATCATATCCTGATCCATACCAACCATCACGATGGTGATAAACATACCAGCAAAAAACTGCTTAAAAAAATTGTTCCCTGAGCGCCAGTCCCAGAAAAATATTTTGGCGTTCGGACTTTTTGCCACTTCATGAAACAAATCGTTGGCATTCCAACCCAGGCTTTTGGTGATGGCTACTATAGTAAAAACCACCGCACTAACCAGAAAAATAGTTTGTAGCGTATCTGTCCAGACAATGGTTTTGATTCCTCCGCGAAAAGTATAAACCCAAATCAGGGCGATAGTGACTGTTACCGTGAGCGAAAAAGGGATGTTAAACGCGTCGAAAAAGGCAATCTGCAAAACACCCGCTACAAGGTACAACCTAAATGCAGCGCCAATCAGCTTCGAAATCAAAAAGAAAAAAGAACCTGTTTTATAAGAATTAACTCCAAACCGTTGGTCGAGGAATGTGTAAATGGAAACCAAGTTCAGCCTATAATACAATGGCAATAAGATTGCGGCTATCAACCAGTATCCCACAATGTTTCCGAACACAAACTGCAGATACGAAAATGCAGAATTTCCTACTTCTCCGGGAACGGAAATAAAAGTTACACCAGAAAGTGTAGCCCCAACCATGCCAAAAGCTACCAGAAACCAAGGTGATTTGCGATTACCGGTAAAAAATGTCTGGGTATCTGCATTTCGGGAAGTAAACCATGAAACCAGGATTAAAATCAAAAAATATCCTGAAATAATTCCGACAACCAGATATGGATTCATAATTATTCAAAATCGGGGTACAACAAATATTTTTTTCTGATTTCCTTATATTTTGCTAATGCAGGCTGCCAGCTTTGTTCAATTTCGGCCTCGCTTTTACCTTCCTTAATTTGTTTGAGCAACTGGTCGGTGCCAGCTAATGTATTTAGCCAGGATTCCCGCGTTAGAAAATCTTTCTCTTTTTTATACTGATGATAAAAGTCGAGAAAATACTTTAGTGTAAATCCGGGGATTTCCGTTAGGTTACGCAAGTCGGTTCCGTAACAAACTTTTCCTTCGTTGATTGGGTTGAGCGCAACACCGGCCATATCTTTCGGGATAAATGTAAAATCTCCCAACCCAGGATTCAATCCTCCCAGCACCTGGAACGGGAAATCGGTGCCCCGCCCAACACTAACACTGGTTGCCTCGAAAAAACAGAGTGAAGGATACAGTCTGACCGACAGATCATTGGGCAGATTTGGCGACGGCCTCACTGGAAGCGAGTACCTGGTTTTGTGTGTATAGTTTTCAACCGGGACAACAGTGAGTTCACAATTCGTTTTGTTCCCGAGCCACTGCTCACCATTAATCATTAAAGCCAGTTCACCAACGGTACAACCATGAACGACAGGAATAGGGTGCATCCCCACAAAAGACCGGAATTCGGGTTCCAAAACCGGGCCTGCCACATAATCTCCGTTCGGGTTGGGCCGGTCGAGAACAACCAGCGCCAAACCATTTTCGGCACAGGCTTCCATCACCAAATGAAGCGTGGAAATGTATGTATAAAAACGGCAACCCACATCCTGAATATCAAAAACAATCAAATCCAGCTCTTTCAGTTGCTCTTTGGTTGGCTTTTTGTTTTCACCGTAAAGAGAAGCTATTTTTATTCCTGTTTTTATATCCTTGCCGTCCTGAATTTCTTCGCCGGCAGCCGCTTCGCCCCTGAAACCGTGTTCCGGCGCAAAAATAATTTTCACCTGAATATTTTTTTCCAGAAGAAAATCAACCAGATGAACCTGATCGACCAAAGAAGTGTGGTTCACCACCAATCCAACCTTTTTATTCTGCAACAGCGGCAAATACTTTTGGGGTTGTTCGGCACCAGTTTTAATTTGGCCTGAATTGCGCCCCGAACAGAAAACCATCAGAATAAACAAACCAAAATATCCAACTATTTTTCCCATCGGTTTTATGAAAATATTTTACATTTACGAAGTTACCATTTGAAATTTCGTAACAAAGCAGATTTGAACAATTATTCCGTTTTTATATAAAATCAGTAGGTAATGAGGCTTGTCCAAAAAATATTCTTTATCTGTTTCTTATTCCTGTTTTTCACAGAAATATCAGCTTTTGCCACCGAACCGCCTTTCTTCTCTTATCTGAACGACGGCTGGGTAAACGCCCGGCTGGAGAAGATGTCGATAGAAGAAAAAATTTCTCAGTTAATGATGATAACGGTTTATCCATCGCAAAACGATGCCGCGAAAAGCAAAATAGTCGGGCAAATTGAAAAATGGAAACCTGGCGGTATTTTGGTGATGCAGGGTAGTCCGGTAAAAACGGCGTTGTGGATCAACGAATTTCAGGAAAAATCGGCTATTCCGTTGCTGGTGGCTATTGACGGTGAGTGGGGGCCTGCCATGCGGACCGACAGTATTGCAGAATATATTAATGCACAGGCTATTGGAGCTGTACAAGACTCTGTCTGGATTTACCAGATGGGACGCGATTTTGCAAGCCAGTTGAAACAAATGGGAATAAACATCAATTTTGCACCGGTGGCCGATGTAAATACCAATCCCGGCAACCCGGTGATCAATTTCAGGTCGTTTGGCGAAGATAAAAAAGATGTAGCAGAAAAGGCGTGGATGGTGGCCAAAGGGATGCAGGATGCCGGGGTGATTGCGGTGGCCAAACACTTTCCGGGGCATGGCGACACTCAGACTGACTCGCACAAAACACTGCCACTGCTGGTTCATTCCAAAGAAAGGATGGATTCCACCGAAACATTCCCGTTTCGTTATCTTTCAGAAAAAGGAATAACAGGAATCATGTCAGCGCATCTGAATGTTCCTTCGCTCGACAGTTCAGGAACGCCATCATCTCTTTCAAAAAAAATAATATCTGGCTACTTAAAAGATGAAATCGGATTTTCAGGCTTGATTGTTACTGATGCAATTAACATGAAGGGAGTGCAAACGGAAAAGGGGAACACGGAGGTGGAGGCATTAAAAGCCGGGAATGATTTGATTGAATTTGTACCCGACCTGCCAAAAGCCGTTGAATCGGTAAAAAACGCAATTACTGCCGGGGAAATTACAATGGACCAAATCAACGAAAAATGCAGGAAAGTGCTTGCCGTAAAACGCTGGGTTAATTTAAACGAATACAAACCTGCCGACCTCCGGAATTTAACTGCCCGACTGAATTCACCATATTATGAAGTAACCAACCGTAAACTGATTCAGGGTTCGTTAACGATATTAAACAACCGGAAGATCTTGCCGGTTCAAGGCCTTGATTCGTTTAGAATCGCTTCTGTAATGATTGGCAGCAATGCGATTTCGCCGTTTCAGAAAATGCTGGACAAATATGTTCAAACCGACCATTTTTATCTTTCCAAATCGGCTACGGAACGCGAATGGATGAATCTGCGTGCCAAACTGAAAAACTACAATTTAGTGATTACCGGCATCCAGGGAATCAATAAATACCCCGGCGAAAAATACGGCACTACAGAACTACAGCAAAAAGTGGTGGCCGACATCATTTTGGAGAACACGTCGGTAATGGTCTTTTTCGGAAATGCGTATGCGTTAAAATATTTTGAGAATATCCACCAGGCGAACGGATTAATCCTTGCTTACCAAAATACTTCGCTGGTGCAGGAACTTGCCGCCCAGTTGGTTTTTGGCGCCATCGGCGCAACAGGAAAACTTCCGGTTTCGGTGGATGAGCGTTTCATGTTAAATCACGGTATCGAAGTAAAAAAGAATGACTGCCTTTCCTACACCATTCCCGAAGAGATGGGTATTCATTCGGAATTGCTCGGACAAAAAATCGATTCGCTGGCCATGCTGGGAATCGATAGTCTTGCTTTTCCTGGATGCCAGGTGTTATTCGCGAAAAATGGAAATGTAATTTTTCACCGGTGTTACGGCACACACACCTACGATTCCGATTCACCCAAAGTAGAACCGGAAAATTTGTACGACTGGGCTTCGGTAACCAAAGTAACCGCGCCGCTTCCGGCGATCATGAAACTGGTCGATGAAAAAAAAATCAACCTCGACGCACCAGTTAGCCGTTATCGTGAAGATTTGAAAGGCTCCAATAAAGAGAACCTTAAATTAAGGGAAATACTGACACACCAGGCAGGACTCGTGGCGTGGATTCCTTTCTGGCAGATGACGCTAGACAATAACAAGGAACTTGACCGCGATATTTTTGCCGATAGTCCGACCGAAAAATTCAACCTCAGGGTTTGCGACAGGTTGTGGATGAACGAAGATTTTTCCCGGGCCATTTTCGATACCATCCGGAATTCGAAGCTGCTTTCGCAAAAGAAGTATTTGTATTCCGATTTGGGGTTTCATCTTTTCCCGGAAATGATTTCGGAGGTGACAGGTCAGCCTTACGAAGACTACCTCAGTGAAAACTTCTACCTTCCGATGGGAACGAGTTCGGTAACCTACAAACCATACCTCCACTTTCCTGTCGGCAGAATTGTCCCCACAGAGATCGACGATTTTTTCAGAAAAGAAACCATCCGCGGTTTTGTGCACGACGAAGGAGCAGCAATGATGGGTGGGGTTTCGGGCAATGCCGGGCTTTTTGGAACAGCCAACGATTTGGCCAAAATCTTTCAGATGTATCTTCAAAAAGGATATTATGGCGGAAGACGGTATATTTCTGAAGAAACCATCAGTGAGTTTACAAAAGTCCAGTTCCCGGGCAATGGAAACCGGCGCGGACTGGGATTCGACAAACCGTTGATCTTCAACGAAAGAAATGGTTTTAGAAACGCATATCCGGCAGTTTCCGCCAGCAAAAACAGCTTCGGGCACAGCGGGTTTACCGGTATATTTGTTTGGGCCGATCCCGATGTGCAACTGCTTTATGTATTTTTGTCGAACAGGGTTTACCCAACCCGCGAAAACCCAAAACTGTTTGAGCTGAATATCCGAACAGCCATGCAACAGGCTGCTTATGATTGTATTACAAAGTAAAAACAGAACCGAATACACATTCATTTTTCACTCGCCCATGTTTTTCGGAAACAGATACCACAAAGCCGTTTTGCCGGGATAAATCCGGAATAAACTATTAAAAAATGTTAATACTCTTTTGAACCAATGATGTTAAACAAGTTTTTAAAAATGGGTTAAAATCATTATATCAAACACTTACACAGACAAAATCAGGACATTACAAGCTGGTAAAAAAAACTGACTAAAAAATCAGGTAATTACCTGACAATTAAATGCGCGTTATTAAATTATTAATTTTAATTTTACTGGATACAATAAAGTTCTTCAAATAATCATACTTAAATTTTTACGATATGGAAAGTAAAATAACATTTAACGAGCTACGGAAAATCAAAGACAGCTTACCTGACGGTTCCATCAAAAAGATTGCGCAAGAATTTGAAGTGAGTGAGGAAACCGTCAGAAATTATTTTGGAGGCGCAAATTATACCAGCGGAGCAGCAGTAGGAATTCATATGGAACCGGGACCTAATGGCGGGATTGTTCTTCTCGACGATTCAGCCATCCTTGAAAGGGCAAGGGAAATTTTACAAGCCGAAGCAGTTTAACAAAAAAGAGTTCACTTCAAGAATATTAATGAAACTGTCCTATATTTATGGGGCAGTTTTTTTATTTTTAATCAAAACCATTTATCATGAAAAGAGCAGTTTTTTTATTTCTGATTTTTATTTCGGTGTTGACCTTTATCTCGTGTGAAACCGAAAAGCCCTGGCAACCCTTGTTTAACGGCGAGAACCTTGACAATTGGGACAAACATCTTGGCACCCCGCTGAATGTGCCGGACAGTCTGGCGCAAAAAGAGTTAGATAGCCTGGCGCAACTGGCAACCACCGACAAGGTTTTTACGGTAGTCGAAGAAAATGGTGAAAAACTTATCCGCATCTCCGGCGATATCAATGGGTCGCTGGCCACGCGTGACACCTTTTCCAACTATCATCTGGAACTGATTTTTAAATGGGGAGACGAGGTTTATTCCAAACAAAACAGCGGTCTTCTTTACCACAGTTTTGGAGAATTTGGCGTTGCCCTCGGCACCTGGATGACCAACATCGAGTGCCAGTTGATGCACGAGCGCCTTGGCGACACCTACCTGATGGAAAACACCTGCTGCGAAACTGCGGTAAAAGAAGTGGAAGGCGGGTTCCAGTTTGCCAAAGACGGCGAGGTGAAACAATTTGGGAAAGAGTTTAACGGGCAGGGTATTAAAAAGGCCGTTGACGCCGAAAAACCGGTGGACGAGTGGAACACGGTTGAACTCTACAGCGTCGGGCAAACCACGGTTCATGTAGTAAACGGGCAGGTAACCATGGTGAACAACAATACCGGCAAAGTAGTTAACGGACAAATAATTCCGATAACCGGAGGGAAAATACAGTTACAGTCGGAAGGCAGTGAACTGTTTGTAAAATCCATACGGATAAAACCCATCAAAAAAATCCCGGCTGAACTTTTGCAATAAAAAACTTGCTTATTCAAAGAGAGCCTCACGTCGGATGAGACTCTCTTTTGTTTTTAATGGACCAAAAAGCTATTTTTGAAGCTGGTACAAAAAATTTCTGATCCATGAAAAATTCTGCCTTCTTTTTGAAAACAAATTTTTGTTTACTACTTCTTTTATTTTTCCTGCAGGGTTATTCGCAAAACAACGCCGGTAACCCCGGAAAATATACCCTTGTAGAAAACGTCAGCTACCGCACGCCGGAAGAAGCTGCAAACGACCCTTATATTGCCGAGCGGTGCAAGCTGGATTTGTATTTCCCGGTTGGAGTCAAAGATTTTACAACGGTGGTTTGGTTCCACGGGGGAGGAATTACCAGCGGTAATAAATTTATTCCTGAAAAATTAAAGGAAAAGGGAATTGCGGTGGTTGCGGTCAATTACCGTTTACATCCTAAAGCAAGTTGCCCTGAATACATTGAAGATGCTGCGGCAGCCGTTGCGTGGACATTCAAAAATATCGGGCAGTTTGGTGGCAACCCCGATAAAATTGTGGTTTCGGGGCACTCTGCAGGAGGTTACCTTGCGAGTATGGTTGGCCTCGATAAAAAGTGGCTGGCGGAATATCGAATCGACGCCGATGATATTGCCATGTTAATCCCGTTTAGCGGGCACACCATTACCCACATGACCATTCGCAAAGAACGTGGCATTCCTGACACAAAACCTGTGGTTGACGAGTTTGCCCCGCTGTATCATGTTCGGCCCAATGCGCCGCCGTTGATTTTGATTACCGGCGATCGTGAACGCGAAATGCTGGGCCGTTACGAAGAAAATGCCTATATGATGAGGATGATGAAAGTGGCCGGGCATCAAAAAACAAAATTGTACGAACTCGATTCCTTCGACCACGGCGGAATGGCTTCACCAGCCTTCGAAATCCTTCTGGATGAAATCAAAATTCTTAAATAATGACCAACAAACTTTTCTTTCTGATTTTTATCGCCTTATTTTCAGTAGCCACCGTTGCCGGCCAGGAGAAAATGATGTTTGGCGACACTTCGCGTAAAGGAGTACCATTTTCAAAAGATCCGCACGTTATTGAATTCGGCGGAAGGTATCTGATGTATTTTTCCATCCCGCCGTTCGAAGACAAAACCAATCCGATACAAGGCTGGAACATTGGAATTGCAGAGAGTTCCGATTTGATTCACTGGGAGAAAGTGGGAGAAATCAATCCTGACGGGGATTATGAAAGTAAAGGGTTGTGTGCACCGTGTGCTTTGGTTTTGAGCGGCAGAGTCCACCTGTTTTACCAGACCTACGGAAACGGGCGGAACGACGCCATTTGTCATGCAGTTTCTTCCGACGGGTTAAAGTTTGAACGTAACCCGACCAATCCGGTTTTTAAACCCACCGGGGACTGGAATTGCGGCCGCGCCATCGATGCCGAAGTAATCCAGTTCAACAACCGGTATTTGCTTTATTTTGCCACCCGCGACCCCAATTATGAGATCCAGATACAGGGAGTGGCCTCTACGCCACTGGAAACCAAATTTAACCGTGAAGAGTGGACACAAATCACCGATCATCCGATCATGGTGCCGGAGTATGCCTGGGAAGGAAAATGTGTGGAAGGCGCTTCGGTTATTCAACGGGGAGATGAACTTTTTATGTTTTATGCCGGTTCGTACAACAATGCGCCGCAACAAGTGGGCGTGGCCAAAAGCAGCGACGGAATCTGTTGGCAAAAACTTTCTGCCAAACCGTTTCTTGCCAACGGAAAACCTGACGAATGGAATTCCAGCGAATCGGGGCACCCGCATATTTTTAAAAATTCGGGCGGACGAACATTTCTCTTTTACCAGGGAAACAACGATAACGGAAAAACCTGGTTTATCTCGAATGTGGAAGTCTTCTGGAACGAAAACGGACCCTATCTGAAGTAAAAGCCCGGAAATAAAAAAACACATCAATTTGGAATTAATCCTTATTTTTAACTTTTCGAGATTTTTTTGAAATGAACGTATCTTAAAACCTGATTCGATGAAAAAATATATCCTTTTTTTGACTGTTCTGATCATTTCCTCCGGTTTGACGGCGCAGAAAACGCCTTCGGGCAATCCTGCCGATTTTAAAGTAAAAACCTGCCTGCACTCTGTCAGTTATCTGGGAATCTGGCGCGGACAAACGCAGTTAACTGTCGATGAGTTTCTGGTAAAAGCTAAAGAATTGGGTTATGAAGGCGTAATGCTGGTGGCCAAACGCCCGCATGTTTCGCCACACGATTATGACAAGGCCGCGCGCGCCCGGTTAAAGGCCAGAATCGATTCTTTGGGACTAACGCTGGTTGGGCTGGCCGGTTATACCGATTTTACGGCCGGAATTGATAAACCCGGAATTCCGAATGCCGAAATACAGGCTGCCTGGGTTGGTGAAATAGCTGAACTGGCCAAAGATTTGGGAACAAACATGGTGCGGATTTTTACGGGCTATGAACGCCCCGGAATTCCTTACGACAAACAATATGCAGAAGTGGTTGCCGGATTAAAAATGGCGGGTAAACTGGCGGCTGAACATGGTATAACACTGGCGGTACAAAACCACCATGATATCGCACTGCACCATGATGTCATGTACTGGCTGCTGAAAGAGGTAAACATGCCCAATGTGCTGGCAGGATGGGATGCCTGGTCGCCGGTTCTGGAAGGGCTGACGCCGGAACAGCAGCGCGAATCGATCCTAAAGATGAAACCGTTTATCATCAATACCATTGTTGCAGATTATGTCGTACATCCGCGTTTTACTTACGTCAACCACCTTACCAATTACCAGGCCGAACAACCGGTAATGCGGGCAGTCCCGGTGGGACAGGGTATTATCGACTACAAAAACTGGTTCAAAACCATGAAGGAAATTGG
>CAYWBV010000013.1:0-2566 GCA_964455785.1 uncultured Maribellus sp.
TTATCGCCCCTTCGGTGATTTTGTTCAGGGAAAAAATCAACTGGAAAGAAATTATAGGCGCAGTAATTACCGTGGGTGGCGTGGCGCTGTTCTTTTTGTAACGTTTGCTGGCCCCGGAGTAGTTTGTATTGACCGTGGAGTAGTTTGTATTGACCTCGAAGTGGTTTTCTCTGACCCCGGAGTGGTTTTCGCTCACCCGTCATGGCTGCGCGCTATAAAAAAAGAGGAACCCCAACGGATTCCTCTTTTTTTATGTTGTGCAGTATTCTTCTTTTACGCCTGCGCCGTGGGCCCTCCAAAATTGAGTGGCGGCATCATCGGATCGGAACCCGGTTTTACATTTTTAATCGTACCGTGAACGGCTTCGTATTTTTTAATGTTGTCCTGCAACGCCATCAGCAGCCGTTTGGCATGTTCGGGCGTGAGGATAATCCGCGACTTCACATTGGCTTTCGGGATACCCGGCATAATACGAACAAAATCGACCACAAACTCTGAACTGGAGTGCGTAATGACCGCGAGGTTGGAATAAATCCCCTGGGCGACTTCTTCGCTCAGTTCGATGTTCAACTGTTGCGGTTTTGGCAATTTATCATCCATAATACCGTTTTTTTAATCGTCCGATCGTTTATAATCCACCAACTGGTCGTATTCCGATTTTGAGCCTACTACCAGGTTTTTGTATTCTTTCAAACCGGTTCCGGCGGGGATAAGGTGACCACAAATCACGTTTTCCTTCAGTCCGTCGAGATAGTCGATTTTACCGTTGATAGCAGCTTCGTTCAACACTTTTGTGGTTTCCTGGAACGACGCTGCCGACAACCAGCTTCGCGTTTGCAGCGCTGCCCTGGTAATCCCCTGCAGGATTTGGCTCGAAGTTGCGGGGATAGCGTCGCGGGCGTCCACCAGCTTCCGGTCTTTTCTCCTCAACTGCGAATTTTCGTCCCTCAGTCTTCTCGAAGAGATGATCTGTCCGGCTTTTAACCCTTCGGCATCGCCCGGTTCAATCACCACTTTTTTGTTGTAAATCCAGTCGTTTTCGGCAATAAACTCATTTTTGTCGGCCACCTGCTTTTCGAGGAAACGGGTATCGCCCGGGTCTTCAATTTCAACCTTGCGCATCATCTGGCGAATAATCACCTCGTAATGTTTATCGTTGATTTTTACCCCCTGCATCCGGTAAACGTCCTGCACCTCGTTCAGGATATATTCCTGCACGGCGGTGGGGCCTTTAATCGCAAGGATATCGGAAGGCGTAGTTGCACCGTCGGAAAGCGGTGTACCGGCCCTGATGTAGTCGTTTTCCTGAACCAGAATCTGTTTCGAAAGCGGAACAAGATACTTTTTAACATCGCCGGTTTTGGTGGTAACGATAATCTCGCGGTTCCCCCTTTTGATTTTGCCGAGCGAAACTTCGCCGTCGATTTCCGAAACCACCGCCGGGTTCGACGGGTTACGGGCTTCGAACAACTCGGTAACACGAGGCAAACCACCGGTGATATCGCCTGCTTTTCCGGCAGCGCGCGGAATTTTCACCAAAACCATACCCGCTTTCACTTCCTGTTTGTTGGAAACGGCCATGTGACCGCCAACCGGCAGGTTGTACGAACGGATCATTGTTCCGGTTTTGTCCATTACCTTTAACGTCGGGTTTTTGGTTTTATCCCTGGTTTCGATGATTACTTTTTCGCTGTAACCGGTTTGTTCGTCCGATTCTTCGCGGAAAGTGATACCGTCAATCAGGTTTTCAAATTCAATGATACCGTCGAATTCAGTAATAATAACCCCGTTAAACGGGTCCCACTCGCAAATCAGTTTTCCTTTCCTGATTTCCTGACCGTTTTTCACGAACAGTTTCGAACCGTAAGGAATGGTGTGGGTAGAGAGCGGGATATTGGTATTTTTATCGATGATTTTCAATTCGGCCAAACGGCTCACCACAATGTCAACCGGAGCGCCTTCTTCGCCTTTATACTCCACCGAACGTAACTCTTCGATTTCGACATAACCATCGTATTTCGATTCGACGGTTGATTGCGCCGAGATGTTGCCGGCGATACCCCCAACGTGGAACGTACGCAGGGTAAGCTGTGTACCGGGTTCTCCGATCGACTGCGCGGCAATTACACCCACAGCTTCACCTTTCTGAACCTTTTGGCCGGTGGCGAGGTTTCTGCCGTAACATTTGGCACAAACTCCCACTTTCGACTCGCAGGTGAGCACCGAACGTATCTCAACACTTTCGATGGGTGAATCTTCAATGACAATTGCAACTTCTTCGGTAATTTCGTCGCCCGATTTTACAATCAGTTCGCCGTTCAACGGATGATAGATATCGTGTACCGAAGTACGACCAATGATCCTGTCGAACAACGAGGCCACTACCTCTTCATTGTTTTTGATGGCAGCCGCCACAATTCCGCGAAGTGTTCCGCAGTCGTCTTCCGAAATAATCACATCCTGCGCCACATCCACCAGACGACGGGTCAGATACCCTGCGTCGGCAGTTTTCAGCGCGGTATCGGCCAACCCTTTACGGGCACCGTGGGTAGAGATAAAGTACTCC
>CAYWBV010000013.1:2576-24388 GCA_964455785.1 uncultured Maribellus sp.
GGAGTCGAGCATCATATAAATGGAATTGAACCCCTGCTTGTCGGTACTGATGGTTTTCATCACCGAATTGGTCAGTTTCGAGTTGGCATGTGTCCAAATATCGATAACCTGGTTGTAACGTTCGTTGTTGGTAATAAAACCCATGTTATAGTTTGAAATTACCTCCTCAACCTCAGCGTATCCGTCGCCGACGATTTTGTCTTTATCCTCCGGAATAATTACATCGTCGAGGTTAAACGACAATCCGCCACGGTAGGCCATGTTGTACCCCAGGTTTTTAATATCGTCGAGGAAAGCAACCGTGTCGGCATTTCCGCTTTTTTTGAATACATCGGAAATGATGGTGCGCAACGATTTTTTCGTCAGTAACTGGTTGATGTAACCCACCTTGGCGGGTACATATTCATTAAAGAGAACCCGTCCAACGGTAGTTTCGATAATGTGTTTGAAAAATTTACCGTTTTCATCCACATCTCTTACCTTCACCTTGATAATGGCGTGAAGATCGATTACCTTTTCGGAGTAGGCAATAATTACTTCTTCGGGCGAATAGAATGTCATTCCTTCTCCCCTGCCGCCTTCCCGGGGTTTGGTCATATAATACAAACCGAGAACCATGTCCTGCGACGGAACCTGGATTGGCGCACCATTGGCCGGGTTGAGCAGGTTGTGTGATGCAAGCATCAGCAACTGTGCTTCCAGAATGGCAGCATTCCCAAGCGGGAGGTGAACAGCCATCTGGTCGCCGTCGAAGTCGGCGTTAAACCCGGTACAAACCAGCGGGTGCAACTGAATGGCTTTCCCTTCAATCAGAACCGGCTGAAATGCCTGAATCGACAAACGGTGCAGGGTGGGCGCGCGGTTCAGTAAAACCGGATGGCCTTTCAAAACGTTTTCCAGGATTTCCCAAACTACGGGGTCTTTCCGGTCAACGATTTTCTTTGCTGATTTTACTGTTTTTACAATCCCCCGTTCAATCAGTTTACGAATGACAAAAGGTTTGTAAAGTTCGGCAGCCATTTCTTTGGGTAACCCACATTCATGGATTTGAAGTTTCGGGCCTACCACAATAACCGAACGGGCAGAATAGTCAACACGTTTACCCAGCAGGTTCTGGCGGAACCGGCCCTGTTTCCCTTTCAAACTATCGGAAAGAGATTTTAAAGCGCGGTTGTTTTCCGTTTTTACAGCGTTAACTTTTCTGGAGTTATCAAACAACGAGTCAACAGCTTCCTGCAGCATTCGTTTTTCATTCCGGAGAATTACTTCCGGCGCTTTTATTTCGATTAACCTTTTCAAACGGTTGTTCCTGATGATTACCCTACGGTAAAGGTCATTCAGGTCGGATGTGGCAAACCGGCCCCCGTCGAGCGGAACCAATGGCCTCAGGTCGGGAGGAATTACCGGAACCACACGAACAATCATCCATTCCGGACGGTTCAGGTTTTTACTGGCCCTGAAGGCTTCTACCACCTGCAAACGTTTTAACGCTTCGTTTTTACGTTGCTGCGAGGTTTCGGTATTGGCTTTGTGCCGTAACGTAAACGAAAGATCATCGAGGTCGAGGCGGCTCAATATTTCGTACAAAGCTTCGGCCCCCATTTTGGCTACGAACTTGTTGGGATCGTCGTCGTCGAGGAACTGGTTATCTTTGGGAAGGGTCTCGATAATATCGAGATATTCCTCTTCCGTTAAAAAGTCGAGTTGTTTCACTCCTTCCGCCAGTTTTACACCCGGATTAATGACTACGTAACGTTCGTAATAAATAATCGAATCGAGTTTTTTGGTAGGAAGGCCGAGCAGGTAACCAATTTTGTTGGGCAGCGACCGGAAATACCAGATATGTGCAACCGGTACAACGAGCGAAATATGGCCCATTCTCTCGCGGCGCACCTTTTTTTCGGTAACTTCCACACCACAGCGGTCGCAAACAATCCCCTTGTACCGGATACGTTTGTATTTACCGCAATGGCACTCGTAATCTTTTACCGGACCGAAAATCCGTTCACAAAAAAGACCGTCGCGTTCCGGTTTGTATGTTCGGTAGTTAATGGTTTCCGGTTTTAGCACTTCACCGAACGATCTTTCCAGAATTTCTTCGGGCGATGAAAGACTAATCGAAACTTTTGCAAAACTAATTTTTGCTTTATTATCTTTTCTGAATGCCATAATACTATATAATAATCATTATAACAGAACCATTTTATTAAGGTGCAGGAATCTATTCCATTCTCACACTAAGTCCCAAACCTCTAAGTTCGTGCAACAATACGTTCAGCGATTCGGGAATACCGGGTTGCGGCATCGGTTCGCCTTTCACGATTGATTCGTATGCTTTGGCCCTACCCATAACATCGTCAGATTTTACGGTAAGTATCTCCTGAAGGATGTGCGAAGCACCAAATGCTTCGAGCGCCCAAACTTCCATTTCACCAAAACGCTGACCACCAAACTGAGCTTTACCTCCCAACGGCTGTTGCGTAATTAATGAATACGGACCAATGGAACGTGCGTGCATTTTGTCTTCTACCATGTGCCCCAGCTTCATCATATAAATAACACCCACTGTTGCAGGCTGGTCGAATGGTTCGCCTGTTTCACCGTCGATAAGCCTGGTTTCGCCAAAACGCGGAACGCCAGCTTTATCCGTATATTCTGAAATCTGTTCAAGACTTGCACCGTCAAAAATGGGGGTAGCAAATTTGATCCCCAGTTCTTTGCCAGCCCATCCCAATACCGTTTCATAAATCTGCCCCAGGTTCATCCTCGAAGGTACACCCAGCGGGTTCAAAACAATGTCAACCGGAGTTCCGTCAGAAAGGAAGGGCATATCTTCTGCACGTACCACACGCGAAACAATACCTTTGTTCCCGTGACGGCCTGCCATTTTATCCCCAATCTGAAGTTTCCGTTTTTTGGCAATATAAATTTTGGCCAACTGAATAATACCTGCCGGAAGCTCGTCGCCAATGGTTACATTGTATCTTTCACGACGGGAAACTGCCTCAGCCTCCTTGTACTTCATGATGTAGTTGTTGATTACCTTAAAGACCATATCATTTTTGTCTTTGTCGGTTGTCCATTTTGATGGATTGACAGAAAGGTAATCAAGTTCCTGCAACTGTTTTAAAGTGAATTTAACACCTTTGGCAATTACTTCTGTTCCGTAATAATCTTTTACTCCCTGCGATGTTTTTCCGGCCACAAGAGTGAAGAGTTTATCTTCGAGTTTGGCGCGCAAAGCGGATACCTCTTTTTCAAATTGTTCGTCGATTTGATCCAACAGCGTTTTTGTGGCTTTCCCTTTTTTGTCTTTGGTTACCCTCGAAAACAACTTCTTATCGATAACAATCCCCGATAATGACGGAGAAGCTTTTAAAGAAGCATCTTTTACATCGCCTGCTTTGTCACCAAAAATAGCACGCAGCAGTTTTTCTTCGGGCGACGGGTCTGATTCCCCTTTCGGGGTAATTTTTCCGATCAGGATATCGCCGGGTTTTACATCGGCCCCAATACGGATCAAACCGTTTTCGTCGAGATTACGTGTGGCTTCTTCGCTAACGTTTGGAATATCGGAAGTAAACTCCTCTACTCCTCGTTTTGTATCGCGAACTTCCAAACTATATTCATCCACATGTACCGATGTAAAAACATCTTCGCGGACTATTCTTTCCGAAATTACGATGGCATCCTCGTAGTTGTATCCCTGCCATGGCATAAAAGCGACCATCAGGTTTCGGCCCAATGCCAATTCTCCGTTTTGAGTTGCATATCCTTCGGTAAGTACCTGCCCCGTTTTAATCCATTCGCCTTTTCTGACGATAGGTTTCAGGTCAACCGTAGTTCCCTGGTTGGTTTTTGAATATTTTGACAGTTCGTAGGTAACCACTTCAGGATCGAAACTAACAAACCGGTCGTCTTCCGATACATCGTAACGAACAATTATTTTTGTAGCATCGACATATTCAACAACGCCGTCGAATTCAGCTTTTACAAGAATCATGGAGTCAGCGGCGGCCCTGCCTTCCAATCCGGTACCCACAATCGGAGCTTCGGGACGGAGCAGCGGAACAGCCTGGCGCATCATGTTTGATCCCATTAACGCACGGTTGGCATCGTCGTGTTCAAGAAAGGAAATCAACGAAGCAGCAACCGAAGCAATCTGGTTCGGCCCAACGTCCATCAATTTAACCTGTTCCCTGTCAACAACCGGATAATCGCCATCGAGCCTCGATTTTACCCTTTGATTGATAAAGTTGCCGTTGGGATCGATCGGTGCGTTTGCCTGAGCAATAATCTGGCCTTCTTCTTCTTCGGCTGTTAAAAATACAACTCCGTCCTCGGTCAGGTCAACCTTGCCGTCTTCTACTTTTCGATAGGGAGTCGAAATAAAGCCGAGATCGTCGATTTTTGCAAAAACGCACAACGACGAAATCAACCCGATATTGGGTCCTTCCGGCGTTTCAATAGGGCAAAGTCTTCCGTAATGCGTATAGTGCACGTCTCGAACCTCGAACCCCGCCCTTTCGCGAGAGAGACCTCCCGGCCCCAGTGCCGACATACGACGTTTGTGTGTCATTTCGGCCAGTGGGTTGGTTTGATCCATAAACTGAGACAAAGCGTTTGTCCCAAAAAATGAGTTAATAACCGATGATAAAGTTTTTGAATTGATAAGATCAATTGGGGTAAATACCTCATTGTCCCTCACATTCATACGTTCGCGGATGGTACGGGCCATACGGGCCAGCCCCACGCCAAACTGGCTGTACATTTGTTCACCAACGGTACGAACCCTACGGTTACTTAAATGGTCGATGTCATCGACATCGGTTTTTGAGTTTACCAACTGAATAAGATGTTTGATAATCTCAATAATATCTTCCTTTGTAAGGACCCTGTTTTCAGAATCAACAGTAAGCCCTAACTTTTTGTTAATCCGGTAACGGCCTACTTCACCAAGGTCATAACGTTTATCAGAAAAGAAAAGCTTATCGATAACGTCCCTGGCGGTAGCTTCATCGGGGGGTTCTGCATTACGCAACTGACGGTAAATGTGCAAAACTGCCTCCTTTTCGGAGTTACACGGGTCTTTTTGAAGGGTATTGTAAATGATGGCAAAATCCTGCTGATTCTGATCATCTTTGTGCAACAGAATGGTTTTAACCCCCGACTCGATAATCTCGTCGATATGATCATCCTCGATGATGGTCTCGCGGTCTATTATTACTTCGTTCCTTTCAATAGAAACCACTTCGCCGGTATCTTCATCGACAAAATCCTCAATCCACGATTTTAACACACGCGCTGCCAGACGACGTCCGACCACTTTTTTTAACCCTGCTTTTGAAACCTTAATTTCATCGGCCAGATCGAATATTTCAAGGATGTCTTTATCACTCTCGTATCCGATTGCGCGTAATAATGTCGTTACCGGTAACTTTTTCTTCCGATCGATATAGGCAAACATCACACTGTTGATGTCGGTCGCAAACTCGATCCAAGATCCTTTAAACGGAATAATACGTGCTGAATAAAGTTTGGTACCGTTGGCGTGGGTACTTTGTCCGAAAAATACTCCCGGAGACCGGTGTAACTGCGACACGATAACCCTTTCGGCTCCATTGATGATAAATGTGCCCTTGTCGGTCATATACGGCACGGTCCCGAGATATACATCCTGGACTACTGTATCGAAATCCTCGTGTTCGGGATCGGTACAGTAAAGCTTCAATTTTGCCTTTAAAGGGACACTAAAAGTCAGCCCACGTTCGATACATTCCTGGATGGAATAACGCGGAGGGTCAACCTGGTAGTCGATAAATTCCAATACAAAATTATTACGGGTGTCCGTAATCGGGAAATTTTCCTCGAATACCTTAAATAAACCTTCCGCCTTTCGGTTATCCGGTGTGGTTTTTAACTGAAAAAAATCCTTAAATGATTTAACTTGTACTTCCAAGAAGTCAGGGTAATCAAACCTGGTTTGTGTTGAGGAAAAACTTATCCTCTCATTTTTTGTATATACAGACATGTATTTATACAAGTTAATGATATAAAATATAAATACACAAAAAGGTTTAGAACCCTGCGTTACAGGATTCTAAACCATATAACCTAAAAAAGGTTGTAATGCAATTATTTAATTTCAACTTCCGCTCCAGCTTCAACCAATTGACTTTTAAGGCCTTCTGCTTCTTCTTTTGAAACTTTTTCTTTAATTACTTTAGGTGCGCTGTCAACAACCTCTTTAGCTTCTTTTAAGCCAAGGCCGGTTAATTCTTTTACCAGTTTAACAACTGCCAGTTTCGATTGTCCTGCAGCTTTTAATACCACGTCGAATTCCGTTTGCACTGCGGCAACTTCTTCGTCGGCGCCACTTGCTGCCGGACCGGCAACTGCAACTGCGGCTGCCGCTGGCTCAATGCCATAAACGTCTTTAAGAATTCCAGCTAATTCATTAACTTCTTTAACAGTCAAGTTTACCAACTCTTCTGCAAGCTGTTTTAAATCTGCCATTTTTACTACTTTTATAAATTTATTTCAAAAAAATTATTCTCTCTCTTTCAGTGTTTCAAGAACACCATGTATAATATTACCACCAGACTGCAATTGCGATAACAATGTACTCATCGGCGATTTTAACAAGGCAACCACATCGGCAATCAATTCGTTTTTCGATTTTACTGCGATTAATGCTTCCAACTGATTTTCGCCCATATAAACGGTTTCTTCAACATAGGCTGCCTTCAATACAGGCTTTTTATTCCTTTTGCTAAAGTCTTTAATCAGTTTTGCAGGAACATTTGCATTTTCGGTAAACATTACCGTGGTATTACCTTTAAGAGCTTCGTAAATCTCTTCAGCATTCTTATTCGAACTTTCAAGAGCTTTACGCAATAGAGTATTCTTAACAACAACCAGTTTTACATCCTGATTAAAACAAAGTCTCCTTAAATCACTGGTTTTCGCAGCATTTAAACCACTAATGTCGGTCAGGTAAAAATGATTGTATGAATCAATCTGTTCTTTTAAAGTATTGATAATAACTTGTTTTTCTGAACTCTTCATTTTTCCTCATTTTTAGTCTGTCAACGACTTGGGTTCAACTTGAATACCAGGGCTCATGGTACTGGATAGATAAATACTTTTAACATAAGTACCCTTTGCAGCAGTTGGTTTAAGTTTCACAATGGTATTCATAAATTCAAGGGCATTTTCTTTGATCTTTTCCGGATCAAAAGAAACTTTCCCGATTGAAGTATGAACGATACCAAATTTATCGACTTTAAAATCGATCTTTCCTTGTTTCACTTCGCTGACGGCCTTACCAACTTCCATTGTTACGGTTCCGCTTTTAGGGTTCGGCATTAAACCGCGGGGCCCCAAAATACGACCCAACTGTCCAACTTTTCCCATAACCGGCGGCATGGTAATAATCACGTCAACATCTGTCCAACCACCTTTGATTTTATCGATGTACTCATCAAGTCCTACAAAGTCTGCACCGGCGTCGGTGGCTTCCTGTACTTTGTCAGGAGTTACCAGCGCCAAAACGCGGACTTCTTTTCCAGTTCCATGGGGTAAAGAAACTACGCCTCTAACCATCTGGTTAGCTTTTCTTGGGTCAACTCCAAGTCTTACATCGATATCAACCGAAGCATCGAATTTTGTGTAGGTAATTTCTTTTACCAGTTGCGAAGCTTCATCAATAGAGTAAGTTTTTCCCTTTTCGAGTTTAGCAAGAGAAGCTTTTTTATTTTTCGTAATTCTGCCCATCGTAAAAGATTTATTTAGTTATGAATGGTGAAGTACCTTTAACAGTAATTCCCATACTTCTGGCAGTACCAGCAACCATTTTCATGGCCGATTCAAGAGTAAAGCAATTCAGGTCATCCATTTTCACTTCAGCAATCTGTTTCACCTGATCCCAGGTTACGCTTCCAACTTTGCTTACATGTGGTTCTGCTGATCCTTTTTTGAGCTTTCCTAATTCAAGCAATTGAACAGCCACGGGTGGTTGTTTAATAATGAAATCGAATGATTTGTCTGCATAAACAGTGATAATAACAGGAAGTACCTTACCGGCCTGATCCTGTGTCCTACCATTAAACTGTTTACAGAACTGCATTATATTCACCCCCTTGGAGCCCAATGCTGGTCCCACCGGTGGTGAAGGGTTAGCCGCACCACCTTTAATCTGTAATTTAATTAATCCAGCAATTTCTTTTGCCATAACAAAAAATTAAAGCGTTTTATTCCTTCTCAACCTGCATAAAGCTAAGTTCCAAAGGAGTTTTACGTCCAAAAATTTTCACCATTACCTGTAGCTTTTTCTTCTCTTCATTGATTTCTTCAATGGTTCCGTTAAAGCCGTTGAATGGTCCGTCGATTACTTTAACAGTTTCGCCTACAACAAACGGATTATTCATCTCTTCGCCGGTTTCGGCAAGCTCGTCAACTCTTCCAAGAATCCTGTTTACTTCGTTTTGCCGCATTGGAACCGGATCTCCACCTTTGGTGTCGCCAAGAAACCCGATAACATTGGGAAAATTCCTAAGTGTGTGTGCAACTTCACCCACCAGGGAAGCTTCAATTAAAACATATCCCGGGAAAAAGTTTCTCTCCTTACTGATTTTTTTACCGTTTCGGATTTGATAAACCTTTTCTGTTGGTATTAGAACCTGATCAACAAAACCCTTTAAATCTCCATTTGCGATTTCGTTCTCGATATATTCTTTTACCTTCTTCTCCTTGCCTCCAATTGCACGCAGAACATACCATTTTTTACTATTTTCGCTCATCTCAGACTAAGGGATTTTGATTAATAAAATAATCCATAAATAAAATCCATTATGTTTCTGAATGACAGATCCATAACGAATACAATGAGTGATATAATTAAGGAAGCAACCATTACAACCAATGCACTGCTTTGCAGCTCTTTCCAAGTAGGCCAGGTTACCTTATGAACCAGTTCGTCGTAGGCCTCTTGTAAATAAATTTTTAGTTTCATTCTTTCTGATCCTTATTTTTGTACGGAAGGTAAGCTTCGAACTTACTGTTTTATACCACTCCCCAATCTGAGTTTCATCCGTAAATAGTCCCGGGCGTAATGCCCGGGACTTTATAATATTCTAGTTCAACAAAAATTATTCGACAATTTCTGTTACCTGACCTGCACCAACTGTACGACCACCTTCGCGGATTGCGAAACGAAGACCGAGGTTAAGAGCAACCGGATAAATCAAATCCACTTCAATCGATACATTATCACCTGGCATAACCATTTCGCGTCCTTCAGGGAGATGAATTTCCCCGGTGATATCAAGTGTACGGATATAAAACTGCGGACGATATTTGTTGTGGAACGGCGTGTGACGACCGCCTTCTTCTTTTTTCAACACGTAAACCTCAGCTTTGAATTTTTTATGCGGAGTGATTGAACCTGGTTTTGCTAAAATCTGACCACGTTTGATCTCTTTTTTGTCAACACCACGAAGCAATAAACCTACGTTATCACCAGCCTGTCCGTCATCCAAAATTTTGCGAAACATTTCGACACCAGTACAAACAGTTTTACGTCCTTCAGCGCCTAAACCAATCAACTGAAGTTCGTCACCCGTATGGATTTTACCGGTTTCGATACGACCAGTTGCTACTGTACCACGTCCGGTGATTGAGAATACATCTTCAACCGGCATAAGGAATGGTTTGTCAACATCACGCGGAGGAAGCGGAATCCAGGTATCAACTGCATCCATCAATTCCATCACTTTATCTTCCCACTGCGGTTCACCATTCATGGCGCCGAGTGCAGAACCTCTGATTACTGGAGTATTATCCCCGTCGAATTCGTAGAATGACAATAATTCACGAATTTCCATTTCAACCAATTCCAATAATTCTTCGTCATCAACCATATCCACTTTATTCATGAATACGACTAATTTAGGAACGTTTACCTGGCGGGCCAAAAGGATGTGTTCACGTGTTTGCGGCATTGGTCCATCAGTAGCGGCAACAACAATAATTGCTCCGTCCATTTGAGCAGCACCAGTAACCATGTTTTTAACATAGTCAGCGTGCCCCGGGCAGTCAACGTGTGCATAGTGACGTTTTTCTGTCTGATACTCAACGTGGGCAGTGTTAATAGTAATACCCCTTTCTTTTTCTTCCGGGGCGTTGTCAATTGCGTCAAAAGATTTAACTTCTGAAAGACCTTTTTTAGCCAATACCATTGTAATGGCGGCTGTCAGGGTAGTTTTACCATGGTCAACGTGGCCAATCGTGCCGATATTGACATGTTCTTTGTCCCTTACGAATGTTTGTTTAGCCATAACTCCAATTTTTAATTTATTATCTTTTAATTCATTTGAGCCGAAGATGAGAATTGAACTCATGACCTCATCCTTACCAAGGATGCGCTCTACCCCTGAGCTACTCCGGCCTTAACACACAATGAGACAGGAGTTAAAGAATTTTTCCTTTGAACTCCAATCTCAAAAGATGAGCGGGAGACGGGATTCAAACCCGCGACCCTTAGCTTGGAAGGCTAATGCTCTATCGACTGAGCTACTCCCGCAAATATTATCGCACCAAAAATGCCGTGCAAAATTACAAAATTTATAAAACAGCAACCCATTATTTTCACCTTGCATCTTTATAAAGCAGTTTATTTTTCCTTTTTTAATATCCACACACTTCGGTGAGATATTCTAAAACACCTGTAATAATGGCAAACTGCAATATTTTAGCTGTTTTTTGAACGCCCCTAAAATGGGTTTGCAAATGTAAAAATATTATTTTAAAAAACTAAAAATAAAATTGGCTATTTTAAAATTTATTTGCTTTTAAGTTTGTCCTTGTATTTATCCAATTGTTTTCGGATGGCATCGATGGCTAAATCAGTTGCTTCTTCAAAAGTATCAGCTTGCTTTTTGGCAAATAAATACCCGTTGGAAGGAATTGAAAGTTTTAACTCAGAAATCTTGTTATTGGCCGCTTCCGGTTTTAATACTTTTAAAGTAACTTCGGCACTAATAATTCCGTCAAAAAAAGTATCCAGTTTGTTTACTTTTTTGTTTACAAAATCCACCAATTTTTTATCGGCGTTGAAATGCACTGAATTAATTTTTATTTCCATAATTAAACTTTTTTAACCCCTTGGGTGGGCTTGTTTATAAATATCATGCAGCTTTTCGAATGTTGTATGTGTATAAATCTGGGTTGCTGCCAAACTTGAATGTCCCAATAATTCTTTTACCGCATTTAAATCTGCTCCATTGTTCAATAAATGGGTAGCATAGGTGTGACGTAATACATGTGGGCTTTTCTTTTCAAGCGAAGTAACCTTTGCCAAATTGTTGGTTACAATCCGGTAAATAAGTTTTTCATAAACCGGCCTTCCCTTCTCAGTAACCAGAAGTTTTTCACTCAAATTGCCAATTTTCCTGTTTCTGGTTTCGGTGTACTGCAACAACAAATTGTTGATTTCACGGGGATAAGGAACAATTCTTTCTTTTTGTCTTTTTCCAAGAACCCGTATCAAATATCCTTTAGTATCGAAATCGGAATCCTTCAAATACAAAAGTTCGGATAGCCTGATTCCTGTTCCGTATAACAAGGCAACAATTAGTTTATCGCGTATCCCACAAAAACTACTGTCAAAAAATCCATCATCGAGTAAATGGTGAAGGTTGTTTGCTTCCACAAAATTGGGCAGTCTCTTTCTAATTTTTGGAAGCGCTAAATTTAGCGCTGGATTGCTGTCCACAACCGACCCTTTCATCAGAAATTTGTAGAAAGCTTTAATGGTGGTTACTTTTCGGTTAACCGATCGCGGGCTTAGCCTCTCTTCCATTAAAGAAACTATCCAGTTACGAACCAATTTAGCATCAACCCTATTTACATCAAATTCCCCGACCACTTTTGTGCAAAAAGAAACAAACTGATCGAGGTCATTTTTGTATGCAACAACCGTATGAGAAGAATATCTCTTCTCATACCTCAGATAGCTGATAAACGATTCCTGATAGCTCATTAACCTCCCTCACAATAACCCCAGGAACCTCTGACTAAGTTAGTCGTCCTGGCGTTGCAACCCTTGTACATAAACCGCCTTCTTCCACTCTTCCCTCTTTTTTATCGAGGGTTTTGTGAATTTCTGACGATCACGTAACTCTTTAATCACTCCTGTTTTTTCAAACTTCCTTTTGAACCTCTTAAGGGCTCTTTCAATATTTTCGCCTTCTTTTACCGGAATAATAATCATATCCTGTCGGTTTTATTTTAAAAATTGAGGCGCAAATTTAGAAATTATTCATACTATATCAAATTTAAAAGAAAAAAATTATAATTCCTAAACCACAATTTCTATTTAAGTCTTTTTAACGACTGCTCAAGTATGGTTTCAACCTGTAAAACGTAACTGAATCCACCAGATTCACCGAATAAATCTGTTCAACTGTATCAAATGGGCCGTTTTTGTCACGATAATTCAAAATAGACTGCACATGTTCCTTTTCCAAATATGGATGACGAATCAATTCAATGTAGCCGGCAAAGTTTAAACGAATCTTATTAATCTGTGTAGTATCTACGACTAACCTGTTTTTAATGGTTTGATAGGTCTCTTCAGGAAAATTATAAACCTCCAGTAATTGCGAACCGGAATAGAAACCGCCTAAAAGTTTTCTGTATTTTATTATGCGAGACGCATAAACCGGACCTATTCCGTTAAGTTTTACCAATTCGGTTGAATCGGCACTATTCAGTTCAATAGTATAATCAATCCTTACTTTTTCATAATCTGTACTCTTTTTTTTGTTTTCATAGCTCTCATTGTTTTGGATTTCGTTTAGTGCTAAATCTGCCTTTTCAAATGTAGAATTGGGGGCTGAATGATTCTCAATGACAATATAGTTCTCAATTAAAGAATAAATACTATCAGTCATACCATAAATTTTGGCGACATCGGTTTTATTTTTGAACCTGCCTCCGGTGTCTCTGTATCGGAGTATATTCTTTTTAACAAAATCAGGAATGGAAAGTGAATCTATCTCATTTTGAGTCGCCGTGTTCGGGTTAAATGGAAAAAATACTTGTGTGATTTCGTTATCATCCTGATGATTGTTTTCCAAAACTTCCATAACCTTTTCAAATTCTGAAAAATCTGTTGTTGTGTTATTGCTAAAATAAACCACAATTCTGTTGGCAGTTATGGTCAACAAAATCAATATTATCAAAATGATGATTGCGTTTCTGTCACCTTTTGAAAATTCGAAATAATTTTTCAGCCACTGTTTCAAAATCCTGCTCATGGGTTGGGTTTATTTGGAGTTTATCGTTCATTTTATAAACCTAACGACCAAATTTAAGAAATTTAAAACACAACCCAAATTTTTCGAAACAGAAAGCTGAACAGTTCAATCTTTTTTATTCGTCAGAAATTAATTAGCCCTACTCCCTGCAAAAATATAAATGCAATGGCTAATGGGGCCACAAACCGAATAATGAACATAAAAAACGGAATATAACGTGCCTTTAAATCACCATTGTTTGATAGTTCTTCTTTTATTTTATCACGCCCAAGAAACCAGGCGACAAATACAACGATAAAAAATCCTCCGAGAGGCAAAAAAATATTTGCAGAAGCAAAATCCATCAACCCGAAAACAGAAAAACCAATGATCTTAAAATCGGCCATCGTGCTTGATGAAAGTACACACAAAACTCCCAAAATTGAAACAGAAAAAGTTGCCAACCAAGTTGCTGCCTTTCTTCTCATTCTAAGCTCTTCAACAAAAAAAGCAACAATAACCTCAAGTACCGAAATGGTGGAAGTTAAGGCAGCTACCGCAAGAAGTATAAAAAACATAATGGAAAAAATATATCCACCTGTCATTTGCTCGAATATATTGGGTAAAGTTATAAATGCCAGACCTTCGCCGGAACCAGGTGAGATATTAAAAGCAAACACGGCAGGAAAAATGGCTAATCCCGCCAAAACCGCAACCAAGGTATCGGCCATGGCAACTGAAAAAGCGGTGCTTCCCAAATTATCATTTTTCTGAATGTATGATGAATAGGTAATCAGAGTCCCCATACCAATACTCATTGAAAAAAAAGCCTGCCCAAGCGCTTTAAGAATTGTTGAAGGTGTAATTTTACTGAAATCCGGTTGAAACAGAAAGTTGATACCTTTCATCGCTCCGGGTAGTGTAACTGAGCGTACAACCAGTATTAGAAGCAAAATAAAAAGAAGTGGCATCAGGATTTTTGTTGATTTTTCAATCCCTTTTTTCACGCCCGACATAATAATGAATGCCGTAAGTGCCATAAAAACAAAAAACCAAATTAACGGACGCGAAGTACCGCCAATAAAACTACTGTACATATTTTTCAGATCTTCCGGAGATTTCCCGTCGAATCCGTTAATCACCGACTGATATAAATATTCCAACGTCCACCCTGCAACAGCGGTGTAAAATGCAAGGATCATAAAAGCAGCCACCACACCCATTAACCCAATCAGGTACCAGGGCTGTTTAGGCGCCAGCTTACGAAATGAACCAAAGGCATTGAGCTGGCCGCTTCTCCCAATGGTAAACTCGGAAAGCATTACCGGTATACCGATAGCGATTACAAAACCAAGATAAATAATAATAAACGCTGCTCCACCATTTTCTCCCGCAACATAAGGAAAACGCCAGATATTCCCAAGGCCGATGGCGGACCCGGCTGTTGCAGCAACTACTCCAAACTTCGACCCAAATGATTCACGGTTAGGTGGATGACCAGACATATTATTTCTTTTAAAATATTAGTATTTACAGGAATATTTTTACTATTCTTCATTTTAAGAGTCTCAAAAATGCAAAAAATAAATTCATCAAAAAATAAGCAGGAGAAAAAAATGTAAAGAAACTAAAAGGGATAACCAATAGCGAATGAAAGCGAAAAATCATCGGCAGTGATAGGTCGGTTACCGACAATCCAGCCATTTCCCAAATTTTGAGAAGGATCACGAAGTTTCATACCCAAATCGAGACGAAAAATAAAATACGTAAAATCGAACCGGAAGCCAGTCCCGGTACCTAACGCAATTTGTTTGTAAAATTTGTCCAGTTCAAACTGCGCCCCTTCCCGGTTATCTTTTTCATTTATCGCCCAAATATTTCCTGCGTCCAGAAAGAGCGCCCCTTCTAGAAAACTGACAAGTTTAAACCGGTATTCCAGGTTTGCTTCCAGTTTTACATCCGACGATTGGTTTGGATAGGCATCCGCAGGAGCTTTGTATGTGCCTGGGCCAAGCGAACGTACCTGCCAAGCGCGAATTCCGTTTGCACCTCCTGTAAAATATTTTTTCTCAAACGGAAGTACGTCAAAATTTCCATAAGGTAACCCAACTCCCAGAAATGCCCTGCCTACCAACGAATTATATTTATCAAAGGTGTATCCATACCTGAACTCAAAATCAGCTTTTAAATACTGGGCAAATCTTGTGTTTAATATCCTGTAATACCGTGATGTCCCCAGACCCAGCGTATCAACCGTCTCTACTTTTGAAAGTTTTAAAGCGGAAGAAAGAACGTTTAGCACATTCCCGGCCGATTCAATACTAAACTTCAAATAAGTATAATTCTGATTCAATTTTAAGTTTTGGGTGTTATAAACATAGGAATAATTCATAGCCAGAATAAGGTGGTCGGTAAAACTACTTTTGATATAGAGATCTTTTATCAAATCGATAAACCCAGAATCGAACTGATAAAGGTTTACCATATTAAAATCCAGAAGGTTCCAGGTATTTCTTATTTTTTCAGAATTCATCCAGTCGTACCCAAACTTAATATTTGCAATGGTCCGGGTATATTCGGGCCTGCGTTGAAAGTTATACCCCACAGTGAATACCGTTTTTGGCAGAACCGACTGAAAGGCGTTTATATATCTTCCCGGCCCAATTAATTTTGGGATTGTAACATTCGATTCAACGCCAAATTCCCGGGTATTAAAATACTCCGTCATATTCTTTACCACACGCTGCTGCCGTTCCATTGCTCCTTTAAAATTCACCTGAAAAATTTCTGCTCCTTTAAAAAGGTTCCGGTGTTGATAATTGACGTTCCCGGCTATTCCCAAATTTCCCGATGTATTTGTGCCTTCGATATTAAACGATGTGGATTGTTTATTCAAAGAAGCAAGTCTGATATAACAATCGAGCAAATTGGAATCCTTTCGGTTATATGGTTCGGCAAACTGAATGTCGATAAACCGAAACTGGCGCAAACGGTTAAAGGCATTGAACGTACTTTCCACATCTTTCAAATTATAAAGCGAACCGCTTTTCATCAAAACTGAACGTTTAAACAAACCCGGGCCGTATTTTATTTGATGGCTGTTGTACAAATCAAAATTTTCCCACGAAACCGTATCTGAAAAAACCGACCCGGACGACTGTTCGTTTGAAACCGCCGAGTTTCCCGAAAGAACCGACAGATAAAAGTGGTTGAGATAGTATGGTACAAAAACTCTTGCCGAGTCTGCTTTATTATTTCCCGAGTTGCCCACAAACAAATCAAGGTTAATTTCTCTTTTGTAAGTGGCACTGTCAGCAAGATAACGAACGTCATCCTTCGAAAAATAATAATAACCTTTACTTCGGAAAAGTTCTACAATCTTATTGCGTTGTTCATCCAAAAGATAGTAATCAAAGGGCGTACCCGGACGAATATAAGTTTGTACCGTATCGGCGAGAAAAAGAACCCTCAGCGCCGAATCGGAAATATGGTAATTAATTTTTCTTATTCTGTACTGCTCTCCTGTTTCAATATTGTATTTCAGGTTTACTTTCCGGCTTTTTTCTTTTATGTTCACTTCCGAACCTACCGAGGCTAAAAAATATCCTTTATTATTTAAATATTGTTTCAACTGATCTTCCGACCGGGCAGCCAAAACTTCATCATATACCTGGGGCGGTTCTCCAATCCGCTTCAGCCAGCCATCGGTTTTCTTTTTCGATGATAAATTGTACAACATCAAATGAAACTTTGCAAAACCCAGAATCTTATAGTTTTCCTTCTGCCTCACAAATGATTTCGCCTCTTCTTTGCTGATTCTGGGATTGTCGATACTGATTTCAACCTTGTTTAAAAGCTGTTTGTTTTCAGGTACATATTTAACCGGGGAACAGGCAAAAAGGGTTACAACGGCAAATACTATATGTACCGTCCTGAATATTGATGTTTTATGTTTATTAAAATTGCCCACCGCCGTTATTTAATTCGACAAAAATAATGAAGTGTTTTGTTTAGAAACAGTAACTTTACCTCTATTATTTTGCTTCGAACAATTTTTTTGGATGATTGGTAAAAATACAATTAAGCGGATTCACTCTTTGTCGGATAAGAAATACAGGGTGATTGAAAAGTCGTTTCTGGTGGAAGGCGATAAAAACGTGCTTGAAGTTGTTCAGTCGGGTTACAAAGTGAAACAGCTTTTCGCTACAGAAAAATTTCTTTCGGAACACGATGGGAAATTTGGAAACATATCATTGGTAGGAGAAGTCACCTCAGAAGAAATTAAAAAGGCCAGCCTGTTAAAAAACCCGCAAAACTGCCTTGCCATTTGCGAAATCCCGGAAACAAAAGACTTTCCATCAGGATTACCTGACAATTTATCGTTGTATCTCGACGGCATACAGGACCCCGGAAATCTTGGTACAATTATCCGCATATGCGACTGGTTCGGTATTACCCATCTTTTTTGCTCGCCCGACACAGCCGACTTTTTTAATCCCAAAGTAATTCAGGCCAGCATGGGTTCATTTTGCCGAATCAATGTTTGGTACACTCCTTTCGACCTGGTTTTAAACCTTGCAAACCAAACGGGAACGACGATTCTCGGGGCATTCTTAGACGGCCACAATATTTTCACGGAAACTTTTCCGGTAAAGTCGTTGATGGTTTTGGGAAATGAGGGGAACGGCATTCGGAAGGAGATTGAACAAAACATCGGCAAGCGAATAAAAATCCCGTCGTTTGCGGTAAATAACAGCGGGGCCGAATCACTAAATGTTGCGGTAGCCACTGGTATTATCTGCGCTGAGTTCAGACGACAAAATTTATCGCCCTCTTATTCAAAATGAAACGATAACGTAAAAATATTCGAACGTAACGATTCGATGGATTGCGAATAATACTGTCGTTGTGTATCTTCAGGAGGCGGCCCCAGCAGGTTGTTTAATCCGAGACTAACTTTCGCCTCTACCGAAAAACGAAAAAAGGTAAAATAATGATCCCAGCCTGCCCCTACTTCTGCATAAAAACCGGCATTTTTTAAACCTACCAAATCTTCCTGTGCCGTGCGCGAAATATCGTGCCGGTACGCCGACCCAAAAATCACATAAGGTCTGTCGTTGTTTATCCTCCGGGCCTTGTATTTTATTAGTAACGGGAAATCGAGAAAAGTAGATTTTATGGAATAATAAGAACCTGGAGTATTATTGTAAATGTCCCAGACTTCGACATTGTAGGTTAATTTACGCTCACCAAACGACAGCCCGGGCAAAAACCGGAGATCGAAATCGCGGGACAAACGCAAACTGGAAATGATACCCACCGTAAAACCCGGAACCAATTGTGCCACGTCAGAGCGGACCACACTCGATTCAATAATTTGCACTTTATCCCCTTGCCAGGTCTGACTTTCGAACGCAGGGTTATTCCCAATCGGGTTGTAATTTGTCACGCCAAAATCGAGCGTGTTAATGCCTAAACTAAAACCGAAATGGATTAATTTATCATCGAAAGTGGTGAGATAATTCACTTTTTGTTTTTGCGCGTAACCATAACCCGCAAAAAAGACAACAAATATGGCAACCAAAAATTTTTTCAACCTTTTACCTTCCAAATATTACTTTTTTCAAAACCGTTAAATCCCGAATTTATTGCACATTCCGCTTCAATTTTCAGGTTTATGCGCCATATAAATAGAAGCAATGCCAAAAGTTTGGGGAAAACACACGTTGTTAACAAATCCAACGGTTTCAAGAATCCCCGTAAAATCTTCTCCATCCGGAAATTCACCGACGGATTCGGGCAGGTAAGTATAAGCGCTGCTGTGTTTCGAAATCAAACGCCCCAGCAGGGGTAAAATCCGGGTGAAATAAAAAGAATACAACTGTTTGAACGGAGTTTTTTTGGGTTTCGAAAATTCGAGCACCACAAAAACTCCCCCTGGCGTGAGTACCCTGAAAATTTCTGCAAGACCTTTTTCAAGCGTTTCAAAATTACGGACACCAAAACCTACAGTCACTGCATCAAAAGTGCCGTTGTCAAACGGAAGATTTTCCGAATCTGCCTGAAGCAATTTTATCCTTCCTTCCAATCCCTTTTTGGCCACTTTTTTTCTGCCCACTTCCAACATTCCCTCTGAAATATCGATACCGGTTACAACTGCATTTTTTAACCGTAAGGCTGCAATTGCAAAATCGCCGGTTCCTGTCGCAACGTCTAGTATTTTCAGGGGGTTTCGGGTTCTCAGCTTTTCAATGGACTTTCTTCTCCAGATTTTATCGATATTAACAGAAAGAATATGATTCAAAAGATCGTACCTGGGCGAGATATTATCGAACATCTCAGCAACCTGTACTTTTTTACTTTGTTCTGAATTTTTGTTGGGAAGGGCAGCCATTAAACTCCTGCTGTCATTTTATCAATAAACCCCAGCGACTTATCATCGACCCTGATTTCACCTTTTGTAACGTGGCCCAAAGTAAAAAAAGGAATTTTCATTTCGGTAAGCACATCTACAAAATCATCCTCTTTTTCCGGATCGACATCGACTAAAATTCGTCCCATCGCCTCACCAAATAAAAAGGAGTCGATACGGGTTTCGGCATCGGTAGTAATATCGAACCCGAGTTCATTGGGAATTGCCGACCGCAGGAGGGTAAAAAACAGGCCTCCTTTTCCAATAGGGCTGGCACTCCGTATCAGATTCAATTCGTGTAGTTTTTTTAAGGCTGCCTGTATTTTCAATTCATCGTTTATATCGAAAGCAGGCAGGGGAGAATCTATAATACCGTGGTAAAATTCGAGGTATTCCGACGATCCCAAATCATCTATCGATCGGCCAATCATAAAAATATTGTTCCCTTTCCGCTTAAATGAATGTGTTGTAATCGTCTCGCGGTTTTCAACCAAAGCCATCATACTGATGATAATCGTTGGCGGAACCGGCCCGTGATTCGAAAAATGGTCGAAGCGAATTTTACGGTCTGCAATTTTAAGTTTAAACTTCTCAGCAGCATTTTCAAGTCCTTTTTTAGCGCCCGAAGCAATAAACTGCCCATTGGGATCGGCAAAATTAATGTGGTATAAAAAAGCGCTCACAGCAGTAGGAACAGCTCCTGAGCATAACATTTTACGGGCTGCCCTCGAAATTAATATTTCAGTGGCCTTTTGCGGATCGTTTTGTAAATGGTGGTGAAAAGCATGTGTACTCATGGCCATACACGTACCGGTCGAATCGATATCGAACAGCCCGGTTTCGTCGGTATCACTGTTTCCGATAGCGTCGGGTGAGATGTTGGCTTCGCTAAAATCGTTGAAATAGTTGATCGACGACAAATTGGGATTGACCATCAACATAAAAATAACATCTTCAATAGTCTCAGGTTCCGGAATTAAATCGATGGAAAACTCCTTTTCTTCTTGCAAAATTTCCTTCATATAGCCTGGCATTTACAAAATTAAGTGAAAGCAAAGGTAATTAAGTAGCCGATTTTTCCATAAAATTTGATGTTTTTTTTAATTTCGGGAAGAATTGTTATCAGTAAAATAATGAAAAAACTTGCTCTAATTACAGGCGCTACATCAGGAATTGGCGAGGCCACCGCTTTTATCCTCGCTCAAAATAATTACAATCTGATTTTAACAGGCAGACGAAATGAAAGGCTAACCGAGGTCAAACAAAAAATTCAACAGGAAAATAATGCTGAAGTTTTGCTTTTGAATTTCGATATCCGAAGTTTTGCCGAAACCGAAAAGGCCATAAACAGTTTACCCGCAGGATGGCGCGCGATTGATGTACTTATCAACAATGCCGGACTGGCTGCAGGGTTGAGTACCATCGACGAAGGAGTGATCGACGACTGGGAAATCATGATCGACACCAATATCAAAGGGTTGCTGTACATCACCCGGTTAGTTTCCCCGATAATGGTCGAACGTGGTTCGGGACATATTGTCAATATTTCATCGGTGGCCGGAAAAGAAACTTACCCGCTCGGAAATGTATATTGCGCCACCAAACACGCGGTACAGTCGGTTTCGAAGGGAATGCGGCTCGATTTGCTAAAACACGGTATAAAAGTCTCCTCGGTTTGCCCCGGCGCAGTGGATACCGAATTTTCAGTTGTCCGTTTTAACGGCGACAAGGAACGGGCGAAAAAGGTTTATGAAGGGTTTACGCCACTTTATGCCCAGGATATTGCCGAAACCATCCTTTTTATTGTAACACGCCCGAAACATGTAAATATCGACGACATTCTGGTTATGCCCACCGACCAGGCATTTGCGCGTGATTTTAACCGAAGGTAAAAAATTGTATTAGATTTGTATTCCAGAATCAGCAACAATGTCAGAAGCAATTATTATCACACCTGTAAAGGACTCACTTTCAACCACAAAACGCACCATCGAGGCCATTTCGAAAGCCAAAGGAAATTTCGATTATTATGTTTTCAACGACTTCAGCCAACCAGAAACCAAACAGTTTCTGGAACATGCCAAAGAAGAATACGGGTTTTA
>CAYWBV010000013.1:24488-26795 GCA_964455785.1 uncultured Maribellus sp.
AACCACAGCCTCAGTTTTTGCTGTACCCTGATTTCACCGGCTTTTCTGAAAACCTACAACTTCGGGGAACTTTCCGATAAAAAAGACTGGTACGACATTTTTATCAGCCGGCAATCAAAAAAATCGGGATTTAACAACTACCTCGCGAAAGGAATCGAGGTGTTGCACCTCCCCCACTCCAGCCGTCCGTGGAAAAACCTGAAATATACAAATCCGTTTTTGTATTACTGGAAAAAATTCTTTTTAAAACGCGACCGGATTTAACATGCCAAAACAATATTTATATCGCCGTTATAAAATTATCGGGCACATTTTGTTCTGGCTGGCCAGCATTGCATTTATGCTGTTCTTTTTCTTTTTCAACGAAAAAAAGGTTCATTTCGACCTCGTTACTTTAACCAAGGCCGGTATCGTAAACATCGGGTTTGCCCTTGGCGTTTATGTTCATTTATACGTACTTATCCCAAAATTTCTGAAAGAAAAGAATTACATTTTTTATGTTTTCTGGCTCATTTTACTTTTAACCGCTTCAAGTGCAATTATACAGTTGCTGCTCGTTTTTCCGTTGCGGCGGCCGCTTCATCTCGAAAATACCTTATCGAGCTTCGACAGTAACCTGCACGCCTCCTACTTTTTCGCCACTTTAATTTATATTGCGGCCACATCGTTTCTCAAATTTTTTAAAGACTGGTTTTCGTTGCAGGACCTCAATTTTAAACTTGCAAAAATAGAACAGCAAAAACTGGAGGCTGAACTCAAGGCGCTAAAAAGTCAGTTAAACCCGCATTTTCTTTTTAATTCTCTCAACAACATTTACTCGCTGGCGCTAATAAAATCGGAAAAAGTACCGGATCTTATTTTACGACTATCCGATTTGATGCGGCATATTATTTACGAGTCGAAAGAAAATTTTATCGCTCTGGAAAAAGAACTGGATTTTGTCAATAACTTTATCGCCTTACAACGTATCCGGGTAAGCGAACAAGTTCAAATTACTTACGAAATAAAAGGAGAAATCCCTTCTGCAAAAATTGCCCCGCTGTTGTTCGAACCATTTATCGACAATGCCTTTAAACACGGGTTACCCAATTCGGGAGAAATGGATTATATTTCTATCCGTTTCGATTTTACAACGCCGGGGATCCTCTATTTTCAACTAAAAAACAATTACGAGGAACCCGATTCCCAACGTGCAAAAAATTCGGGGATTGGACTTAATAACGTTAAACAACGGCTTAACCATTTATATACTTCAACCGGTTATCAACTGTCGGTTGTAAAAGAAAACGGTATATTTTCTGTTTCACTGCAACTTAAACTAAAGTAAAATGAAAATTAAAGCAATGATTATCGACGACGAACCACTGGCTCAAAACGTAATCCAGCAGTACGCCAAAAAACTGCCGGAACTGGTCATCGAGGCGACCTGCAACGATGCCATCTGCGCTCACCAGGTCCTCCGGGAGAAAGCTATCGATTTGCTTTTTCTCGACATCAACATGCCCAAACTATCCGGGATTTCGTTCCTGCGGAACCTGAAAAATCCGCCTTTGGTGATATTTACCACGGCCTATTCGGAATATGCGCTGGAAGGGTTCGAGTTAAACGCTATCGATTATCTTAAAAAACCGTTTTCGTTCGAACGTTTTTGCCAGGCCTATTTTAAAGCCGAAGAGTTGATTCACCTGAAAAGAGGAATTGGCGCCGAGGCGGAAACCGAAGTAAAAAACGAATTTCTTTTTATCAAGTCGAATAAAAAGAGTATAAAAGTAAAATTCAGCGATATTTTGTATATCGAAGGATTGGGCGATTATATCAAAATCCATCTGAAAGAACAGAAAATAGTGACCAACCTTTCCATGAAAAAAATATTCACTCTCTTGCCTGAAAACAAATACTACCGTATCCACAAATCATTTATCGTTGCCCTGGAGCACATCGATTCGATAGAAGGAAACCTTGTCGAAATCAACAAAACAAAACTTCCCGTGGGGAACAACTACAGGCAGGAATTTACACAATTTATGAACCGGTTTATGGCCGAATAAGACTACTCCAGAAATCTCTGTTCGCGCAAAACCTTTATCATTTTTTCGGAGAAGAACCGGTTATCGGTTTCTTTGTAACGTACATCGGTGAAAACCTGCGCCAGCGATTCCCTGCCGTTTTCTTTTACAAACCGTTTCGAAGACTCCAGGCTTTCCTTCAAAGCATACAACTCCGCTATATCTGCCGGTGTGTAATCGTGGTAGGTTTCGTGATGAACAATACCTTTCAGCGGAATCCTGTCGGTTAACTCGGGAGTTT
>CAYWBV010000014.1:0-1653 GCA_964455785.1 uncultured Maribellus sp.
GCTGTAACCAGGGATTAACGTCCTGAAGTCGGGCTTTTCAATTTTTCCTTTTGATTTTTCGGCCATTTTGAAATACTTTTAATGCTTCAAATATTGCGGTTTAAACTGAAACGGCAAATCAAATGTTATAATTTTTAAAATGAACTGATATGTATAATTTCGAGTACAAAAATCCGGTAAAAATTATTTTCGGTAAAGGTGTTATTCCAAAAGTAGCTGCGGAAATTCCGAAAGGAGCAAAAGTGTTGCTCATTTACGGAGGGGGCAGTATCAAAAAAACAGGTGTTTACGACCAGGTAAAAACAGCGTTGAAAGATGTTGACCTGTTCGAATTTGGCGGAATTGAACCTAATCCGCACTACGAAACCTGCATGAAAGCGGTTGAACTGGCAAAAGAGAAAGCGGTTGATTTTTTGCTTTCGGTGGGAGGGGGTTCTGTGCTCGATGCCACCAAGTTTATTGCGGCAGCGGCGCTTTACAAAAACGGCGATCCGTGGGACATTATCGCAAAACATACGAAGGTTGAATCGGCATTGCCCATCGGTGCTGTTTTAACGCTCCCTGCCACAGGGTCGGAAATGAACGGGAACTCGGTAATTACGCGCATTTCAACGCTTGAGAAAATGTCATTTAGTTCACCTAAAGTAATGCCGCTGTTTTCTATCCTCGATCCGGAGTGCGTTTTTACCCTGCCCGACAAACAAGTGGCCAACGGGGTGGTTGATGCCTTTGTTCATGTTTTTGAACAGTACCTTACTTTCCCGGTAAATTCACCCCTCCAGGATCGTTTTTCAGAAGGTATCCTGACTACTCTTGTTGAAGAGGGACCGAAAGTTTTGGCCGACAGAAACGATTATGAGGCAGCTGCTAATTTTATGTGGAGTGCAACCATGGCGTTAAACGGGTTAATTGCGGCGGGTGTTCCGGAGGACTGGGCGACGCACATGATTGGCCACGAACTGACCGCGTATCATGGAATTGACCACGCCCGGACACTGGCCATCGTGTTGCCGGGAATGATGCACATCAAACGCCGGAACAAACGGGAAAAGATACTTCAGTATGGTGAACGGATTTGGGGAATTGTTTCGGGTACCGACGATGAACGTATTGATGCCGCCATCGAAAAAACCGTGGCGTTTTTTGAATCGCTGGGTGTGCCCACAAAACTTCCCGATTACAATGTCCCGGCAGATACCATTGAAAAAATTACCGACCGTTTCAAACAACGCGGTTATAAACTTGGCGAAAAAGCCGACATCGATTTTAATGAAGTTGAAGAAATTTTGAAAGACAGATTATAAGATCAGAAAAAAGAAAAGGCTGTCCGGAAACCCGCGACAGCCTTTTTTTGTGCGTTTATGCAGCGACATCAGCAACGTTTCACAATTACCCGATTGGCCACAAAACCGACTGGAGTTGCACTCAAAAATCATCCGACGGAACAGATCGCAGACCTCCCGGGAATGATCGCAGACCTCCCGGGAATGATCGCAGACCTCCCGGGAATGATCGCAGCTCCGCCGAACATGATCGCAGAGTCGCCGAACGTGATCGCAGCAGAGCCGAACGTGATTGCAGCAGAGCCGAATGTGATCGCAGCAGAGCCGAATGTGATCGCAGCAGAGCCGAATGTGATCGCAGCAGAGCCGA
>CAYWBV010000014.1:1753-22613 GCA_964455785.1 uncultured Maribellus sp.
GCAGCAGAGCCGAATGTGATCGCAGCAGAGCCGAATGTGATCGCAGCAGAGCCGAATGTGATCGCAGCAGGTTCGAATGTGATCACAGCAGAGTCAAACGTGATCACAGCAGAGCTGAACGTGATTGCAGCAGGTCCTAATGTGATAGCAGCAGAGCCGAACGTTATCGCAGCAGAGCCGAATGTGATCGCAGACTTCCCGAACATGATCGCAGCTCCGCCGAACGTGATCGCAGGCCTCCCGGGAGTGATCGCAGACCGCCCGGAAGTGATCGCAGAGTCGCCGAACGTGATCGCAGATTTCCCGGGGAGTGTATTCAATAAAAAGAGGCTGTCCCTTTTTTGAGACAGCCTCTTTTTTGTACCGGAGCGAGAGTTTTTTACATTAAAAAGCTCAGTAAAATACCTGCTGCAACCGCCGAACCGATAACACCGGCAACGTTTGGCCCCATTGCGTGCATAAGCAGGTGGTTTGTTTTGTCGTATTCCAAACCTACTACCTGCGAAACGCGTGCACTGTCGGGCACTGCCGAAACACCGGAGTTCCCGATAAGCGGGTTAATTTTTTTACCTTCCTTCAGAAAGAGGTTTAAAAATTTAACAAATAAAACTCCGCCTGTGGTCGCAATCACAAATGATAATGCACCCAGTAAAAATATTCCGACTGATTTTATCGAGAGGAATGTAGATGCTTGCGTTGATGCACCAACAGTTAATCCAATAAGTATCGTAACGATATCAATCATCGGGCCTTTTGCTGTGTCAGCCAAACGTTTGGTAACTCCGCTTTCTTTCAGCAGGTTGCCAAAGAAGAGCATTCCGAGGAGTGGTAAACCGCTTGGTACAATAAAAGTGGTAAGCAACATACCTGCAATGGCAAAAATAATTTTCTCCTTTTTTGAAACAGCACGCGGAGGTTTCATCCTTATTAGCCGTTCTCTTTTATTCGTTAATAAACGCATTATTGGTGGCTGAATAACAGGGACCAGCGCCATATACGAATATGCAGAAACTGCAATTGCCCCCATTAAATCGGGCGCCAGTTTCGAAGAAAGGAAAATTGCGGTTGGTCCGTCAGCTCCTCCGATGATTCCGATTGCCCCGGCTTCCGAAGGACTAAATCCCAATGCCAGAGCAATTGCATAGGCTCCGAATATTCCCAATTGGGCAGCAGCTCCGATTAAAATCAGTTTCGGGTTCGAAATTAATGCTGAGAAATCGGTCATAGCGCCAATTCCGAGAAATATTAAAGGTGGATAAACACCTTTGATTACACCGAAATAGAGGTAATTTAAAACACTACCTGATTCATATACGCCGATTTGATAGCCAGGTGCAAAAGCAATATTTCCTACTAAGATTCCAAAACCAATCGGAATTAACAGCATGGGTTCAAATTCCTTGGCAATAGCAAGGTAGATAAACGCCAAACCGATACAGATCATTATAATATGACCAACGGTAAGGTTGGCAAAAGCAGTAAATCCAAGAAACTGCTGGATATGTTCCAATACAAATTGAAAGAAATCGCCCATTTTATTAGTCTCCGATTACAATTAATACATCACCTTCCATTACGCTGTCGCCTTTTCTTTTTGGCAATGAGATAATCTTGCCTGCCTTGTCCGACTCGATGTTGTTTTCCATTTTCATGGCTTCGAGTACAAGTAACTTCTGCCCAATACTTACAGAGTCACCTTCTCTGACAAGTACTTCCAGTATTACGCCCGGAAGCGGTGATTTGATGGTGCCTGTACCTTTGGGACCGTCCGGACTGCTTGTTTTTGCCACTGAGGGATGAGCGTCAGTTGACGGTACTGCCACAGGCCTTACCAGTTTTGGTGTTTTGGTTGATTTCAATTCTTTGTCAACTTCAACTTTATAAGTCGTTCCGTTGATTTCTATTTCGGCAATGTTGTCATCAACATTTACCACGGCAGTTTCGTACTGGTTCCCGTTTATTTTAAATTTGAATGTTTTCATTTGTTTTTACTACTAAGTTTTAAAATCCGGTTGATTATTTATCGGGGAATTCTTCGGAGTGTATAAATTTTTGAACTCCAGGGAGAATAATTACGTGACACTTTCTGAATGGTCAAAACCGTGTTTTCATGGTCATGCAAATCCGATTGATACAGGTAAAGTGTCATTGCAATTGCAGCATTTAATTCACCCGAAATAATTTCTTCAGTTTGTTTCAAAGTCGCCGGTAATCCAACCTCTTTATGTTTGACAACTCCTGACGCCTTTCGTACAAAATATCGTCCCAGGTTTTTATAAATAATATAAAGGATTGCAAGTGCTGAAAATACAACCGACATGGCAATAATCGCCATCGCCAGACCAAAAGGGTCCATTTCCTTGAAACTATCGCCGGCCGATGCCTTTTTGCTGTGATCGTTATCCGCCCCGGGGGTTGAATGATCCAGAAAACTCCACTCTTCAGCATTGACATTAGCTTTCCCAAACGAAACATCAGTTTTCTGAGGCTGGGTTATTTCTACTTTATCAATCAGCGTGCGTCCGCTTGCATCATAAAGGGCAACAAATTCAGAGTTTTCGAGGTTGAAATTTAAATGAAAAATACCTCGTGTAGGATGATTGTCGGCCCAGAATACGATGTAGCAGCGTGGCGGGATAATGGTTGAGGGGCTTCCGGTAGGTATCCAGTATTTTGTTGGATTTTCCGGGTCGTCGGTAAGATAACAACCACCGATATTTACGCTGTTGTACGACGTATTGAAGATTTCGAACCAAGGACTGTGGTTGCCAAAATCGTCAACGTAATTCGAATCGTTATAAACCAGGATTTCATTGAACCTGAGGTCTGAAGTGTTTTGGGCATTCGTTTGATTATCCAATAAAACGGCTGCAACAATCAGAAGAAATCCGGTAATTTTTATGAAAATTTTTTTCTGCATAACCTAAAATTATAATGGAATGTTGGTGTGCTTTTTAGGCGGCATTAGATCTTTTTTCGTAGCCAGTGTTTGTAATGCCCTGATAATGCGGAAACGGGTGTTGCGCGGTTCAATTACATCATCAATGTACCCCATCGATGCAGCCTGATAAGGATTGGCAAACATCTCTTTGTACTCTTCTTCATGTTCGGCAATAAATTTTGCCTTTTCGTTCGGATCCTGTATGTCCTGCAGTTTTCTGCCATGTAACACCTCAACGGCGCCCGATGCACCCATTACGGCAATCTCAGCGGTTGGCCAGGCGTAATTCAGGTCGCCGCGTAATTGTTTACACGACATAACATCGTGAGCTCCACCGTATGATTTACGCAGCGTAACGGTAACTTTCGGAACCGTTGCCTCGCCGTATGCAAACAACAGTTTTGCCCCGTGCATGATGATGCCGCCGTATTCCTGCGCTGTACCGGGAAGGAAACCGGGTACGTCAACCAATGTTACAATCGGGATATTAAAAGCATCGCAGAAACGAACAAACCGTGCGGCTTTTCTTGAAGCGTTAATATCGAGTACACCGGCCAGATATTGGGGCTGGTTGGCTACAATACCTACAGATGTTCCGTTGAAGCGGGCAAAACCAACCACAATATTTTGTGCGTAATTTCTATGAACTTCAAGAAATTCGTTATAATCAACAATAGAGTGGATAACGTCTTTTACGTCGTATGGTTTATTTGGATTATCCGGGATAATTTCATTTAAAACATCTTCCAGGCGGTCAATTGGATCGTCGCAGGGGGCGAGTGGCGCTTCCTCAAGATTGTTTTGAGGCAGGTAGCTTAAAAGTTTCCTGATCAACAAAAGCCCCTCTTTTTCTTCGTCAACAATAAAATGAGAAACCCCTGATTTTGATCCGTGAACTGAAGCTCCGCCCAACTGTTCATCGGTAACCACTTCGCCGGTTACTGTTTTAACAACTTTTGGCCCGGTAACAAACATGTACGAGGTGCCTTTTGTCATCATAATAAAGTCGGTAAGCGCAGGCGAATATACTGCGCCACCAGCGCATGGGCCAAACACCGCAGAAATTTGCGGAATTACTCCGGAAGCCATAATATTTCGTTCGAAGATTTCGGCATAACCGGCCAAGGCAGCAACACCTTCCTGGATGCGAGCGCCGCCTGAGTCGTTAATGCCAATTACCGGGCAACCATTTTTCATTGCCATGTCCATCACTTTACAAATTTTCAGTGCAAAGGTTTCTGACAATGAGCCACCGAAAACGGTAAAGTCCTGCGAAAAAACATAGACTACACGTCCGTCAATGGTGCCATGCCCCGTAATAACCCCGTCGCTTAAAAATTTGCTTTTTTCCATTCCAAAATTGGTGCAACGGTGGGTTACAAACATGTCGAACTCTTCAAAACTACCTTCGTCGAGCAACATTTCAATACGCTCGCGGGCAGTAAATTTACCTTTGTTGTGCTGTGCATCAATGCGTTTCTGGCCTCCGCCTAATTTTGCCTCAGCACGCAAATCGATTAGCTTTTTAATTTTATCCTGAGTATTCATGATAATCGGTTATTGATTTAATTTTTGAAATTATTTGCTACAGATTTCGGTTAAAACTCCCAGTGTTGCTTTCGGATGCAGAAAGCCGATGTTTAATCCTTCTGCGCCTTTCCTACCCGATTTGTCGATGAGTTGTACCCCTTTTTCTCCAAGTTCGTTTAGCGAATCATTAACGTTATCGACGGCAAAGGCCAGATGGTGAATACCTTGTCCCTTCTTTTCAAGGAATTTTCCGATAGGACCCTCCGGATCAGTCGATTCGAGTAATTCGATTTTTGTTTGCCCAACCATAAAAAAGGCAGTTTTTACTTTTTGATCAGCCACTTCTTCAACGGCATAACACTTTAATCCAAGTGTTTTTTCGTAGAACGGAATTGCTTCTTCCAAACTATTTACTGCAATCCCGATGTGTTCAATATGCGAAATGTTCATGTTATTTAGAATTAATTTAAAGTGTTTATTGTCAGAATTTTATAGGTGCAAAGGTATAGAAACAAAAGTTATGGATTATGAAATTTGCAAGTCAATTGAAAATTAAGCCCGAATTTCAGATTTATTTAATATATGAATAGATAGTTGATTTGTTCTATTGTAGAGAAAATAAAAAAGGCAGATCATAGTCTGCCTGTATTTTCTGTAGAAAATTATTCTTCGTCCCAGACAAAATGGAAGTGAGGGCCAAACCTGTCAAAAGCAGCTTTGTCCAGTTCTTCCTGATGATCGGGGTGAGATATCGAAATGATTAGTTTCGCACGGTCCTGCAGGGAACGTCCGTAAAGGTTCACTGCGCCATATTCGGTAACCAGCCAGTGGATATTTGCACGTGTGCTTACTACACCTGCGCCCGGAGTTAAGATTGGGGCAATTTTACTAATTCCTTTGTTAGTAACTGAAGGGATGGCGATGATTGGTTTTCCACCCTGGCTCAGTGAGGCTCCCCTCAGGAAGTCGATCTGACCGCCAACACCCGAGTAAAATTTAATACCGATAGAATCGGCGCAAACCTGACCCGTAATATCAATCTGTAATGCAGAGTTGATAGCTGTTACTTTTGGATTCTGGGCGATAATGTTTACACGGTTGGTATAGGCGACATCCTGCATGGCAACGCCGGGATTGTCGTTTACAAAATCGTACAGCTTTTTTGAACCCATCAAAAAGGTAGCAACCATACGGCCTTTGTCGAGCACTTTGTTTTTTCCGTTTACCACACCTTTGTCAACCAGGGGCAAAATACCGTCCGCAAACATTTCGGAATGTACACCTAAATCTTTGTGGTTGCCCAACATGGAAAGTACGGCATTCGGAATTGCACCGATACCCATTTGCAAGGTAGCTCCGTCTTCTACCAGCTCTGCTACATAACGGCCAATTTTACGGTCGGTATCCGAGATTGGACCCGGTTCAACCATAACCAGCGGACTGTTGTCTTCCACAAACAAGTCGATGTCGTTAATGTGTATCATGGCATCACCAAAGGTGCGTGGAACGTTAGGGTTAACAATGGCAATCACCGTATCGGCTTTTTCAACGGCTGCCAGGGTCGCGTCAACTGAGGTTCCCAATGAAGCATATCCGAATTTGTCGGGAACAGAAACCTGAATCATGGCCACATTCACTTTCAGATATCCTTCGCGGATTAACCGTTGGGTTTCCTGAAGGAACACAGGGATATAATCGGCATAACCGGCCTGAGTTTGTTTTCTCACATTGTGTCCTACAAAAAACGATTCCAGTTGGAAGATTCCTTCGAACTCCTGATCTGCATACGGAGCTGGGCCCTCAGTATGGATGTGCTGAATACGCACGTTTCTGAACTCCTTATTCCTGCCTCTCTCACACAGGGCATTAATTAGCGGATGTGGTGTTACGGCAACACTGTGCAGGTGTACCCTGTCGTTTGATTTTACTATTTTTACAGCTTCCTGAGCTGTGATAAATTTTATGCTTTTCATGGTTTCCGGACTATAAAATCAGGTTTTTAAATTAGGGCGCAAAGATAAAAAAACAATCCGCTTTTTAAACTTTCGAATGTCTTTAATACATGTTCCAAAGGTTTTGTAAAGTATATGTTAAAACCTAATCCTGTGTGTCATCACGCCAAGAAAATGAACGAGTTTTCTATTTTCCATTTTGAAATAAATTTTTGATTAAGCCTTTTTTAATTAAATTGGTTATTTTGTATCAGGAAAAAATGATATGTCGCAACGTTACTTTCTTCAGTTAAGTTTTAAGGGCACTAACTTCCATGGCTGGCAAATTCAACCCAATGCCATCTCAGTCCAGGAAACAATGGAAAAAGCTTTATCGGTTTTGCTTCACGAAGAAATTTCGGTTACTGGAGCTGGCCGGACTGATACGGGAGTACATGCCTCATTTTTTGTCCTTCATTTCGATTCGTTAAATGTTGATTTGGAAGGAAAAACACTGGTACACAAACTCAACCGGTTTTTACCCGGAGATATCGCGGTTCAAAAGATATGGAAAGTTGATGAGGGGGTGCACGCACGTTTTAGCGCCATTTCAAGAACGTACAAATATTTTATATCTACTGTTAAAAATCCGTTTCAAACCGAAACAAGCTTTTTGTTCACCGGAATGCTGGACGTAGAAAAAATGAATGAAGCTGCAAAAGTTTTGTTTGAATTTGAAGATTTTACCAGTTTCAGCCGGTTACACACTGATGTAAAAACCAATCTTTGTCAAATTTATCAGGCTGAATGGGTTCTTGAAGAAAACCAATTGGTTTTTACTATTAAGGCCAATCGATTTTTACGGAATATGGTCAGGGCAATTGTAGGTACCCTGCTCGAAGTTGGTAAAGGAAAACTAACGGTTGACGGGTTCAGAAATATAATAGAGAAAAAAAACAGGGCGGCGGCAGGCGCTTCTGCTCCGGCACATGGGTTGTTCCTGGTTGATATTGAGTATCTTGTATAAAATAAAAAAGGACGGGTCAACACCCATCCTTTTCAACCTAACTAAACCAATAAAACTAATCAAACCTAAACTTATGAACTAAAACTGAGTCAAAGATATGCTATAAAACATTAAAGCAGGTTAACTCAATGTTAAAAAATATGTTTTTCAGCATATTTTAATTTAATGTTAACAACGTGGACGGTTGATGAAGACAACCTCATTTTTTTAGGATTTTGTTGAGTACTGTTTCTTTATCTAATTTTTTGGTACAGAAAAACCAGTCTTTACACTCAACGCCTTCTTCTTTGCCTGTCATCCGATCTTGTGCAGTACCGCATGAACCCGCAGTTGGAACAATTACATCATCTCCCGGGCGCCAGTCGGCCGGAGTTGCAACTCCGAATTCGTCGGCAGTTTGAAGAGCGAGGAGTACGCGGTACAACTCATCAAAATTACGGCCCAGGCTCAACGGATAATAAATAATGGTACGGATAATTCCTTTCGGATCAACAAAAAATACGGCGCGAACTGCTTTGGTATTACTTTCTCCGGGCATCATCATCCCATATTTAGTGGCAACTTCCATGGTTATGTCTTCAATTAAGGGGAATTTTACCTCCACATTTTTCATCCCTTTGTATTCGATTTTCTCCTTGATAGTGCGCAACCAGGCAATGTGGCTGTAAAGTCCGTCAACCGATAACCCCACCAACTGACAATTGGCCTCGTTAAATTTATCTTCCATCGACGCAAATGTCATAAACTCTGAAGTGCAAACGGGTGTAAAGTCGGCAGGGTGGCTAAAAAGTATCGCCCACTTTCCACTGTAATCAGAGGGAAAATTTATTACTCCCTGGGTGGTAACTGCTTTGAATTCAGGTGCTTTTTCGCCAATTCTTGGCATCGAAATTATTTTTTGTTCTTCCATGATAATTATATTTTAAAAATTTAATAGAATTTATATAATGATGTTAAAACGATAATAATGAGAATAAGTTCAATAATTGTCTGTTAAAAATAGTAAAAAACGATTAATTTTTTTTATGATTGGTTGATTCTGTTTATGCCTTGTTTCTCCCTTTTACAGAGAATCGAACAGGTTGGGTCGATTTAAATAAGTGGCAATAAATTCAGAGGTTTCCCGTGCCCCCGAATCGTTAAAATGGGTGGCATCTTTCCAGTTTGACGGATTGCGCGTAAAAACTTCAGGAAGAATTATTACTTCTCCCATACTTTTGTAGTAATCGTAGTATAAGGGAATCCTAATTTTTGAGCCTGATTCGGGAAGATAAAGGAACAGCACTTTGCAGTCGTTTCTCCGGCAGAGTTCCGTCATTTTTTCAAGGTAGTGCTTCGAATAATTTATCTCCAGTTTTTGTTGCCATTGTGGTTTTTGTTTTTTTAGTCTTCGTTCCCAGTTTTTTTCATTTTCAGTTAACATTTCCGGCGGGGCAATCTGAGAAGAGGGGCGGTAGCCCGATTCCGGCAGATCTTTGGCGCCGCGGATTTTTTCTCCTGTTAGTTTCATTTTAATAAATTCGAACCGCATAACCAGCCCTTTCCAAATCACTGATAAATAGCGCTGGTTGAAAAAGACGCAGGATTCGAAAAGATCCCGGCTCCCAGCCAAATAGGGAAAAACCGGGTGGCTCTTTTTCGGTTCGTCTTCCGAAATTTCGACAACCAGGATTTTGGGTTTTTTGTGTTCAAACAAATCTTTCATCATCACATACTGAATATCTCTTCCACGTCGGCAGTACCCGAAATTCAGCACATTAATTTCGCGGATAGTTTGTGCTGTTAAATTCTGCGTAATCAACTTGTCCATGATCGCACACCCCGTTTGCGACGCGCCGGTAAAAACGATGTCGGCATTTTTTTCGTTTTCAAAAATCTGATGATACATCCATGAGGCCTTGTTTTCACATTCGCCCCTGACAAAAGAATAGCTGAATTTTTTTTCAACCGGAATAAAAAACAAACCGGCGGCAACCGCGGCAAACGGAAGCAGAAAAAGGATAATATGTTGAATAAACCGTTTCATTTAAAACTGAAAATAAATAAACTGGGGCGCTGAGTTTAAAACGCCGAAAAATAGAATCATAAATACAATAATATAATAGAAACTCCATCGGAAACTCTTTGGCTTGTTGAGAAAAATGGTATCGAAAGGTTTGTTTCTGTTTATGATTTCGATAAGAATAAAAAATGGGAAAGCAAAAAACAGCATCCTCCCCGGCGCCGAAAATCCAGTTTCGGTATATATCAGGCCGGGCAGGTTACTTAAGCTGAAAGAATGTTGGCCAACAATTTTATCGAGTAAAAGAGCCAGTTGTTCCTTGTTTTCGGCTCTGAAAAACAACCATGCGAAATTTACCAGCAAAAAGGTGATAATTCCTCCGAGAACATTTTTGATTTTCGGGGTCAGTCGGAAAACGGGCGAAACGATTCGTTCTGCTGTAAAAATGGCTCCATGCAAAAACCCCCAGAGCAGAAACGTAAGGTTTGCTCCGTGCCACAAACCCGAAACCGTGAACGTGATTATTATATTTCTGGCCCAGAACCAGAATTTTCCTTGATTGCCGCCCAGCGGAATGTAAACATAGTCGCGAAACCAGGTGGAGAGCGAAATGTGCCAGCGTTGCCAAAAGTTTCGCAGCGAAGTGGCCAGATAGGGCGTCTTGAAGTTTGCCATCAGTTCGACACCAAACAGGCGCGCGGTGCCAATGGCAATGTCGGAATAACCCGAAAAATCGCAGTATATCTGGAATCCAAAAGCGAATGTAGCCAGCACGATTTCCATTCCGCTAAAACGATCTGGCTGCGAAAAGACCGGATTGACAATACAGGCAAACTGGTCGGCAATAACCATTTTTTTGAATAACCCCCACAAAATCAGTTTCAAACCTGAAACAGCCTGCTGGTAACTGAAGGCCATCTTCTTTTCAAATTGCGGCATCAGACGGCTGGCACGTTCTATTGGCCCGGCAACCAGTTGCGGGAAAAAGGCCACAAACGTAAAAAAAGTCAGCACCGAATGGGTTGGAACAATTTTTCTGTGGTAAATGTCAATGGTGTAACTTAACGTTTGAAAGGTGTAGAAACTGATTCCCACGGGTAGTATTACCTGGAGTGAATTCCATTTTCCCGGAGAAATCCCTGCAATTTCCTGAAAAGAGCTGATAAAAAAATGGTAGTATTTGAAAACGAACAGAATTCCGATGTTAACAAAAATGCTTAGCAGCAAAAGAAATTTCCGGGATGAAAGTTTTTCGGAATAATATATTTTTTTGCCCAGGAAAAAGTCGGTGGCCGAACTAAAAATTATCAGTATCAGGAATCGCCAGTCCCACCATCCATAAAAAACATAACTGGCTGCCAGTAAAACCATTTTCCCGGCCGTATTCGAAGATTTGTTGAATTTCCAGAAAACAACAAAAACAACAACCAGGAAAATCAGAAAGGTGGTGGTGTTAAAAAGCATTTTCTGAATATGTTTGTATTCATGTTTTTCAAATATATGGTTTAATTCGGAAGCAGAAAAAAAATGCCAGCAGTGAAATATTAAATCTTTGAAGAAAAACTTTACCAACAGCTTGATTATTTCTTAAAAAAGTATTTCCTTTGCAACCCGTTAAAATAACGTGTTGGTTTGATTATCATCAAGAAATTATAAAGAAATGTCACGAGTTTGTCAAATAACAGGTAAAAGGGCAATGATAGGTAATAACGTTTCCCATTCCAAAAGGAGAACAAAAAGAAAGTTCGATGTGAACCTGTTTAAAAAGAAGTATTATTTACCGGATGAAGATCGTTGGGTAGAATTAACGGTTTCGGCGTCAGGTATGCGTACGATTAACAAAAAAGGGGTTCAGGTTGCATTGCAAAATGCGGTGGAAAAAGGTTTTATCGATAACTTTTAAAGATCTTTAAAAATGGCAAAGAAAAGTAAAGGCAACAGGATTCAGGTCATTTTGGAATGTACCGAACATAAAGACAGCGGCATACCTGGAACATCAAGGTATATCACGGTCAAAAACAGAAAAAATACTCCTGACCGTATGGAAATGAAAAAGTACAACCCGATTTTGAAAAGGGTAACAGTTCATAAAGAAATTAAATAAGAATAAATTATGGCAAAGAAAACGGTTGCAACCTTACAAAAAGGTGCGGGAAAAGGTTATGCCAAGGTAATCAAAATGGTTAAATCGCCTAAAACCGGTGCATATTCTTTTAAAGAGGAAGTTATTCCGAACGACGACGTAAAAGATTATTTTAAAAAATAATACGCAAAACCTATTTTTAAAGGAAAAGCTTTCATCAACGGTGGAAGCTTTTTTTGTATTTACCGGTGTATCATCAACAGCAAGGAAAATATTGTTAATTTTAACTCCTTCAAATCATTAAAAAATGGCTTTATTCGGAAGTTTCAGCAAAAGTAAAAAGGAAAATCTAGACCAGGGGTTGTCGAAAACCAAAGAGAGTGTTTTTAAAAAGTTAAGCCGGGCCGTTATCGGTAAATCGAAGGTTGACGACGAAGTACTCGACAATCTCGAAGAGGTTTTAATTTCGTCAGATGTGGGCGTGGAAACTACGCTTAAAATTATTGGAAGAATAGAGGAGCGGGTTTCGCGCGACAAATACATGGGGGTGAGCGAACTGAACGGAATTTTAAAGGAAGAAATTGCCGCTTTGTTAGAGGAAAACAATTCGGAAGATATTGCCGACTTTGATTTGCCGAAAACCGAGGGTCCGTATGTGATTATGGTTGTTGGCGTAAACGGGGTGGGGAAGACCACCACTATCGGGAAGCTGGCTTATAATTTTAAGGAGGCCGGCAAATCGGTTATTCTGGGTGCTGCCGATACGTTTAGGGCGGCCGCCATCGAACAACTGGAAATCTGGGCCAACCGGGTTGACGTTCCGATTGTAAAACAAAAAATGGGAGCCGATCCTGCGTCGGTAGCCTACGATACGCTTTCATCGGCAAAGGCGAACAACGTTGATGTGGTCATTATCGACACTGCCGGAAGACTGCACAACAAGATTAACCTGATGAACGAGCTGACCAAAATTAAGTCGGTCATGCAAAAAATCGTTCCCGGCGCCCCTCATGACGTGTTACTTGTTTTGGATGGTTCTACGGGTCAGAATGCTTTTGAACAGGCCAAACAATTTACAAAAGCCACCGAAGTAACCGCATTGGCGCTTACCAAACTCGACGGCACAGCCAAAGGTGGAGTCGTTATCGGTATCTCCGACCAATTTAAAATTCCGGTAAAATACATCGGGATTGGAGAGAAGATGGAACATTTGCAGGTTTTCAGAAGACGCGAGTTTGTTGAATCGTTATTTTCGTGACCGTTCAAAATTATTTATTCCCGAAAAATAAAAGACCTTTGCCACTTTAATCCGGCAAAGGTTTTTTTATGGTCAGGATAAAATTATCTGCTGCCAAATTTTAAATCCTCTGATTAACGGTTTGGTACAGAATCGGCTGCCCCGGTTGGCGTTTCTTCTTTTATGCTGTTGCTTTCCACGGCTTTATCTTCAGTTTTTGTTTCAGGTAAAAAAGGTTTGGCCATCTGGAAAACAGGGAGCTCTTCCGTTCCGCTGGTCAAATTGACGGTACCGGCGATAACCAGTTTTTCCTTAGGATAAATCAGAAGGGCAGCTCCTCCGCCGGTAATTCCTCCAACACGACCGTAGTAGGTTCTGCCGGCCATGTCTTGCGAGATAAACCATCCGTTGGAAAAATTCGATGGTAACTGAATTCCAAGTTCAACCGGTGTAAACAGTTTATTTTTAATGCTGTCGGTAATGATGTCGGAATAAAGCAGGGCATTGCCAAATTTTACAAGGTCTTCTGCATTCGACAATAACCCGCCGGACGGCGCCCTGTAACGAACATCGATAAACGTAGCATTGATTACCTGGGCAATTACATTATGATCGAAAAAATTGGTCCTGCCTTTTACGGTGGTGAACGGTGAATCGATGATTGTATTTTCCAGTTGGAGTGTATCGGTAACCCATTTTTTCAACAGTGCAGAAAATTTTTCCCCGGTTGCTTTTTCCATAACAGCGCCCAACAGGTTATAGTTGAACATGGTAATTGAAGAGTACATCCCCGGCGGAAAAAGTAAATCATCGTTCTGAAATTGTTCAATTCCTTTGTTGATGGGCACGTTCAGTCCCCGCCATTCTTTTTCATCTTCCCGTGGTTCCCTGATACCCGAGGTATGGTTGACCAGATTATCCAGGGTGATTTTTATCGGCTTTTCAGGAAAATCAGGCAGGTAATGCTGGATAGAGGAATCGGGCTGAAGGATTCCCTGTTCCACCATACGCTGGTAGGCCAGCGAAGTAAATATTTCGGTAACCGGGCCAATCCTGAACTTGGTTTTTCGATTAACCGGTACCTCCAAATCGTTGGAAGCCAGCCCCAATCCTTCCGAATAAACCAACTTTCCGTCTTTGGCAATGGCAAACGAACCGCCCGGCACAAAGTTCCTCGACATGTAAAAGAAGATCTCCTTTCGGGCCTCTTTAATCTCTTTGACATATTTCCGATCGTAAAAACGATCGCTGTTTGATTTTTTACAATTGGACAGACCAACTAAAATGGCCAGTAAAAAAATAATTTGAATTGTTTTTTTAAATTCCATTTTTTTAGGTTTTTATCATTTACAAAATCGCTGCAAAAATAGAGATTTCGGGAAAATCATAAATCAAAAAAAATAAAATTTGAAATTGAATTGAATATTCTTTTGTTTTACATTTGAATAAAATTGTAACTCAATGAAAATCTTTGACATCGCATTTTACCGTTTTCTTGTCGTTGTATTTATTCTTTCAACGGTCGTTTCCTGTAATTTTCAGAATAAGGCTGCACAACTACCGGAAAGGCCCAACATTGTTTTAATTATGGCCGACGACATGGGTTATTCGGATATCGGTTGTTACGGCGGCGAAGTTCATACACCCAATCTCGACCGCCTGGCCGGCGAAGGTTTGCGGTTTACCCAGTTTTACAATGCCGCCCGCTGCTGCCCCACGCGGGCCTCGCTGCTTACCGGGATTTATCCCCACGAGGCAGGTATTGGCGGAATGGTGAATCCTCCCCGCGGACACGAGGATAATCCGGCCTACCAGGGATATTTAAACGAAAACTGTGTTACCATTGCCGAGGTTTTGCGGCAGGCAGGTTATTACACCGCGATGTCGGGTAAATGGCACGTCGGAGAAGAAAGACCGCACTGGCCCACCGACCGGGGTTTCGATAATTACTACGGATTGATTAGCGGGGCAATGAACTACTGGGATATTACAAGAGGGAAAACCCCCGGTATTAAACGGCATTTTGCCATCGATTCAACCGAATATCTCCCACCGAACAAGGATTTTTATATGACTGATGCCGTTACCGAAAACGCGGTAAAATATGTAGGCAAAGCGGGCGAACAAAACAGGCCTTTTTTTCTGTATGTCGCTTACACGGCTCCTCATTGGCCGCTTCACGCCTGGCCGGAGGATATTGCAAAGTACCGTGGAAAATTTATGGCCGGCTGGGATTCGTTGCGTGCGGCCCGTTTCGAAAGAATGAAAAAAATGCGGATTCTGAATGATAACGACCAACTTAGCCCGCGCGACCCGAAAGTGGAAGAGTGGGCAGGTCTTTCCAACGATAAGAAAGAGGAGATGGAACTTTTAATGGCGATTTATGCCGCGCAAATCGACCGCATGGATCAGGGAATCGGGAAAATTATCGACCAACTCGATGCTATTGGGGCAACTGATAATACATTGATTCTGTTTCTGGCCGATAACGGCGGATGTGCTGAGGGCGGAATATGGGGGCAAAAGTTTTGGGAGGAACAGGGCGAACCAGGATCTGCCGAATCTTTTCTGAGTTACGGGCAGTCGTGGGCCAACCTGAGTAACACGCCGTTTCGCGAATACAAACATTGGATACACGAAGGCGGAATCTCTACGCCGTTGATTGCGCACTGGCCTGCCGGAATTTCGGATAAAGGAGGATTAACCAGCCAACCCGGGCATATTGTCGATATTATGGCAACCTGTTGCGAGTTGGCGAAAACGGAATATCCCGAAACTTTTAATTTCCACGAAATCGTTCCGCTCCGGGGGAAAAGCCTCTTCCCGGTTTTTAACCAGGAAATTAGGGTACAACACGATTTTTTGTTTTGGGAACACGAAGGTAACCGGGCAGTGAGGGCTGGCGACTGGAAATTGGTGGGGAAAAAAGGCGGCGACTGGGAATTGTATAATCTTACAAACGACCGCGCTGAAATAAATAACCTGGCTTCTGACAGTATCAACCTGGTAAACAACCTCGTGGAAAAATACAACCACTGGGCAACCGAAGTAAGGGTAATTCAGTAAATATTTTCGTTTGGGCGAAAGTAAATTGTTGTAACGGCCGGACAAATTGAGTAATCGTTACCAAAGTCAAATAAAGTTCTTTTTGTTTAACAAATTGAAGAAGCTCACCTTGAACGTATTGCTTACCGGAATTAATTTGTCCCTGATTTTGATGGCGTTGTTTTCAATATAGTCGATTTTATCCACCGCCACAATGTATGATTTGTGCACTCTTACAAATTTCTGCGGGTCTAATATATCCTGAATGGTTTTAAAATTCAGCAATGTCATTATTTTACTGTCTTCGGTATGAATTTTCAGGTAGTCGCGCATACCTTCGATATACAGAATTTTGTTGAAATAGACTTTTACCGTTTTATTGCCTGATTTGATGAATGTGTATTCCTCTTTTTTAGGTTCCGGAATTGAAATTTCAGTGGGCAGTTGCTGAGTTTTCTGATGGGGCAGATCTTTCAAAAAGCGGGCGTACACCTTTTCCACAGCTTTTACAAAACGTTCGAAAGGAATGGGTTTCAGTAAATAATCCACCACATCCAGTTCATAGGCTTTTAAAGCGTATTCATCGAACGCCGTAGTTAGAATAATATAAGGCGGATCTTTAATGGTTTCGAGCAACTGGATGCCTGTTAATTCGTCCATCTGGATGTCGAGAAATATTAAATCGACTTTATTTTCACGCAGAAACGAAAAAGTAGAAAGCGCGCTGTCAAAAGTCCCCAACAGGTTCAAATAATCTATTTTTTCGGCGTATCGTTGAATTTTTTTGAGGGCGAGGATTTCGTCGTCCACTGCAATACAATTCAGTTTCATAATAACGGCACTTTTAGATATACTTCAAATTTATCCATATCCTGTTTAATATCAAAGATGTAATTTTCCCTGTAAAGAAGATTTAAACGCTTTTTTACATTTTTCAATCCCGTGCCTGTTCCGCTGTCGGGCAGTTTAAAGTCGTTTCGTTTTGTATAATTGGCTGTTTTTAATTCGATATAGTCGTTTTCGATTTGAAAACTGATTTGGATACCTGGCAGTTTTGCCTGCTTGTTGCAGTGTTTTACGGCATTTTCGATGACAGGAATAAAAAGCATCGGCGGAATAAATTTGTTTTGGGTAGTGCCGGTGGTTTCAAACTCCATAAACGCCGGGTTTACAAAGCTCAATTTTGCCAGTTCGAGATAATCTTCAACATAGGTCAGTTCCTTATCGAGTTTTACATTTTCTTCAGTGGACTCCTGAAGCATGTACCGCATAATTTTCGACAACAGAAAAATAGCATTCGAAGCTTTCTCCCGATCTTCGTATATCAGTGCGTCGATGTTGTTCAGAACGTTAAAAAGAAAATGAGGATTGACCTGCGACCGTAATATTCCGAGTTCTGTCTGCACTGTACGCCGTTCCATTTCGGCCTGTGTAATTTGAATGTGGTAGGAATAGCGCAGCAGTTTTAACGCTGAGGCGGTTCCAACAATCATAAAATTGGTGAGGAGAGAATTAAACAAGTCGATATTTACGGTACGCCGGACGACCCAGAAACCAAGCGCCGGCTGGATGTTGTATTTTATATACTGCGAAACGATAATATTGAAAGCAATGATTGCAACCGTGCCCGTCAGAAAAATAAAAATATTTCTGTTTTTGAAAAGGAAACGGGGCATCAGAAATTCAATAACAACATACACAGTGATAACGTCGAAAGGCAGATAAATGACATTGATGTAGGCATCGGCGCCAAATCCGTAGGAAATAATAAAAGGAATGGTATAAAAGAGATAGATAAATACCCAAAAAAGGATATGATTCAAAACCCGGTATTTAAAAATTTTCATTTTAGTTTTTCACTTTTCCTGAAATATGATTGCAATGGTAACTTTTTTATTCCAAAAAAAAGCTGATATTCTGCCAATTAAACCAATATTTCTACCATCAGTTATTATCGGGAGGATTTTGAATTTTGCAGATTTAAACGTTAAACTTGCCGATTTTTCAACCGTTACAAAGCTACATTTGTCACTTCTTTTTCCGACCGGGCAATGGTAACCGCCCCGCAACTGTCGCTCCACACGTTTACTGCAGTGCGTGTCATATCGAGTACCATATCCACAGCAATGATCAGCCCAATTCCTTCCAGTGGCAGTCCCGCTGCGGTGAGAATCACAGTCAGCATTACCAGCCCGGCCATCGGGATGCCAGCCGCTCCGATAGACGCCAGCAAAGCTGTAACAACAATGATCATTTGCTGCGTAAAGTGCATTTCGATACCATACACCTGGGCGATAAACATGGCAGCCACACATTCGTAAAGGGCTGTGCCGTCCATATTAATGGTTGCGCCCAGCGGCAGTGTAAAACTGGTAATTTTATTGGAAACGCCACTTTTGTGCTCAACGGCTTCCATGGTCAGCGGTAGTGTAGCGCTCGACGAGGCAGTCGAAAATGCCGTAAGCAGGGGAGTTATCATGTTGTTCATGTGTTTGAAGGCTTTAACACGGGCGATAAAACGAAGGATAAGTGGCAAACTGATAAAAGCATGAATTAGCAGGGCGAGGAAAACGGTGAGCATATAAATGGCCATACTTCCGGCAAGATTGGCCAGTTGGTCGGCATTCCGATGGACCTCCCGGGCGACTATTCCGAAAATTCCAAGCGGTGTAAACCGGACAATAAACATAGTCATCTTCATCATCACTTCAAAAAAGGCATCGAAAAAAGTGGTTAACATTTCCCTGTATTTATTCTGCGTTTGCGAGATAAAAACCCCAAAAAAAACAGCAAAGAAAATAATCGGTAATATCTCGCCATTTACCATCGACTCGAAAATATTTGAAGGAACAATCCGCATTAAAATGTCGTTGATCGAACCCGCTTTTTCGGTGAGGCCATCCACACTTTTACTAAACCCGAGCTCAACGCCAACTCCCGGGCGAATTACGTTTACCAGCAGTAATCCGGTTAAAATGGCAATCAGGCTGGTACTAATATAGTAAAGCAGTGTTTTTGCGCCCAGCCGCCCCAGGTTTTTTCCGCCGCCCATGCTGGTTACTCCCGAAATGATGGAGCTCAGAATCAACGGTATAATCACCATTTTTAATGCGGTGAGGAATATTTCGCCCATCCACGAAACATATTTTATTCCGTCGGGAATATAATAACCAAAAAAAACAGCCAGTACTAATGCAATGAGAATTTGCCAGTGAAGTTTGATTTTTAAAATTTTCACGCTAATGGTTTTTATCGTTTCAACTTAAGCGTGGCTAATTTATGGCTTTTTACAGATTTGACAAATTTCTGTCAAAATAATCAGAACCCGGCAACAGAAACTTTAAACCCGGCATATTTAAATCTTTCTTCTTCGAAACCAGCAAAAACGCCAACATTTCCGAGAAAGAAAAGATTATTCAACGAGTAACCCGTTTCCCAGTAGTTTTTTAGGGCTGGTGTCGAAAGATAATTGAAATGGATACTTTCGCTCCAGGTGCGTTTGTTCAGTATGGAAAGATAGCGGAGCAGCAGATACTCGCTCCGGTATTCGGCGCCGACTGTTAAATAACTTTTGCGGGTGCTGAATTCGTAATCATTCAATAACTGGAAAGTGTGGGTAAATGAACGAAAGGAAACAGGTATTTCATCCGTTTTAAAATGTTTGAACTGCGAAAAGTGTATCTGTCCGGATTGGAAAAAATGGCCGGCATTGATTTTCCAGTCGATTCCGGTAGAAGGCGAAATGTTGGCCTGTTGCTGAAAACTAAAATCGATTTGGCTGAAATCGGAAGCCGATGAGAAAATGTTTTTAACTCCCTGTTTGTAATACAACTGAAAACTGTAAAAATCGTTCATAAACAGGAAATTCGATTTTTCCAGCCAGGGTTTTTGTAAATAAACCCGGAAGTTGGCCACGACGCCAAAAACCGTACTTTTTTGTGCTGCCAGTGATTTGTCATTTTCAGAAAGACCCTTCGGAATATTGGCCGAAAATTCTTTTTTATCGGAAAGTTGATAAGAAACATGGTTTTCGAGCGGCAAAAAGTGGTTGTATTCCAACAAGGGCGCTATGTTTATTTTTTTTGCCAGCCGCTGGTTGAAACTGATTTTCAGAAATGTGGTTTCATATAGTTTCATGTAGTTTTTGGCGAAAAACCAGGAACTGATAGAATTCAGCACAGGATTTATTCCCAACGCAGAAGGTTTAAAATCGCGGCTTTCCTTTCCAAAGTCAACCGACAACTGGTTGTGTTTTATCCATAAATTGTTGAAACGGCCGTTCACCCTCCAGAAAACAGCCTTTCGGTTAAAAGCGTATCCGATTTCCGGATTAAAAGTGATCTGTTTTCCTGTATCGGGATTAAAAGTGAGGTTGAACGCCTGCTTGTATTTATAGCCGTCAACCGTATTAAAATCGAAATTATCAGCCGAAATCAAACCTTTGTAACCCAGGTTAACAAGCGAATCTTTGCAGAAATCACCGTGTCCCGAAATGATTTTGGAGAAGAACGTTTTTTCTTTTCTGTTCTTTTTCCCGGGGATCGAATCGGTACCCGCCTCCCGGACTGCCATTAACGAATCACTTAACTGGTAACTACGCAGTTCGGCAGGCGTGAGCGGAATAGCCCTGACAGTGTCCCAGATAAATGTGTCCGCACGCACAGAGTCTTTCCTTTCATCAATTGTATAGTTGTTGTGATCCTGTACGCTCAGGGTCGAATCTTTGTATTGTTCTTTTAAAATTTTGCGGTTTAAACGCGCCATATTTTTTACATCCTGGTTGGTCAGTTCTTCTTTTTCGTTGATCCGCGCCACTTCTTTCCTGAATTCGTCTTTTTTTGAGTTTGGTTTTTCTGCTTTTTCTTCTTCCGCAGTCGGGGCCGATGCTGTTTTAAATTCATTGTTTTCCACAATGTTCTGGTATTTTAACGAAGCGCCGTAATAAAACCTGCCTTTCAAACCAAGAAGCGAAAAACTACCTTCAATCAAATGCGACACCGGCATCCAGTTTTCGTTTCCCAGGTTTTGGTACTGCTGATTGATTCGGTATTCAAAAAACTCAAT
>CAYWBV010000014.1:22713-26729 GCA_964455785.1 uncultured Maribellus sp.
ACCAGCGACGATTTTTTGCTGATTACTTCCTGTTTATAATTCTGCGGATAATCAAACGTGATTTTGTTTTGCGATTCAATCACATAAGTAACATCTTCCACCAGGGCGTCTTTTATTTTTTTCCCGTTCACTTCCATTTTATTCTCGTAAATTTTTGGAATATTGGTTACCGTAAAGTTGCTTTTAATATACAGGTCGGCCTCGTAATGTTTTATTTTTTCACGAAAGCGGGCGGCGTTGGTTATTGCTTTTCGGATGATAAACCAAGCCGGATCTTCTTTGCCCGGAAATACCTTCACTTCTTTGATTTCAAATTCCTGACGTAACATTTTTATATCCAGGTGAAGGCTGTCGGAGTTTAGCATAATTTCCTTTTCAATGGGCTGGTAACCCAACGAACGGATGGTAAGATGATATATTCCTTTTTCAAGGCTCAGGCTGAAATTTCCTTCAGTATTTGAAATGGTTCCTTCTTTGGTCTCTGTAATATAAATGGTTGCATACGGGATGGGTTCCTTCTGTTCATTTATAATTTTTCCGGCAATTACCTGGGCTTTTGATTGAATGTGAAATGCGAATAAACAAATGAGGACGACAAAATGAAGTTTTTGGATTGGCATACGATTGTTTTTATGTTTTCTGACGAACGATTTCCAAAAATACGTTAAAAATGTTTATCAGCATATTCACATAATTGAGAAATTTCTATCTTGCAGCACAGTTCAGCACAGCATAACAAATGTTGTTTAGAGCTAAACATTGAATTCGAAACTTTAAAACTAATAAAGAGATGTCAAACAGGTTAATAGGAAGGCTCCCGAAAGTGGGAATCCGCCCGGTAATCGACGGGCGTGAAAGGGGCGTACGCGAGTCGCTCGAAGTACAAACCATGAACATGGCAAAAGCGGCCGCGCGTTTAATCGAAGAAAATCTTCGTTTTCCCGGTGGCGAAAAAGTTGAATGTGTTATTGCCGATACCACCATCGGCGGAGTGGCAGAAGCTGCTATGTGTGCCGACAAATTCGAACAGGAAGGAGTTGGCGTTTCGTTAACGGTAACCCCCTGCTGGTGTTATGGCACGGAAGTGATGGATTCGAGTCCGTGGTTGCCGAAAGCGGTATGGGGATTTAACGGAACCGAACGCCCCGGTGCGGTTTATCTTGCTGCTGCCCTGGCGGGCTACACTCAAAAAGGGTTGCCTGCATTTGGAATTTATGGCCGCGATGTGCAGGATGCCGGCGATCAAACCATTCCTGACGATGTGAGGGAAAAAATTCTTCGTTTTGTAAATGCAGCACTGGCAACAGCTCAAATGAGAGGAAAGTCGTATCTCTCGCTGGGTTACACTTCCATGGGTATTGCCGGTTCAACCGTAAATCCCGACTTTTTCCAGGAATATCTGGGAATGCGCACCGAGTTCGTGGATATGACAGAAGTAAAACGCCGGATTGATCAGGAAATTTATGATCCGGAAGAATACAAAAAAGCGCTGGCCTGGACACTGGAAAATTGTAAAGAAGGCGATGATTACAACCAGCCTGAAAATCAGTCGGACCGCGCCCGTAAAGATTGGGAGTGGGAAACAGTAGTGAAAATGACACTGATTTTCCGGGATTTAATGATTGGGAACCCAAAACTGAAAGAATTAGGTTTTGGGGAAGAATCTCACGGAAAAAATGCGATTGCCGGCGGGTTCCAGGGACAGCGGCAATGGACCGATTACTATCCGAACGGCGACTTTTCGGAAACCATTCTGAATTCATCGTTTGACTGGAACGGAATACGCGAAGCTTTTGTTTTTGCTACCGAAAACGACAGCCTTAATGGAGTTGCCATGTTGTTTGGCCACCTGTTGACCAACACTGCCCAGATTTTCTCCGACGTAAGAACTTTCTGGAGTCCGGAAGCCGTTAAACGTGTGGCAGGAAAAGAACTGACCGGACTGGCGGAAAACGGTATTATCCACCTCATCAACTCCGGCTCAACAACCCTGGATGCCACTGCTCAGCAACGTGATGCCGAAGGAAAACCGGTTATGAAACCATTCTGGGAAATCACCGAAGAAGATGCAAAAAATTGTCTCAACAACACCCGGTGGTGCCCTGGCAGCAAAGGATATTTCCGAGGTGGCGGTTTTTCCAGTCAGTTTAAAACTTCAGGCGAAATGCCGGTTACCATGTCGCGCGTGAACATGGTGAAAGGACTGGGACCGGTTCTCCAGATTGCCGAAGGTTACACCATCGATTTGGATAATGACATTCACCAGATTCTCGACAAACGTACTGATCCAACCTGGCCATCAACCTGGTTTGCACCGCGGCTGACCGGTTCGGGCGCATTTAAAGATGTGTATTCGGTTATGGCCAACTGGGGCGCCAACCACGGAGCAATCAGCTACGGCCACATCGGCGCCGATTTGATTACCCTGGCATCGATCCTGCGTATCCCGGTGTGTATGCACAACGTGGATGAAAATAAAATTTTCAGACCAAGTGCATGGAATGCTTTTGGCGAAGATAAAGAAGGAGCTGATTACAGGGCCTGCAAAAATTTCGGTCCGGTTTATAAATAATAGGTTTACCGTCATCCGGAATTTTTCCGGATGACGGCATTTCTTTTAGAATAAAAAGCAACAATTTCTTTTAAAAATTACACCAAATAGTATTGGGAGACTGCACAAAACCGATCCCGGTAATTTTGAGATAAATTGTACATTGTAAATTTTTAAATTGTAAATGATGTAGATGCCTGAATTGCCATCGCATATTACCAAAACAGCCGGACAAACCAAAGTGCAGCAACTGGTGCATTTTATTACCGAATCCATAAGCTCGGGAAAACTGAAAGTAGGCGATATTTTGCCGTCGGTGAACCAGTTCAGCAGCGAAACAGGTTTTTCGCGCGATACCGTTTTTAAGGCCTACCGTATCCTGAAAAAACGAAATATTATCGAATCGGCCCCGACAAAAGGATATTACGTGGCCAACGAATCGTTCAGGGTATTGATGCTACTCGACGATTTTAGCGCTTTTAAGGAACAGTTGTACCAGTCGTTCCGAAAAAATCTGCCCGAATCGTATTCTGTCGATTTGCTGTTTCATCATTATAATACAGAAGTGTTCCGGCAGCTTATCCAAAACAGCTTGGGCCGTTACAGCATTTATGTGGTGATGAATATCGATCATAAAAGTGTCGATCCCATCCTCGAAAAAATCGATTTTAATAAACTGCTTATCCTCGATATGGGCCACCCGGAAAATGGCAAAGTAAATTATCTGGTGCAGGATTTTAACGAAGCTGTTCAGTTGTGTCTCGAACAGGGGATTAAAAACTTTCGGAAGTATGACGAATTGGTGTTGGTTTATTCTGAAAAAGATACGCCACATCCGCCTGAAACCGTGGGGGCAGTAAAAACGTTCTGCAAAAAAAATAACATCAGTTTTAAAAAAATAAACCAATTCGATACTACGATTCCCGTAAAAAAAGGACAAGCCTATTTTGTTATCCGCGATTCCGATTTGGTTGCCCTGATAAAAGTGTGCCGGGCAAACGGATTCGAACCCGGACACGACATCGGAATATTGTCGTATAACGACACGCCCATGAAACAAATCGTCGGAGGAGGGATTTCTGTTATTTCCACCGATTTTGAATTAATGGGTGAACTGGCGGCCGGTTTTGTAAAAAATAAACGGAGGATCGAAAAAGTTCTCCCAACTTTTCTAATTTTAAGGGATTCATTGTAATTCCTTAAAAGATGAAAAAGATAAACCTGTTGATTGTAGTCCTTCTTTCTACCTCTCTCCCGATATTCGCCCAAACAATGTTAAAAAGTTTTACCGGGCAAGATGTTGGAGATCCCGCGCTGGAAGGAAGTTTTTTGTTCGACAAAAAGTCGCAAACCTTCACGCTGCAAGGTGCGGGTTATAACATTTGGTTTGCCCGCGACGAATTTTATTTTGTGTCGCAGCCGGTGGAAGGCGATTTTATTCTTTCGGCCAATCTGAAATTTTTGG
>CAYWBV010000015.1:0-6745 GCA_964455785.1 uncultured Maribellus sp.
GGGTTTTGTTTATAAAAATGTATTTTTGAGCCGAATAACCGTACATCATGGAGAACAAAAAAGCAGAACAGAAACTCCGGAACGAACTATTTTCGCCGGACCCGGAAAAAGTACTTTTGGCGATCAACAAAATCAGGGAAGTCGGCAACAAGGAGATTCTTCCCGCGTTGTTCGATTTACTGTTGTCGAACCCGGTAAAAGAGGTGGAAAATGAAATAGAAGCCGTTCTTGGTACGGTCAAGGACAAAAATACTGTCGCCCTGTTTGTCGATGCACTGGGTAACCCCAAATACAAAAGTATAACCAAAATACTGCTGGTGGCCTGCTGGCAAAACGGGCTCGACTTTTCGCCTTTTCTTCCTGTTTTTGTTGACCTTGTAATTACTGAAGAGTGGGAAATTGCTTTTGAAGCTTTTACCGTTATCGAGAATATGGAATTTCTGCCCGAGGATAAACTTATTACCGAGGCAGAAGTAAAAATTAACCAGGCTCTGCCAAACGCAACCGGGCAAAAAGAATACTTTCTAAAAGAAATCCTTTCGCATATCCGGTAATATTTGCGGCCTCCGGAAAAAATCAAAAGAATAAATCAGGAACAGGTACATTTCCAACTTGTCAATCCGGTTTATTTGCTAAATTGGCGGCCCTAACCTGAAAAATTGTAAATGTACCGCTGGGTTTATCTGTTTTTTCTTATTGCTCTCTCTGAGATCGTATTTGCACAAGATCCCGGCTTTTCGCAGTTTTTTGCCAACCCGCTGTACGTCAATCCCGCATTTGCCGGAACAACCGAACTTCCGCGGCTGGCGCTGAATTACCGAAACCAGTGGCCCCAAAAAGGCGCAACCTACCAAACGTACTCTGTTTCGTATGACCAACTTTCGGCAAAACTGAATTCGGGGATTGGATTTCAAATGTACCGCGATCACGAGTTAAACAATGTGGTCAATACCAGTTCTGCTTCCTTTTTGTATTCTTACCACGTTCAACTGGCCGACCGGAGTTTTATGACACTCGGGTTACAGGCGGGCGTTGTTCTGAAACAATTTGATGCAGGTAGTCTTTATTTTCCCTCGAACATCGACCAGTTAAGCGGCGAAACTTCGGGCGGCGTACCCTTAAATTTTACGGATGAAAAAAAAGTTTTTCCGGATTTTGCCTTCGGAGCGCTGGGCCAGCACAACGAAATTTTTTGGGGAGCAAGCATCCATCACCTCACACAACCCGACGAGTCGGTAACCGAGGGCGACCAGAAAGGTAAAATCCCGGCAAAAGTTACACTTCACGCCGGAGCCCAAACCCGGAAGTTTCATCATGGATTACTCTCCCGCGGGTTCACTTTATCACCCAATATCATTTATCAGCAACAGGGAAGTTTCAAACAATTAAACCTTGGAATTTACTGGATTGAGAAGTCGTTTCTTTTTGGAGGCTGGTTTCGGAACAATATCGATGTCCGCCCCGACGCGGTGATCTTTCTTGCAGGTTTTGCCCGCGAAAAGTTCAGGTTTGGATACAGTTTCGATCTTACCCTTTCAAAATTATCCAATTACAGTTATGGCTCTCACGAAATTTCGCTCACTTTTTTCTTCGGCGAAAAAACTGGGGATACTTATCGCGACAAATTACTGATTCCAGCGATATAATCTTACTTTCAGAAAATATTGGAAAAAGAAAAAGTCCAACCCTGATATACAGAATCGGACTTTTCACCTGAACTTCATGATCCACAGCTCCCTTCTCTTCTCTCTGATCAAAACTGTTTTACCTCAAATTTTCGTTCCTCTTTTTTTTGCATTTGCCACGGGACTACAAACTGTTGGTTATTGTTTAGCTTGCTTCCCCGGGCAATATCTGAGAAATTGGTTCTGTTCCGGTAACCCAGTTTGTCATCATTCCTATTTTTTTCCATTGTCCACATAACAAATTTCAATACGTGTAAAAAAACAGTTTTGTTGTATGACCATCCTGTTTTTTCAGGATCAATAACAAATTTTAACATGCTTTTAGGAAAATCAGGGTGTTACCAATTCTAACCTGCTCTGTTAGAATAACAACGTCACAGAACCGTTTTGGTTGTGTTTTTTGCCGCTAAAATCGAAGTACTGAAGTACCCATGTATAAACCCCAGGCGGTGCAAAATTTCCGTTTTTCATTTTTCCGTCCCAGCCATTTTCCCGACTGTTTGATTCAAAAATAATTTCACCCCAGCGGTTAAAAATAATCAGATGGTAGCCTTCGTCCACCATTCCTTCAGAATAAAGCCTGAACTCTCGATCTTCTTCTGTTGCGGCATTGGGCGAAAACGCGTTGGGAGGAAAGATCTTGTCGAAAGTCACCAGAACCTGCCGGGAAGTAGAATCGATACATCCAAAATCGTTTGATGTGTATAATGTTACATCATAAAATCCCATTTCTGCAAAAAGATGCTCCGGGTTCTGTTCGCCGGAAGGTGCGGTACCGTCGCCAAAATTCCAGGAAAAGTCGGTTGCCGCTTCGCTTCGGTTTTCAAAATGAATAACAGGATGAGTGATAAACGCCGTTTCGGGAAGGGCATTAAATACTGTTTTTGGCACAGGAAAAACAGAAACTGCATCTGACAAAACACCTTTGTTTTCGCAACCTTCAGCGGAAACAACAGAGAGCCGGACATCCATATATAAAACGTCAGCAACCGGATTTATAAAAATATGGGAAGGTTCTCTTTCATAAGAATACTGGCCATCGCCAAAATCCCACGAATATTTTTCAATCTCTTCGAAGTCGGTAACTCCGAACTTCACATTCAACGGAGTACATCCCTGATTATCTCCGTCAACCCAAAAATCCATGTTAGGAATCACCGAAACCGGCTCAAATTTTTCAGCGACACAACCCTTTTCATTCACTTTTAAACCGACACTGCGGTTTTGTTGTCCAAATCCGAGCGGGATTTCCACTTCGGCTAAATCCGTTCCCGAAGCAAAAATGGTGTCGCTTGAATACCAGTAAAAATCTGCCGGTCCATCTGTATTTCCGGTAAATTTTATATCGAGGTTATACCCTTTGCATGTTTCATCATCAATAAAAAAGTCGGCCACCGGCTGGTGTTGAAACTGCAAATCGAGAGTATCGTTGTACGTACACTGTTGGTGAACAGTAGTTTCCACCACAAACCGGTAGGTACCAAATTGATCAACTTTCACAGTTGGTAACAGAGTTTTTTCATCTGACACATTACAATTGGGTGCAAGTGCCCGTGTTAAAGTAGTAACTTCCTCTTTAAACTGAAAGTTCAACTGTTTTTCGAGTTGTCCGCACACCAGAGTATCAAAATCAACAAGTTGTAATTCCGGCTTTTGGCTCCAGCCGACCACAGCCGACGCCGACAACCGGACGTCGGGATCGCCGGGCATCCCTCCATATTCCACTACAAAACCCTCGGGGAAATAATAACCGTTGGGACTATCTTTATCTCCTTCATTGGACAAATCGTTCCACGACTTTTTAATACTGTTGGGGTTGGAATTAATATGGGCATAATTTTCGTAAGCACCCCACGATTTTTGAAGATTATTGGGTTCGCCATCATTCCACAAAGAATAACGTCCGCTGACGGGCGATCCGTTACTATAATTGCCCTGCCAGAACTGGACCTGATCCGAAGGCGGGCCGGTCACCCAACGCCAGTTTCCTTCCTTACCTTCGTCGGTAGCCCCAATCCAGCCAACCCCGTCAATTTTGCTCCATATAAAATCATTTTCAACCGTTGACATAATGGTGGCGAGGTATCCTTTCATCCCGTAATAGTAATTGTCCACCGATTCGGCGGCTTTTCTGGCTTCTGACCAATAAATACCCCTCTGTTTTATGTATTTATAAAAGTGTCCGGTATAAGGTAAATAGTCAACATCCATAAGACTAATGGAAAACGAACGCGGTTCGGAAAATGGATTTTCAGCAAGATTTTTATAATAGACCTGTTTTACCGCACTCTCGTAATCAGTGTCCGATCCAGCTCCTGTCAGCGACAGGTTTCCGATATCATTATCCCAGTAGTACGAAAACTGATTGCCTGAATAATATAAGGTATCTTCACCCTTTTTATAATTGGCAACCGATATTTTGATACCGTCAGAAGCATTCTGAATTGTAATATTTTCAATTGAAATTCCAGGTGCAATAACAACCGGGCCATAACAATAATACACTGTATCAGATCCTAAATTTACGATTCGGGGTGGTGAGTCCGGCTGCTGTGCCGAAATCAGACCAGTATTCAACAAAAAAACAACCAATACCAGGACATTTTTCAGCATTATGAGCGGTTCGAAAAGTATTTCATAAACTGCGAACGTTCATATAACATCGGATCAGGAATATTTTTATAGGATAACCTCCCTCTGAAGTCGTCAATTTTTTTGAAATTCCATTTTTTCATAAATCCGGAAATCTCGTCTAAAAAGGCAGGAATTATTTTTGCACCATTGATATACAGTGTAGAACAAAGTTGCGTAACGGTAGCACCTGCCAAAATTTGTTTGATTACGGCTTGCCCGTCGTGAATACCGGTGGACGCCGCAATTTCAAGTTTTGGTACCGCCGATGAAACCATACCTACCCAGCGCAGAGACCGCCGGATATCTGTCGGAAGACTAAAAACTTCCGACGAGGTTAACTCCAATGTTTCAAGGTTTATATCGGGCTCAAAAAACCGGTTAAACATTACAATTCCGTCGGCTCCGTTGGCTTTTAATTTGTCAGCCATTCCCAAAATATTACTGTGGTTTAGTCCGAATTTTACCGAAACCGGGATGGTAACCTGCGACTTTACTTTTTTCAAAACATCGAGATACAGTTGTTCCACCATTCCCGGCCTTTCATTCCGGTCGGTCGGGAGATAAAAAATATTGAGTTCAATAGCGTCGGCCCCCGCCTGTTGAAAATCTTTGGCAAACGAAGTCCACTCGTCCGAAGAAACACAGTTAATACTTGCAATCACCGGTATATCAACCGCCTGTTTGGTTTCCTCCACCAACTCGAGGTGTTTGGTAATGGTATTGTCGCGCAAATATCCTTTGATGTAATCCTCCGCTTCAGGGTAGGAATTATTTTGCTGATCCTTCTGCAGCAGATTTGTAACTTCGTTGTTAATCTGTTCCTCGAATATCGATTTCAGCACCACTGCCCCAATTCCGGCTGTTGCCAGTTCCCTGATTTTTTCCACCGAACCTGTTAACCCCGAACTCGCAGCTACCAGAGGGTTTTTAAGTTGCAAGCCCAAATATGTTGTTCCCAAATTTGCCATCGGATTTTAGTTTTATTTGATTATTCAATCTGTTTGATTAAGTTTCTTTCTCCAAAAATTTTACTTCCAACTCTGATTATCGTACTTCCCTGTTGAACGGCCAGCGGATAGTCGTCAGACATCCCCATCGAAATTTCACGAAAATCAGCCACCCCCGAAAAGTATTCATTTTTCAGCGTAATAAAAATATTTTTTAGCTCCCTGAATTCATTTTCAACCTGAATTTGGTCATCCGTGAATGTTGCCATTCCCATAACTCCCGCAATAGTAACATATTGTAATGAAACAAAGATATCGGACGAGAGAATTTTTCTTGCTTCTTCAAGCGAAAGTCCGAATTTTGTATCTTCCTCAGCAATATGAAACTGAAGCAAACATTGTATTTTCCGGTTCTGTTTTTTCGCTTCCTGATTAATAACCGTGAGGAGTTTCAACGAATCTACCCCATGAATGAGCTGAACAAACGGGGCAATAAATTTTATTTTATTGGACTGCGGGTGGCCGATAAAATGCCATTCAATGTCTTTCGGAAGTTGTTCGTATTTCGTTACAAGTTCCTGAACTTTATTTTCCCCGAAAATTTTATGCCCGCTTTGGTAAGCCTCCAAAATATCTTCTTTGGGTTTGGTCTTCGAGACGGCCACCAGTTTTACCGTTTCAGGCAACTTATTTTTTATTTCTGCAATATTTTTTGCAATATCCATTCCCATACTATTTGCAGTAAAAATAAAAATTATGGACGGTTTAGCGGCTGATTTTTTTATCCATTTTTCGCGGAACAAAAATTTATACCTTTGAACCCTGCCGATGAAAACGGATATACATATTGCACATCAAATGAATTCCCTGGGAAAAGAGGGAAAACCATTTGCCTTTCTGATTGATTTTCTGTTGGAAAAACCCCGGTTATTTGCTTTAAACGGATCGTCCGATTCAATTTGGTGGCAAATTCCAGGATTTTCGAATGTGCCGGAAATCAATAAAAAAACAGCTCCGAAAAAGTGGCAAATCAAACCGGTTCCGTTCGAAGAATACAAGAATGGATTCAACCTGGTAAAACAACATATTTCCAAAGGCGACACATACCTGCTCAATTTTACACAACCAACCCCGGTTGAAACCGATTTAACTTTGGAAGATATTTTCCACGCCGGTTCGGCTCCTTACAAAATATTCCTGAAAAACGAGTTTGTCAGCTTTTCACCCGAGCCATTTGTAAGAATCAAAAATGGCAGAATATTTTCCTTTCCGATGAAAGGCACCATCGACGCAGGAATAAAAAATGCAAAAGAACTGGTTTTAAACGATTTGAAAGAACTGGCGGAGCACAACACAATTGTTGATTTAATCCGAAATGATCTGAGCCTGGTTGCCGAAAATGTAACGGTCGAAAAATTCAGATACCTCGATTTTATTCAGACCAACCGGAAAAACCTCTGGCAGGTGAGTTCGCAGATT
>CAYWBV010000015.1:6845-12855 GCA_964455785.1 uncultured Maribellus sp.
TTTACAAAAGCGGCGGCGGAATTACATTTATGAGCGATGCCGAAAAAGAATATCAGGAAATGATTGAAAAAGTTTATGTACCTGTTTGAAACCATAAAATGCATCGACGGAGTTTTATACAATCTTCCGTTTCATAATTTTCGTATGAATAAAGCCAGAGCGGAACATTTTTGTCAAACCGAGGAAATACAACTTGAAAATTTTATTAAGGTACCCGAAGACTGTAAAGTAGGATTGTTCCGCTGCCGTGTGTTTTATGCGGCTGAATTTAAAAACCCCGAATTTATTCCCCATCAGTACCGGAAAATAAAGAGCCTGAAACTGGTTGAAGACAATCAAATTGATTACCGATTCAAATATGCTGACCGGGAAAAACTGCAAAACCTCTTCGACAAACGCGAAAACTGCGATGATATCCTGATTGTAAAAAACGGTTGTATTACCGACAGCTTAACGGCAAACCCGGTCTTTTTCGATGGTACAAAATGGTGGACGCCGGATTCGCCTCTGTTGCCCGGAACACAACGTGCAAGGCTTCTCCACGAAAAAAAAATTTCAGAATGCAGAATCACCCCAGCCGATCTTCACAAATATCAAATGGTTGGATTGATAAATGCCATGCAAAATTTGAAAGAGATGCCGATGATTGTGTCGGAAAACATTCGTTTTTAGGTACCTGTATTTTCTGTTTTTAATGGAAACAGTGTTTTCTACTCTCCATTTATCAGAATATTACTGATAAAAATTCAGCTATTCTTACCCTAACTTCCAGTATTTATCATATCTGTTATAAAATGGAAGATAAATACTTTTACATCGTAAGAAAATAACAAAAAATGAAAAATAAGACGACTTCAGATTATCTGCGTAAAATAGAAGAAATTCTGCCTTCAGACAAATACAACGAAATAATGAAAGAACTTATTTTTGCGAGGAATGAGCATTTAGAAGCTTTCTGGAACATTATCTCCGCCGGATATTCCTTTGAGTTTGCGCAACTAAATTATATAAACCTCTACGATTACATCAAAGATAAAGACATCGACTATACAGATGCCTTAAGAACGGTTTATACATTTTATCCCGGATTGAATGCGGGAATTTATGTAAAAAAACCCGAGTGGTATGAAATGAATTAGGTGATGCGGGTTGACGGGAAAAAGGCTGTCTGAAATATCAGGCAGCCTTTATTTTTTTGAAGTGCCGCGGCAAAATCAGCGCGACACTTTTTTTTGACTTATTCTTTAAACGCCGGAGTTTCTACCTTTCAATCCCGTTGTCTTTCGCTTCCCAGGTATTTCCCGATTTCAACAGGTCGTCCACGCAGGTTATTTTTCGTTTTTGCTGAACCTGTTTGATTTGCGCCGTAACCTCGGCATCGTACACCAGTGCAGGCACACTCCGTATTACACCAAAAATAACCGGAAAATCAGGCAACTGCATATTTATCAACGCCATATGGACTGAAGGACCAGGTTCAAAAGCGTCATGTACCAAAATATCATCCAGGGTTATCCCGTTTTCCCCAATTTTTACCACTTTTAATCTTCCTTTGTCGAACATCAGCCCTTTGTTATTTTCCTCCCCAAAAAGCATGGGTTTTCCATGCTCAACAATCAACTGCCTTTCAGCACGATACATCGGATCGGTAATTGCGTCGTGAACTCCGTCGTTAAAAATAACACAGTTTTGCAGGACCTCAACCACCGACGTTCCTTTATGTCGGGCAGCCGCTTTAAAAATGTCCTGACTTAATTTGATATTGCTGTCGATGGAGCGTGCAAAAAAAGTTCCGCGGGCGCCAATAACCAATTGCCCGGGGATAAACGGATCTTCCACTGTTCCGAAAGGCGAAGTTTTTGTTTTTACGCCCCGTTCCGAAGTTGGGGAATACTGGCCCTTCGTCAAACCATAAATTTTGTTGTTGAAAAGAATGAGGTTCAGATCAATATTTCTGCGAATGAGATGAATAAAGTGGTTACCTCCAATGGCCATAGCATCGCCATCGCCTGTAATTACCCATACATTCAGTTCCGGATTTGCCAGTTTTACACCAGTGGCTACCGCCGACGCCCGCCCGTGAATGGTGTGAAAGCCATAGGTACTCATATAGTACGGAAACCGCGAAGAACAACCAATTCCTGAAATAACTGCAAATTTTTCATGCGGAACTCCCATGTCGGCCATCGTACGCTGGACAGCGTTCATAATGGCGTAATCGCCGCACCCCGGACACCAGCGAACTTCGTTTTCGCTTTTAAAATCTTTGATGGTATATTGAATTTCTGCCATTGTTAGTCCTCCAGTAATTTTGTAATACTCTCTTTCAACTCGTTCACAGTAAAGGGCAACCCTTTTACTTTGTTGTACTTATGGTATTCGAATTCGGGGAGTTTATCGCGCAGATAACCGGCAAACTGCCCCAGGTTTAATTCACAAACAATAATTTTTTTGAATTTTTTGAAAACCCCGGCTGTATTTTTAGGCAGGGGTTTTATATAGTTAAAATGGGCAAGGCTCACATTTTTACCTTCCTGCCTTAGTTGCCTTACAGTACTAATCATATGGCCATAAGTTCCTCCCCATCCCACAACCAAAACATCACCTTCTTCGTCTCCGCATACTTCCAAATCAGGAATCATGTCAGCCACCCGTTGTACTTTTTCTTCCCGTATTTCAGTATTGATCTGGTGGTTGTCAGGATCATGACTTACAGAACCGGAAACATTTTTTTCCAGTCCGCCAATTAAATGTTCAAATCCTTTCATTCCAGGGAAAGCCCACTCACGAGCCAGCGTTTGAGTGTCTCTTTTATAGGCTTTAAAAGTTGCTGAGTCTTTCGCTATCCTCGGAGTAATCGATGGTAGTTCCGACATTGCCGGAATTTTCCATGGTTCGCTTCCGTTACCGAGGAAACCGTCGGTCATCAGAATTACCGGCACCATCCGTTCCAATGCTATTTTTGCTGCCTGAAAAGCGTACAAAAAACAGTCGGAAGGAGTGCTGGCAGCCAAAACAACCACAGGACTTTCGCCGTTTCTTCCGTAGAGTGCCTGTAACAAGTCTGATTGTTCGGTTTTAGTAGGCAAACCGGTTGACGGTCCTCCGCGCTGAACATTAACAATTACCAACGGGAGTTCGGCCATCACTGCTAACCCGATAGCTTCCGATTTTAATGCCAGGCCCGGCCCGGAAGTAGAAGTTACCGCTAAATCACCCGCAAACGCCGCACCGATTGCTGAAGTTATCCCCGCAATCTCATCCTCGGCCTGGAATGTTTTAACCCCCAAATCTTTTCTCTCCGAAAGCGCGGAAAGAATGTCGGTGGCCGGAGTTATCGGGTATGAGCCGAGAAACAGTTCCAGTCCTGCTTTTTCGGCTGCGGCAAGCAGACCCCAGGCAGTAGCATGGTTGCCGTTAATATTTCGGTAAGTTCCCTTTTCAATGTTTGCCGGATGTACAATATAACTCGGTGTCATGTGCTGCATATTCATACCATAATTGTAGCCATCATGCAGTACTTTTATGTTCGATTCAGCGACCACCGGCTTTTTGGCAAATTTGCTATTTATAAATTCCTCGATATAATCGAGCGGGCGGTTAAACATCCAGCACACTAAACCCAGCGCAAACATGTTTTTACTCCGCATCACACTTTTATTGTCGAGTCCAAAGTCTTTCAGGCTCTCTTTGGTAAGATTCGAAATGGGTACAGGGATTTTAAAATAATCATCCAGTTTACACTCCGCAAACGGGTCGTCAGTTGTAAAATTTGCCTTCTTCAGATTTTTATCGTTAAAAGCATCCGAATCATAAATAATAGTTCCGCCGGGATTCATAAATCTGGCGTTTGCCTTTACCGCAGCCGGGTTCATGGCAATTAACACGTGGGCAAAATCTCCCGGAGTATTAATATGTTTACGACCAAACTGCACCTGAAAACCGGAAACACCTCCCACAGTTCCCTGGGGCGCCCTGATTTCAGATGGATAATCAGGAAAGGTAGAAATATCATTTCCCAGAAGCGCTGTGGCATCGGAAAATAATGTACCGGTAAGCTGCATCCCATCACCGGAATCTCCTGAAAAACGGATGGCAACCTCTTCCAGTTCTATTACTTTAGCATCCTCCATTGAATTTCTTTTTATCTGTTATTATCTTCTCTTCAAAAGAAAACCGACCCCAAAATTAAAACGTTTCTAATTTCAGAATCGATCACGTCAACGCATCAAAAATTTACGCAAACAAAAATAACCATAATTTAATAAGACGAAGAGTACATATACAATTATTTACAGGTTTTAATATATTTGAAACCAATTTAAAATTGTTTTAGATAGTGGCCTTAATAAAAACTTTGAACGAAAAAACCCCAAAAATCGGTGAGAACTGTTTTCTTGCTGAAACCTCAGTAATCATTGGCGATGTTGAAATTGGCGACGGGTGCAGTATATGGTACAATGCCGTGTTGCGCGGCGATGTTCACTATATAAAAATCGGGAACAACACCAATGTTCAGGATAATGCAGTAATACACGCCACCTATAAAAAATCGCCCACAAATATCGGCAGCAACGTAACCATAGCCCACGGAGCAATCGTTCACGGGTGCACATTAAAAGACAACGTGATGATTGGAATGAATGCCGTTGTTTTGGATGATGCCGTAGTAGAAAGTTTTTCCATAATAGCTGCCGGTTCGGTAGTTACAAAAGGGACGGTTGTACAATCAGGTTGTGTTTATGCAGGAATTCCGGCCAAAAAAATAAAAGAAATCAGCCCCGACCTGCTGGATGGTGAAATCAACAGGATTGCCAAAGCCTATGGTTTGTATGCAAGCTGGTATAAATAAATCGGTAACGATATAACATATTCCAAATCTATATCGAATTCCTTTTAAAATAAAAATTTAATAGTTTCCAATCTTTATAAAAAAATTAGAAACTATTGCCGGTTTTATTTTCTTATTTCAGAAATCTTTTATTCTTTCGTGTTCAAAATAATTGTTTAGATTTATCATTTAAAACTAAATTGAATAAAACATGAACGCAACCAATTCCGCCGTAAGAAGTAATAAAAATTCTTATTTGCTGCCCATGGTTATTATCAGCAGCCTCTTTTTCATTTTTGGATTTGTAACCTGGTTAAACGGGATATTGATTCCCTATTTAAAAATAGCATGTCAGCTAACTGATTTTCAGGCGCTTTTGGTTGCCTTTTCTTTTTATATTTCCTATACCATTATGGCACTTCCATCAGCATGGGTATTAAAAAAGACCGGATTAAAAAACGGGATGATGGTTGGGCTTTGGGTGATGGCTATCGGAACACTTATTTTTATCCCGGCTGCATTAACACGTACGTATATCGTTTTTCTTCTCGGACTTTTTGTAATGGGTACCGGCCTTGCCATTTTACAAACGGCTTCCAATCCGTACGTTACCATTATGGGGCCGCAAGAAAGCGCAGCAAAACGTATCAGTATCCTCGGAATTTGTAATAAAGCAGCGGGCGCAGTCGCTCCGTTAATCCTGGCCTACTATATTTTAAGTGACGGGGATGCATTTATGGCCAGTTTAAACACGATGGAAGAAGCAGCCAAAATTGCAGCCCTCGATGAACTCGCAAAACGAGTTATCAATCCATACATTGTAATGACTGTTATTTTGTTTGTACTGGGTATAGTGGTGCGCCTTTCAGGTTTGCCGGAATTGGAAATGGAGTCGGATGAAGACGAAAACGGAGATAAAATTCCATCAAAAAATTCCATTTTTGGGTACCCGCATTTGATTCTCGGTGTAATCACCCTTTTCTTCTATGTTGGCGTTGAAGTTATTGCAGGCGATACCATAATCCGTTACGGACTTTCACTTGGAATTGAACTTGATAAAGCCAAAGCTTTCACCTCCTATACGATGGCGACCATGGTAATTGGTTATATCTTCGGTATTATAATGATTCCAAAATACATGACCCAACGTTTTGCTTTGCAAATGTCGGCCATCCTCGG
>CAYWBV010000015.1:12955-26485 GCA_964455785.1 uncultured Maribellus sp.
TGTTCTATTCCATAAAAGGATATAAATTAAAAAGCTGGAAATAAAGATTTAGTCCGGTAAAAATCAAAATAGACAAAATAAAATCCTTGATTTGAAATTGTAAATACTAAAAACATGAAACCAACCCTTTTAATACTTGCAGCAGGAATGGGTAGCAGGTTTGGCGGGCTAAAACAAGTTGAACCTGTCGGGCCAAATGGCGAGGCCATTATCGATTATTCCATATTTGATGCCGCCCGCGCCGGTTTTGGAAAGGTAGTTTTTGTTATCCGCGAAAGTTTTGCCGAAGCTTTTAAAGAGAAGTTCAATAAAAAACTCAGAGGTGTCATCGATGTCGAATATGTTTATCAGGAGCTAGACATGCTCCCCAAAGGATTTTCGTTACCTGAAGGACGCGAAAAACCGTGGGGTACGGCGCACGCTATTCTGGTGGCCAAAAACGTGATCGCCGAACCGTTCTGCGCTCTTAACGCCGATGATTTTTATGGGTACAACGCCTACACGGAAATGGCCCGGTTTTTAACCTCATCCGAAAATAAAACCGAATACTCGATGGTAGGTTACCGCCTGAAAAATACGTTATCTGATTTTGGTTCGGTTTCGCGCGGAGTTTGTGAGGTTGACAAGGAAAATCACCTGAAAAAAATTGTGGAAACCACAAAAATCGTAAAAAAAGGAGATACAATTATTTCGATAGAAGATAATGGAAGCGAAACCTTGCTCACCGGCGACGAAAGTGTTTCGATGAATAACTGGGGATTCAAACCCTCTGTTTTCGAAATTCTGGAAAAAAAATTCATCGATTTTCTGGAAACTGAAATCGGAAAACCCAAATCGGAAATGTATATTCCTTCGGCCGTTTTCGAAATGATTAACGAACAAACAGCTACCGTAAAAGTCCTGGAAGCTGATTCTCCCTGGTTTGGAGTAACTTACAAAGAAGACAAACCTTTTGTGGTTGAAAAAATCAGGACATTAATAGAACAGGGAGTTTACCCTGCAAAACTATTTTAACCTGAAAAAAAATGGATTATCCTGTTTTTGAAATTGCAACCTGTTTTAACCTGAAAAGAACCATAAAAAACATCGAACCGTTCGGAAACGGACACATTAACGATACATTCAGAATTTATACCCTGGAGCCAGAACTTCCGGATTATATTTTACAACGAAAAAACCACCTGGTTTTTAAAGATATTCCGGGAATGATGGAAAACATAACCAGGGTGACCGATCATATCCGCCAAAAACTGCAAAAGGAGGGAATTTCAGAAATAGACAAAAAGGTAATCAGCCACATTCAAACTTTTTCCGGTGATTTTTACCACAAAGATATAAATGGTAATTACTGGACTGTATTTTTGTTTATTCCGGGAAGCCAGAGTGTCGAAAAAATTGAAAGTTCGGAACATGCCTACCTTGCCGGAAAAGGATTTGGCAAATTTCAGGAACAACTGGCCGATTTGCCCGGTAAACCCCTGAATGAAACCATTGTCGATTTCCACAACATCGAATTTCGTTATCGTAATTTCAGAAAGGCGCTGGATGTGAATTTTCAAAACCGGAAGCTGAAGTCGGAAAAAGAAATCGGGTTTGTTACCAACCACGAAAAAGAAATGCACACCTTAATCCGGGCACAGCAATCTGGATTGATTCCATCGCGGATAACACACAACGACACCAAAATTAACAACATTCTTTTTGACGAAAACGGGCAAATTTTAAGCGTTATCGATTTGGACACGGTGATGCCCGGCCTGGTTCATTTCGATTTTGGAGATGCGATACGTACAGCCGCCTGTACAACAGAAGAGGATGAAACCGATTTGGACAAGATCACCATCAATCTTTCTATTTTTGAAGGATTTGCCAAAGGGTTCCTTGAAGAAACCAAATCGTTTTTAACGCCGGCGGAAATCCAACTCCTCGCCCATTCCGCCAAATTTATGACTTTTATTATGGGACTTCGCTTTTTAACCGATTATCTCGAAGGCGATATTTATTACAAAATAAAACACCCTGAACACAACATTGAAAGAGCCAGGGCACAGTTCAAACTCGTTTCCGAAATCAACTCAAAAGAAAAAGAAATGCAGGAAATTATCAAACGGTTGATTTCCTGACCGTAATCGCTCTTCCACTCATCCCTGATTTACAGGTGAATTGTAGCTGCCGAAACACTGGTTCCGAGAAATAGCTCAGCCTTATTTTCGAAATTTTCCGACGATTCGGTGGTCAGAAATTCGGTGACCGAGTCTTTCGATAAACGGCTATCCATTTCGGGATGTCTCTCCAAATATTCGATTAATTTAGTCGCTACAATTTCTCCCTGTTCCAAAATATGAATATTCTCCGGAACATATTTCCGAATGGTTTCCAGCAAAAGCGGATAATGGGTACATCCCAATATCAGGGTATCTAATTTTGCATCTTTCCGAAGAATATTCTGAATATTTTTTTTGATAAAATATTCGGCGCCTTCAGTACCAATTTCATTGTTTTCGACGATGGGGACCCACATGGGGCAGGCTTCCTGCACTGTCGATTTTACTTTTCCCCCCGACCACTTTTGCAGTTCGATGGGATACGATTCAGAAACTACCGTACCAACAGTCCCGAGAACCCCGATGTGACCATTTCGTGTAATCTCGGCCACCTTTTCCACACTTGGCCTGATTACTCCCAAAACCCGCCGATCCGGGGCGATTTGGGGTAAATCGAGCTGCTGGATGTTTCGAAGCGCCTTTGCAGATGCCGTGTTACAGGCAATAATTACCAGCGGGCAGTCCTGGCTAAACAAATATTTTACCGCCTGCAAAGTATATTCATAAACTACTTTAAACGAACGTGTCCCGTAAGGATTTCTGGCGTTATCGCCAAGATAAAGGAAGTCGTAACCGGGTAAAAATCTGACCAGTTCTCTTAAAACCGTCAAACCGCCATAACCCGAATCGAAAACGCCGATGGGTGATCTTTTCATACCGCAAAAATAAAAAAAAATTAACGGGTTATTACCAACCGGTAAGCCTCATCATAATATTTACCAAGGTTCGACCAGTCGAAGTGCAGCGAAGCGTCTTCACATTTATAACGCAGCGCAATCCGCTCCCTGCGCGACATGTTAACAAAATCAAACATTATATTGGCCAAATCCTCGGCAGTTTCATAAAAATCCCTGCCCCTTCGTTTAATAATATACAATCCCTTTTCATTGTGATTGGGCACCCCGTTCAGTACATAATCTCCAAAACCAGCCATATCACTGGTTACCGACGGAATTCCACTGGCAAGACATTCCAGCGGCGTGTATCCCCAGGGTTCGTACATACTTGGAAAAATACCTAAATGACAACCACGCACAAATGTGTTGTAATCCATTTTAAACAAGGGATTTGATGTTGAGATAAAATCGGGGTGATAAACAACTTTCACCTTATCGTGCCGGTTATTGACTAAGTTTGCTGTTCGCAGAAAATTCAAAATCTCGTCCTTGGAATCATCTTTTAATGTATGTGTAACAATCTTGGGCAACTGATGTGTCTTCCATCCCTGTATATTTCTCCGAAGTTTCAGCCTGAGATAATCATCCACCAGAGCACTGAGGTCAGGAAATTTATATGGCCCTTCAGCAGAAGTAATTTCGGTATAAAGCCGTCTTCCCACCTGCTCCTTAATTTCTTCACAAACCCGCCAGATATCTTCAATTTGCGCTTTTGACTGGAGCACATTGGGGTTAAAGGTATAAAATGGTTGCCGGGTGATAAAGAACGAAACAACGGTCATATCCACATTCGAACTTTGCATTTTCCAATTCAGACGGGCCAGCGCTTCCAGCGTTAAATCATACCCTTTGTTGTGGTACTCGTATCTTCCTGAGGTAAAAAAATAGAGGGTTTTGTCTAAATCAAAGGAATAACTCTGAAAAAAATGCCCCATCACAAAGTCGTGAATCTGCTCTTTTACCTGAACATGCTGGTTCTGAATCTGGTGTAACGCTTCAAATCGTTGGATGTTCAATCCGTTTGGAAGGATCATGTCAGGAGTCCGGCCAAGCAGGTAGGTACATTCTTTTGCTGTAACATCGCTGACCGTTGTAAAAACATGTGCGCCGTGTGCCGACGCCCTTTCAATCTCGGCGATCGCCTTTACATTAAAATTCGTAGCCTCCTTTTCCCAATTGTAAAATGGCAAGTGATCATAAAATCGTTGATCGTTCATAGCGAGGTACCTGCCTAAAAGTGTAGCGTGTGTGGTAAAAACAATTTTTATGTTCAGATTGTCTTTACGAATCCCGGGAATAGGCAAACCGGCCATCCACTCGTGAAAATGGGCAATAACATTACCTACACAAAGATCGTTGGAGCAGAGGTAATTAAAAAATTCTTTTACCTGGTAACCAAAAGCCGCCACTTTATCGAGCAATTCATCGCTTCCGGGTAACGAAATATGGTAATCCTGCCACACAAAATGTTTTATTTCGCCAAGCTTATCGTAAACCGAATAGGGATTGAACAACACTACGTTAGGCCTCCCGGAAACAATCCATTGTCCGTAATGAACATCGAAACCGCGCTCCTGCATTTTTAAAACCGCTTTCCCAATCGGCGTCGAAAAATCGGTAGCCGCATCGAAATGAGCAGCCGCCTGCTCTTCAAAGTAAGGACCAATCAGAAAATAATTATCCTTTCCCCATTTGTTTATCACGGAGGGAACTTTTGAACGTATGACCGTATAAATTCCACCTACCTGGTTACAAACTTCCCATGCAACCTCAAACAGTGTCGAATTAGAAGGAATATCACCACTGCTTTTTGCCATCCCCGATTTTTCCGTTTCCATATTCAGTTTCTTTAGATTTCAGAGAGACTAAATATAAACGTAAATCCCATCCCACACAACATTCCACAAATGTTTTACAAACGAAAAAAGCCATCTGTATCATCACAAATGGCTTCCATTATTTTGCTAAAAATATTCTACTGAATTCCCAATTTCTGTTTTACCAACGGAAGTAAATCGAGGCTCTGGTTCGATTTGTAAAGTACAGTTGATCCCCCTGCCGGCGTATCAAAAACATAAATCAACCCTTTTTCGGTGGCAACTTCTTCAATTGCTTTTGTGGCCTTGTCAAAAACCGGTTTTAGCAGCTCACTATATTTTTGCTGAATCTGCTGCTGAGCCGAAGTTTGATAATTTTGTAAACGCTGATTTAAATCCTGAACCTCCGCTATTTTGGCGTTTTTCTTGATTTCAGATGCACTATCACCGAGTTGTTCCAACTCAGCATATTTCTGCTGTAATTCCTTCTGCATTCCGTTAAAAACTTCTTCAACTTCTCCCTGAAAAGCATTAAACTGTGTTTCAGCAGTGGCTCTTTCCGGCATCACCTGTACCAATGCCTGTAAATCAATATGCCCGAATTTTAAGGTTTGCGCGTTGGCCGAAACTGCTGTCACCGTCAGCAGAAATACGACAATAAATTTCAATAAATTTCTCATAATCAATGTAGTGTTAATTTTTTTTGGTCACAAATATAGTTATTAATTATTTATATCCGAGTTTTTGCAAAACCTGATCGCTTAGGTCGAATTTTGGATTGGTAAAAAACAAAGTTGTTCCTCCCGCCTTGTCAAAAATAACAGCGTAACTTCCTTCGTTCGATATCTCCTGGACTGCATTAAAAATGTCGTCCTGAATTGGTTTTACCAGACTTTGCCGCTTTTTAAACAAATCGCCGCTGGGCCCAAAATATTTGGACTGCAACTGTTTGTACGATTTTTCTTTGGTAATAATCACATCCTCGCGTTTTCGTTTCATATCATCGGAGAGCAAAACGCTTTCAGCCTGATAATCACTATACATTTGTTCAATTTCGGCGTGCATCGATTCCAGTTCTTTTTGGTATTGCGACGACAACTGGTCCAACTGTTCCTGCGCAGCAGTAAACGCAGGTATATTTTCCAAAATATATTCTGAATCAATAAACGCAAACTTTTGCGCACTTAATGTTCCCAAAAGTGCAAGAACTGCTGCAAAGGTTACTACTAATTTCTTCATGACAAATTATTTTTATTTAACTGATGCTTCATTTATCACATTTTATGCCAAATCCATAATTATCAGAACTGCTGACCGATAACAAAGTGGAACTGGCTTCCGTTGGCGCCCGAAACACCAGGCACTTCGTCGAAACCATATCCCCAGTCAATCCCCATCAATCCAAACATCGGCAAATAAATCCGCACACCCACACCTGCCGAACGTTGCAATTTAAAAGGATTGTAATTTTGGAAACTTACATTGGCGTTACCACCTTCGAGGAATGCCAGCGCATAAATCGTTGCACTTGGTTTTAAAGTCACCGGATAACGCATTTCCATCGTAAACTTCGAATACATACTCGAACCATTGCTGGGGCTTAAACTGTAATCTTTATAACCCCGCAAAGAAATATAATCCGTTCCGTAAATATTGTACCCCGACATCCCTGAACCTCCAACAATAAACCCTTCGAAAGGAGAACGCCTGTTAGCATCGTAATATCCGAGGAAACCCATTTCAAAGGCGGTTCTCAGTACGAGGTTTGTATTTTTTGTCAACGGATTGTATAACTGCCCCTTAAACAACCATTTGTGATATTCGATCCATTTGTATTTTTCTTCGTTCGACATATCCGCCGAACTGTAGTCTTTTCCGGAAATTAACGAGAATGGCGGAGTCATTTTTAAAGTCAGCGAAATATTTGACCCGTTTCTTGTATAAAGCGGGTTATCCACTGAATTACGGCCGATTACAGTTTTCAAACTTAAATTGTTAAAAGTGCCGTTTACCTGCCCGTTTTCGTCGGCAAGAAAATAAAAGTAGCTGCCCATGTTTCGAAGGTTATAGTGTTCCATCGATACCTCGTGGTAAACCGTAAAATAGTCATCGGGAACTGACAACCGGTAGCCGTAGCCCAGGGCTAATGCTGTTGTAGCCCAAATCTGATCACCTTCTTCCGAATCGTCCTCCGAATCATAATTATACTGATATTGTCCGTAGCCGTAATAATCGTAACCATATCCATATCCATAGGGAGAATACCCGTAACTACCAGATCCGTATGGAGAATAACCGCCATAACCGCCGTAGCCACCGTAACCACCATAGCCGCCATAAGGGGAACCATAGCTGTACGGGCTGTAATTCTGGTAATATTTATTGGCGCTGTAATTTATTCTCGAGTGTGATAATGAAAGCGAAAACGAATTTGGTTTTTTGCCACCCAACCAGGGTTCGATAAAGGATAAACTGATTGTTTTGTAATATTTCCCACTGGTTTGGTAACGCAAACTCAACGTTTGCCCGTCTCCGGTGGGAAGTGGCCTCCATGCTTCCTTGTTAAAAACGTTACGCACCGAAAAGTTGGCAAACTTTAAACCAACAGAACCTACAAACATCCCTGCTCCCCAGCCTCCTGAAAGTTCAATCTGGTCGTTTGCCTTTTCCTGCAACTGGTATTCGATATCCACAGTTCCTTCTTCGGGATGGGGCTGTACATCGGGGTTTATGGCTTCGGGATCGAAGTGCCCAAGCTGCGCCAGTTCCCTGTATGAACGCATGAGTAATGTTTTGCTGAACAGGTCGCCGGGATAGGTACGTATTTCACGACGGGCCACATGTTCATGCGTTTTTGTATTCCCGGTAATCATTACCTTGTTGATGGTTGCCTGCTTTCCCTCAAAAATTCGCATCTCATAGTCGATAGAGTCGTTGTTTATATTTACTTCTATCGGATCGAGACTAAAAAACAGGTATCCTTTGTCGAGATACAGGTTATTTAACCCTTCATCATTGTCGAAAAGGCGTTTATCCAGAATTTTTTGATTGAAAATATCGCCTTTTTTAATCCCGAGATAATTATTGAGGTAATCGGCTGGGTAAATGGTGTTTCCCACCCATTTTATGTCGCCAAAATAATATTTGTTTCCTTCTTCAACTTCAATGGCAATATCTACCCTGGGTTTTTCTTTTTTACCAACCTCAACCTGATAGATTGAATCCTTAATAATGGTAGCGTCACGAAAACCTTTCTCATTGTATTTATCAACCATCAAACCTTTATCTTTTTTATATTCCTCCTGCAGGAATTTTTTGGTCTTAAAAAAGTTTCTCAGCTTTTTCGCATTGGTTTTTTTCATGGCACGTTCGAGCACCACTTCTTTTACTTCCTTGTTGCCTTCAATAGAAATATCGTTTACTTTAACCTTCTCCTTTTTATCGATATTGATGTCTAAAATGATACTGTTGTTTTGTGTTGTATCATCGCGCTGAACAATTTTTACCTCGGTATTTAAAAAGCCCTTTTCAAGAAAAATATTTTTGATGGTCCTCTCAGCGCTGTTCACCTGGTGATCGGTAATCTGGCTCCCTTTCAGCAAAAGAACTTTTTCGGTAATGTCGTCTTTTTCCGATTTTGAAATTCCGTAGAAATTGACATCCGAAAGTCGCGGCCGTTCCTGAAGATAAATATCGAGCCAGATTTGGTCGCCGACAACTTTGGTTGCGGTTATCTGTACATCCGAAAACAATCCCTGCTGCCACAATTTCCGGATGGCCGATGTAACCTCTTCGCCCGGAACAGTTATTATATCTCCTGCTTTTAATCCGGAGAGCTGCACAAGAACTGTTTTATCGAGGTAACGGATTCCTGAGACCTGCACATCAGCTATGGTATATTTTTTCGGGCTCGAGTAATAGATGGAAAAGTTGGTACTGTCGGATACCTGTGAAAATGCTTTGGGCATAACTGAAACGAACAGTAATAAAAAAAATATCAATGGCTTTCGCATTCTAAACTTTTATTAATTAACTATTTAATTGTTCACTGGTTTTTCCGAATCTTCTTTCCCTTTGCTGAAAATCAAAAATGGCTTCAAATAGATCTTCCTTTCTGAAGTCGGGCCAAAGTTTTTCGGTAAAATACAATTCCGAATAAACAATCTGCCACAGCAGAAAGTTACTGATCCTGTATTCACCGCTTGTTCTGATCAACAACTCGGGATCTGGCAAATCTGATGTTGAAAGATATTTTCTGAACAGTTCATTATTTAATTCATCCGGGTTCATTTTTCCTGCAACAGAATCCCGGGCAATATTTTTTACCGCTTCAATAATTTCCCACTGAGAACTGTAACTTAACGCAAGTACCAGGGTTAGCCCTGTATTTTCTTCAAGCGCTCCGATACAATTGTTTAACTTTTCCCTGACATCTCCGGGCATTTTTGAAATGTCGCCAATGGTGGTCAGCCGAACATTATTCTTTTTCAGGTTTGGCGTTTCCGATTCGACGGTATGTACCAACAATCCCATGAGTGCTTCCACTTCATATTTCGGACGTTCCCAGTTTTCGGTGGAAAAAGCATACAGTGTAAGGTATTTTACTCCAATTTCCCCTGCACCTTCCACCGTTGACCGCACCGACTCAACGCCATGTTCATGCCCAAAAACCCTGGAAATGCCCTGTTTCATTGCCCAGCGTCCATTTCCATCCATGATGATGGCAACATGTTGCGGAATATTTTCTTTATTTAACCTGTTTTTAAACGGTTCCATTATTTTTTGTAAATCTTGTCGTATGCAGGGCACGCTTCTTTCCCCAAATATATTTTATATGTCAGATGAACCCCGAGATAAGCCGACCAGTCGTTATTATGCCATGTGTCGGAATACACATGTTCTTCACCCTGATCGTTACTATAAGCAAACGGATCATCGAGGTTATCCAGTTTATCAACAAAATGTTTTCTCATTAAATATTCTACACCCACACCCAGTCTTTTCCCTATATGTGTTTTCACTCCAAATCCAAAAGGCAGTGAAAGGGCAACTACCGATTCGTCTACTTCCTGGGCTACTACATCGCCATTAATATCAATAATTTTCGGAAGCAAACTATTTGGATTTACCTGTAAAATATGTCCTACCTGTAATTCCGTTAGCTCATACGGGAAATACATCACGCCGATTCCTCCAAGAATATAAGGAGTAAATGGTGTTTTTTTATCTCCCAGCCAGTATTTCAAATAATTTATTTCCGCCTGTACGGACAAGTCCTGTACATTTTTTTCAAAAGTCCAGGGATATACCTCCACGTTTCCGTCGGCTGAAAAACTACCGGTTAGGAACATAGCCCGAAGCGCAACCCTCGGGTTAAAATTATACCTGAAAAATGCCCCAAAATTCGGATTGAACGTCTGAAATGAGGTGTTATTTTTCAGGTCGCCCCAATAACCCGAAGTTCCTCCCCAAATCCCAATGTCGGCTGTTTTTTGAGCAAAACCTGAAACAGTTATCATTACTGCAACGGCTACCAATACCATTCTTTTCATCTGGCTTCCAAAATTGTTTGTTATAACAATAGTTTCAGGCATTTAACGGTTCAAATGATTCAATAAATTATGATGAATTAAACGTAACTGCAACCATTTGTTTTTCGACAAATACAGGTCATTAAAATCTTGTAAAACAGCATCAAAACATCCTCACAACTTACTGAATATCAATGAACTTACTTTGTTTTACTTTTGTGCCCTACAGCTTTCAACGAGGTACAAAAGTAATATAATTCTAAAAATAACATGCCTGAATGATATTATAAAACCCAAAGAAAGATTAAAAATTGTTAAGCTAACAGGAATAATTAGTTACGCTTGTCGATTCCCCACATGAGTTTATTCCGTAAAGTGTTGAAAAACGGCTGGTCAGGCAACTGAAGTGTCTTTAATTTGAAGTTTGCCTTTTTCACTTTTAATGTGGTGGAAAAACCTACTGCAACCGACCTGAAATCGAGTGAAGTAAGGTAATTGGCGCCTCTTCCTTCTACCATCAGGGTTATCTCATATTTATCGGGAACCACCAGCGGGCGAATGGTCAAATTGTGCGGTGCCAGCGGGGTTATCACAAAATTTTCTGAATCGGGGGTAAGAATCGGGCCGCCCACGCTAAGTGAATAAGCCGTTGATCCGGTTGGTGTAGCCACAATTAATCCGTCGGCCCAGTAATTGTTTAATAACTCTTTGTCGAGATATGCCGAAATATTGATCATGGAAGAAGTGTCAGTTTTCAACACGGTCATTTCATTCAGCGCAAAGTTAAAATCGGGGGTTTTGCTCCCCGTAAAATCAACCTGCAACATCGTCCGCTCAATAACCGAAAAGTTGTGATTCAAAATATGGGTGAGGGCGTCGTTTATCTGATCTTGTGAAACATCGGCCAAAAAACCCAGACGGCCGCTGTTTACGCCCACCACAGGCACTTCGAAATTGCGGATATCTACTACTGAGTGTAAAAAAGTTCCGTCGCCTCCCACACTGAAAATAAACTCGTTGTTCGGATCAAAGTCGGTGTATGAATGAAAAAAAGAACTGTAATATGGCGAAGTTTCCAGTTGCTGTACCAGGAAGTTATAAAAGGGTTTGAACAACTGCACTTCAATTTTATGTTTTTTCAGAAATTGAAAAAATTCATCGATAACAGGAATAAATTCATTGGAAACAGAGGTACCAAACACTGCAACTTTCATGGCTAATTCTTTAGATGTTCATAAATTTCATGAACTGGTCGAAACGATCCTGGTATAAATCATTCAGCATAGAGTTATCGAGATACACATCTTTTACATGATAATCGTAACGCATCAAAGCTTCAATCACCGGCGATAAATCTTCTTTATCGAGTTTCAGAATAATTTCCATCGTATTAGTTCCCGGAGAGCGGTTCAGAAAAAAACTCAGAATTTTTGTATCGTTACTTTCTACAATCTGGCTGATTTGAACCAGCGAATAATCGTTCACATTTACTTCGAGCACAACTACACCGCCAATTTCCTGGAGCGAAAACAACCGGGCAAACCTCCGGGCCAGGTCGTAAAGCGTAATTGCCCCGATATAATAATGCTCGTCGTCGAGAACGCCGATTACACTCAACTTCAATTTATACATCAAAATGGCCACTTCAAAAATATGCTGTTCCTTGTGTACGTGCGAAGTATTCAGCTTGTCCTTTTCGCTTTCTATGGGTTTATCCAGCAAATCAAGATCATAAATCAATTTGTCGGAAACCAGTCCCAGGTATTTGGTTCCTTCCACCACCGGCAGGTGCGAAACCCTGAACACGTCCATCCAGTTTAATGCTTTTTGTCCTTTTTCCGTACACTGGAGGGAAGGGACCACGTCTGATATGAGATTTTCAGCCAGCAATTCTTTATTAATTTTATTGTTTCAAATTGAAAATTGTAACTTGCACCGTCAAATTTAATGTATCATGACCAGATTAAGTGTAAATATAAATAAAATCGCAACACTGCGAAACTCCCGTGGCGGAACTGTGCCCAGTGTGAAAGAGGCTGCTGTCAACTGCCAGAAATTTGGGGCACAGGGAATTACCGTACATCCGCGGCCTGATGAAAGACACATAACGCGCAGAGATGTTTATGAAATTAAACCACTGATCACCACTGAATTCAACATTGAAGGTTACCCGAGCGAAGATTTTCTGAAGATGGTAACCGAGATTCGGGCCGATCAGGTAACCCTCGTACCCGACCACCACGATCAGTTGACCAGCGATCATGGCTGGGACACCTGGAAACACCTCAGCTTTTTAAAGGAAGTTATTTCGAGGTTACAGGAAAACGGCATCCGGACTTCCATTTTTGTCGATCCTGATCCGGTAGCAGTGGAAGGAGCTGCTGAGATAAAAACCGATCGTGTTGAATTATATACCGAACCGTATGCAAGCCTCTACCCGCTCGACCGAAGCAAAGCCATCGAACCATTTATTGAGGCGGCAAAAATGGCTGCTAACCTCGGCATCGAAGCAAATGCAGGGCACGACCTTAATCTTGTCAATTTGAATTATCTCTATAAAAATATACCCAATCTGAAAGAAGTTTCCATCGGACATGCACTGATTGCCGATGCGCTGTATCTCGGGCTGGAAACCACCATTCACAAATACCTTGAGTGCCTGAAATAACATGAAACTTTTTTACCGAAAAGAGGGTAGCGGAACACCGCTCGTTGTCGTTCACGGATTGTACGGGTCGTCGGACAACTGGATAAACATTGGCAAACGGCTGGCCGAAAAACATACGGTTTATTTGATTGACCAGCGAAACCACGGACGTTCGCCCTTTTCAGATGTCCATACTTTTAACAGCATGCGCGACGATTTGGCGGAATTTTTTGAAAGCCACAACATCGAAAAAGCTACCTTACTCGGCCATAGTATGGGCGGGAAAGTGGCCATGTGGTTTGCTGCCGATTTTCCTGAAAAAGTGGAAAAACTGGTTATTGCCGACATTGCTCCCAAAGATTATCTCCTGCTGAACGACGACAGTCAGTATTACCTGCACCGCAATATTTTGATGGCCATGCAGGAACTCGATTTTTCGCAAATCCACAACCGCAATGATGTGAACGACCGGCTGGCCGAAAAAATCGACGACGCCCGAATCCGGCAGTTTCTGCTAAAAAGTGTGGAGAAAAA
>CAYWBV010000016.1:0-22243 GCA_964455785.1 uncultured Maribellus sp.
TGTTTTACCGAAAACATCGGGAATAAAATGGCGGCGCTGAAATATAACGTCAACATCAACCCGTTTGGAATTTTGTACAATCCTTCCTCGGTGGCGGGCGGTTTACGAATCCTCCTCGAAAACAGAACTTTTCAGGAAAATGATTTAATCGAATACGGCGGTTTGTGGCACAGCTTTTTTCACCACGGGAAGTTCTCGGGGGTTCATTTGGAAGATGTCCTGCAAAAAATCAATACAGAAATTACGAATTCTGCATTGTTCCTGAAGGAGGCCGACTTTCTTTTTATCACGTTCGGAACAGCATGGGTTTATCTCCACAAAAAAGGAGGTCAGCCGGTCTCCAATTGTCATAAAGTTCCGGCGGGTGAATTTGACCGGATAAGATTAAGTGTCGACGAGATTGTGTCCGATTTCACCGGATTATTTTCGGAGATAAGGAAAATTAACCCGGAGGTAAAAGTGGTATTTACGATAAGCCCCATCCGGCACTGGAAAGACGGGGCCATCGAAAACCAGCGGAGCAAAGCCACCCTTTCCTTAGCCATCGACCAAATCATCAGGGAATTGGGGAAAGATTGGTGCTTTTATTTTCCGGCCTACGAAATTGTGATGGACGAACTGCGCGATTACCGTTTTTACGCCGAAGATATGATCCATCTTTCGGGTGTTGCTGTTAACCATATCTGGGAGATTTTTCAGGATGCCTTTATCGAAAAGGAAAGCAGGAAAATTGCAATGCGGATCGAAAAAATTGTAAAGGCAGCCGAACACAAACCTTTTAACAAAACCACCGGCGAATATTTGAAATTCCTTCATTCAACGTTAAAGCAGGTGAATGAGCTGGAAACACAATTTCCGAATATTAATTTTGGGTTAGAAAAAGAACATTTTATTGCTGAAATAAATGAATTCAAAAGGAATAACGAACATTTTTAAAATTAATGGGTTACTTTTGAAAGAAGGAACCACTTCCTCTTTATTTCTAACTATTCCAGTATTCAAAATCACATAATTTTGATCATGAGTTACCTTAAATTTGACAGGGAGCAGTTAATAAACCTTGAATATTCGCTGAACAGGGAAATTTTAAGGTCGAACAAGGCGGGTTCATATCTTTGCACTACGTTAAACGGATGTAATACACGCAAATACCACGGGTTACTGGTTTGCCCCATTCAAAATTTCGGGGGCGAAAAACACGTCCTGCTTTCGTCACTGGATGAAACGCTGGTTCAAAACGGTTCAGAATTTAATCTTGGCATTCATCGTTATCAGGGCGGCGTGTACGAGCCGAAGGGGCATAAATATATTTTTAATGTTGAGTTCGGCCGGATTCCTAAAATTACTTACCGGGTGGGCGGGGCAATACTGAGCAAAGAACGTTTGCTTGTGGAAAAGGAAGAACAGGTGCTTATCCGTTACACACTCGAAGATACGCATTCTCCTACTATTTTGAGGTTCAAGCCGTTTTTGGCTTTCCGGAATATTCACCGGTTGAGTAAGGCCAACCTTTTTGTCAACCCGAAATTTAAAAAAGCGGCGAACGGAATCAGTATGAAACTGTATGACGGATACCCCCATCTTTTTATGCAGTTCAGCAAAGAGGCGGAGTTTATACCTGTTCCCGACTGGTATTATAATATTGAATATTTAAAAGAACTAAATCGCGGTTACGAATACCTTGAGGATCTTTATGTGCCGGGCTATTTCGAGGTTCCCATAAAAAAAGGGGAATCAATTGTTGTGGCTGCCGGAACCGAAGAAACAAAACCGGTTTCGTTAAAACAACGTTTTACCCGGGAACTAAAAAAACGGGATGACCGCACCACCTTTTTAAACTCGCTTGCCCATGCAGCAAAACAGTTTATCATGTATAAAAATAACCAGACCGATATTATCGCAGGTTTTCCGTGGTACGACAGCATCACCCGGCAGACATTTATTTCGCTTCCGGGGCTTTTTAATTCGCAGAACGATGAAGAAAACTACAGAAAAGTTTTAAATACCTACCTTGGTTATTTGAAAAAGGGCTTTTTTCCCGACCAGATTTACGATAAGACCCCAAAATACAATTCTGCCGATGCACCACTTTGGTATATCTGGGCCATACAACAATATTTTAAAAGATACCAGAGTGGGGGAGAAATCTGGAGCAGTTACGGGCCGGCAATCAAAGAAATTCTGGATTCTTTTAAAAAACCGGCATTAAAATATATCGGGACTACCCGCGAAGGGCTGGTTTTTGCCGAAAAGGAAAATACAGCCTTAACCTGGATGAATTCGTATGTTTACGGGAACCCGGTAGTTCAGCGGGCTGGGATGCCGGTCGAAATTAATGCACTTTGGTTTAACGCCATCTGTTTTGCCATTGAACTTGCCGATATGGCCGGAGATTCTGAATTTGTGGAAAAGTGGAAAAACATGGTTGAAAAAGTTGGCAAGGCCTTTTTGAATACATTTTGGAGCAACGGGCACGACCACCTTGCGGATGTGGTGAGAAACGGGCAGGCAGACTGGTCGGTCAGGCCCAATATGGTGGTTGCTGTCGCTATGGATTACTCGCCGCTTTCCACCGAACAAAAGAAATCGGTATTGAGTGTTGCGAAAAAGAAACTACTCACCAACCGCGGGTTACGAACGCTTTCTCCCGATCATATCCGTTATAAAGGAGTTGTTGAAGGCGGACCGGAAGAACGTGAAATGGCAGTCCACCAGGGAACGGTGTGGCCGTGGCTCATCCAATTTTTTGTGGAAGGTTATTTAAATATTCACAAACGGGGAGGAGTTCCGTTTGTGAAACAAATTATGGAAAGTTTTGAGGACGACATGACCGAACACTGTATCGGCACCATGTCGGAGATCTACAACGGAAACCCGCCACACCGCGCAAAAGGAGCAATTTCGCAAGCGTGGAGTGTGGCGGGGGTAATTTATGCAACACATTTGGTTCAGAATTATAAAGAATAGGAATTCTGGTTATGAGAGTTTTAATGTTTGGATGGGAATTCCCTCCACATATTTCTGGCGGATTGGGAACGGCCTGCTATGGTTTGACCAAAGGGCTGTCGGAGCTAACCGAAACCGAAGTTATTTTTGTAGTCCCAAAAGCTTTTGGCGATGAAGATCAATCCGCCATTCAACTCATTGGGGCCAATAATATCTCCATCAACCAACGCGAGATTCAATTTGAAAATGGCGGGAATAAAATCGACTATTACGAAGTAAACTCGCCAATTATCCCGTATGTTGGAGAGGAAGAATTCTGGAAATTAAAAACCGGGAGATATTCAAAAAATACCAAATTTGTTCAAACCGACGAAGGTTTTAGGATTGATTTTAGCGGAACTTACGGGGCAAACCTTTTGCAGGAAATCAAAAATTATGCACTGGTTTCGTCGGTAATTGCAGCAAACAACACCTTCGATATTATCCATGCGCACGACTGGCTGGCCTATCCGGCCGGGATTGCCGCAAAAAATATTTCAGGAAAACCGTTGGTCATCCATGTTCACGCCACCGAATTCGACCGCAGCGGCGGAAACGTGAACCCCAACGTATATGCCATCGAAAGGGAAGGAATGGAAATAGCCGATAAAATAATTGCTGTAAGTAACTTCACACGGAATATTGTTATCGACAAATATGGTATTCCGCCCGAAAAAATTACAACGGTTTACAACGCGGTGGAGCCTCTCGCAAACGAGCGAAAAACATTGTTTAAAAAGGGCGTAAACGAAAAGGTAGTAACATTTCTGGGCCGGATTACCATGCAAAAAGGCCCCGACTATTTTATCGAAGCAGCCAACCTTATCTTGAAGAAAATGAATAATGTAAGGTTTGTAATGGCGGGTAGTGGCGATCTGATGAACTCAATGATTACAAGGGTTTCGGAACTTGGAATTGCCGACCGGTTTCACTTTACAGGATTCCTTCGCAGCGACGACGTTTACCAGATGTTCGACATGACCGACGTTTTTGTTATGCCGTCCGTTTCCGAACCGTTTGGGATTGTTCCGCTTGAAGCCATGCAGTCGGGGGTTCCGGTAATCATTTCCAACCAGTCGGGGGTAGCCGAAATTTTGGAGAATGCTATTAAAATCGATTTTTGGGATACACATGCTATGGCCGATGCCATTTACGGGTTGCTGAATTATCCGTCGCTTGCCCAATTTTTCAAACAGGAAGGAAAACTGGAAGTGGAAAACCTGAAATGGATTAATTCGGCCGAACTTGTAAGGGAAGTATATAAAAACGTTTTGAACTTGTAATTCATAAAAACCAGGAAAATGAAGTCCGTTTGTTTGTTTTTTCAGGTACATCAGCCGTTCAGGCACCGGCGATACCGTTTTTTCGATATTGGCAACGACCATTATTATTACGATGATTACGCCAACGAAACCATTATGCGGAAAATAGCTGAGAGGAGCTACCTGCCCACCAATCAGCTTTTACTAAAACTGGCCGACGAATTGGAAGGAAAATTTAAAGTGGCATTTTCCATTACCGGCATGGCATTGGAACAATTTGAATTGTATGCGCCTGAGGTAATTGAATCGTTCAAAAAACTGGCAAAAACCGGATGCGTCGAATTTCTTTCCGAAACCTACTCGCACTCTTTGGCGTCGTTGAAAGATAAAAATATTTTTGAAAAACAGGTGCAGTTGCACGACCAGCAAATATTCAGGTTATTTGGTCATAAACCCCGGGTATTCAGAAATACTGAAATGATTTACTCCGATGAAATCGGGGCGCAAATCGCCGAAATGGGATTCAGCGCCATGCTTACCGAAGGGGCAAAACATGTGCTGGGATGGAAAAGCCCCAACTTTTTGTATGTAAATGCCATCAACCCAAGGTTGAAAATTTTGATGCGGAATTTTAAACTGAGCGACGATATTGCGTTTCGATTCTCGAATACCAATTGGTCGGAGTACCCGTTAACTGCAGAAAAGTTGGTTTACTGGCTCGAAAAAATCGACAAAACCGAAGAGGTGATCAATTTGTTTTTGAGTTACGAATCGTTTGGCGAACGGCAACCAAAAGAAAGTGGCATTTTTGATTTTCTTGAAAATCTGCCCAAAAAAATTATCGAAAGCCCGGAATTAAAATTTGCAACCCCGTCCGAAATTGTTGAGGAACTGCAACCCATTTCAGCAGTTAGTGTGCCACATCCCATTTCGTGGGCCGATGAAGAACGCGATTTGACAGCCTGGCTTGGCAACGGGATGCAAAAAGAAGCTTTTGAAAAATTGTACAAACTGAGGAAGCAAATGGAAAAATGTTCGGATGTGAAACTGAACAAAGACTGGAATTATTTGCAGGTCAGTGACCATTTTTACTATATGTCAACCAAATATTACTCCGGAGGAGAAGACCACAGCGGGTTCAATCCGTTCGACTCTCCTTATGAAGCATTTATCAATTATATGAACGTGTTGAGCGACTTTAAAATCAGGCTGAATTCATTTGCTCCCGAAAATGAAATGGAAAACGAAATTGCAGCGCTCAACAAAATTATTAACGAAAAAGAAGAAAAAATAAGGAAGATGGAAGCCGATTTGCTCCGGCTGCAAAAAAGCAGAAAAAAAGCAGTTTCGCCCGGGAAAAAACAATAAACTGGTTCGGCGTTGTTTAACCAGGACAATATCATCGGCTATATTTTATTGTGATGTTCACATTATGTGGTCAGAAAAATTAATTTTGCAAACTCCTTTTTAGGGTTTATAGTATGTTAACAAAATGGATATGAATAAAATGAAATCAGAAAGTGTAAGATATATACAACGACCGGAGCCGGAACAGCCGGTCTGGAAGAAAATTATTGTTGAGTCGGACTTGCCGGAAAGTTTAAGTCCGTTGCGCGACTTGTCGCGGAATTTATGGTGGGTTTGGAATACCGAAGCACGGGAATTGTTTCAATACATTGATGCCGGGATTTGGGAAGAATGTGCCCACAATCCCATCGTTCTTTTGGAAGAAGTTAGTTTCAACCGTTTTCGGGAACTCGAACAGGATGAACAGTTTGTCCTGAAAATGCACCGGGTTTCCAATCATCTGAAACAATATCTCGAAGAAAGGGCAAACCCGCAGGGGCCTGAAATTGCTTACTTCAGTATGGAATACGGCCTTCATGACAGTCTGAAAATTTTTTCAGGAGGGCTCGGGATACTGGCCGGCGATTATTTAAAAGAAGCCAGCGATTCCAATGTTAACCTTGTTGCAGTGGGACTGCTTTACCGGTTTGGTTATTTTAAACAGACACTTAACCAGCACGGGGAACAGATGGCCAATTACGAAGCACAGCATTTTTCAAAAATACCGGTGCTCCCGGCGGTCGATAACGAAGGAAAGTGGATTGAGGTTGTTGTGGATTTTCCGGGAAGGAAATTGATCGCCCGAGTCTGGCAGGTAGAGGTAGGCAATGTAAAACTCTATTTGCTCGACGCCGACCATACTGAGAACCAGGAATATGACCGCGTTGTTACCCATCATTTATATGGCGGAGATAACGAAAACCGGTTGAAACAGGAAATGCTGCTCGGCCTCGGGGGGATTCGGGCACTGAATAAACTGGGATATAATTCCGATGTTTTTCATTGTAACGAGGGACATGCCGCTTTTATTGGTATTGAAAGAATAGCCGGTTTAATTGAAAAAAACGGACTAACCTTTGCCGAAGCAAAAGAAGTGGTACGCGCATCCACCGTTTTTACGACTCATACTCCCGTGCCAGCCGGCCACGACTCGTTTCACAATGATCTGTTCAGGTATTATATGAACGATTTTCCCAAAAAACTGGGGCTTGAATGGAACGAATTTGAATTATTGGGAAAAGCTTTTATTAATGAGGACCATTTTAATATGAGTTACCTCGCCAGTAACTTATCGCAGGGGATAAACGGGGTGAGTATGTTACACGGCGAAGTGAGCAAAGGGGTGTTGAAAGACCTATACCAGGGTTTTTTGGAAGAAGAACTCGAAATCGGTTATGTTACCAACGGTGTACACTATTCTACCTGGACCGCCCAGGAGTGGAAAGATATCCACAAAAAATATTTTGGAAATACGTTCCCGGCCAACCAGTTGGATTTCGATGTATGGAATAACGTTTACAAGATCCCGGATGAGGAAATCTGGACACTTCGCGAAAGCCTAAGGCTAAAACTTGTGAATTACATCAAACAACGTTTTACTGACAGTTGGATAAAACGTCACGAAAATCCAAAACTGATTACTGAAGTTTTGGGGAAATTAAATCCCAACGCTTTGACCATTGGATTTGCACGACGCTTTGCAACATACAAACGCGGATATTTAATATTCAGAAACCTTGAAAGGCTGGCAAAAATTGTCAATAATCCGAACCGCCCGGTACAGTTTATTTTTGCCGGTAAGGCGCATCCGGCCGACAAAGCGGGGCAAGATTTGATCAAAAATATTGTTGAGATTTCAAAGCGCCCCGAGTTTAGAGGAAAGATTCTTTTCGTTCAGAATTACGATATTAACCTTGCCAAAATGTTGCTGCAGGGCGTGGATGTCTGGCTCAACACACCCACCCGACCTCTGGAGGCCTCCGGAACCAGCGGGGAAAAGGGCGTAATGAACGGAACGCTTCACTTCTCCGTTCTCGACGGATGGTGGGTTGAAGGGTATAAAAAAGATGCAGGATGGGCGCTGCCTGCCGAACGTTCGTACGATGTTCAGGATTTCCAGGACGAGTTGGATGCCGAAACCATCTACAATATTCTGGAAGAAGAAGTGGTTGAAGCTTTTTATAAACGAAATCAGAGTGGAATACCTGAAAAATGGATTGGTTATATTAAAAATACCATAGCGCAGGTTGCCCCCAACTTTACCACCGGGAGGATGATCCGCGACTACCAGGAACGTTATTACAACCCGCAATTTTTAAGGGCACAGAATATGATCAAAGACAATTTCAGCCTTGCCAAAGAAATGGCCGCATGGAAATTCTGGGTTAGTTCGATTTGGAGCGATATTGAAATAAAAAGTGTTGAAATTGCAGACGGCATTACCAATAAAATGAAAATCGGGCAGGAATATCCTGTGCAGGTAACACTCGATTTGAAGGGGTTGTCGGGCAACGAAGTAGGGCTTGAACTGGTGATTACCGAAAACGAAGGCAGCCAGCAACCACGAATCATTGAAACGGTAGAACTGCAAGCCGAAAATAACGAGGGAACGGTTTATTCCTATAAACACAAACTCCATCCCAACCACCCTGGCTCGTTCAATTACAGTTTCAGGTTGTTTCCAAAGAATGAGAACCTTCCCCACCGCCAGGATTTCAGATTTATCCGTTGGATTTAACAAAAAAAGAATAAAACAGAAGGCGTCCGAAAACCGGGCGCTTTTTTTATGGGCAGTTTTTCAGAAAATCACTTTTACAGATGATTCCTAAAAATTACATTTGCACCTTTAAAAACCGACAACAAAAATGACGACCAAAACCAAAATTGGAAGGAAAATCAAAGAGTACCGCGAGTTCAAACAAATCACGCGCGAAGATTTATCTTTAAAAGCAAACCTCGATATAAAACAGTTGGAAATTATTGAAGAAAAAGGGGTTGTACCTTCGTTGGGACACCTTATCAAAATTACCAGGGCACTGGGTGTCCGTATTGGAACTTTTTTGGACGACCAGGAACAAATCGGACCAGTGGTGGTAAAATCGGGGACAGAAAAACAGACCATCAGTTTTTCAACCAAAAACGAAAAAAGCCGTGAACATCTTCATTTTTATTCACTGGCACTCGATAAAGCCGGGCGCCACATGGAACCGTTTATTGTTGATATTGAACCTGCAGTGGAGTCAGATTACAAATTATCATCGCACGAGGGTGAAGAATTTATTTATGTTTTGAAAGGAAATATCGAAATTAACTACGGAAAGGATACCTACCAGTTGGCCGAAGGCGACAGCATTTATCTCGACTCGGTGGTCGCTCACAATGTACATGCCGGCGGGAACCAACCAGCCAAAATTATGGCAGTAGTTTATTATCCTCTTTAAGATATTTAAAACATTTTACTGATGCAGTTACTCGACTTTACACTGGGCCAAATCCTTGAAAAATGGGCTTTTGAAACTCCCGATAAAGAATTTATGGTTTACCCCGACCGAAATCTGAGGTTTACCTACAAACAATTTAACGAACGGGTGGATAACCTTGCCAAAGGATTACTTTATATTGGCGTTAGCCCAGGTGATAAAGTAGGTATCTGGGCTAAAAATGTTCCCGACTGGACGACATTTATGTTTGCGACAGCTAAAATCGGGGCAATTCTGGTAACTATTAACACCAGTTATAAAATTGCTGAACTGGAGTATCTCTTGGGAAATGCCGACATCAATACCCTTTGTCTTGCTGACGGTTATCGTGACAGCGATTTTGTGGAAATGATTTTTCGTTCGGTACCTGAACTAAAAGAACAACCTCGCGGAAGTTTAAAAAGCGAAAAGTTTCCCGAACTAAAAAATGTAATTTATATTGGTCAGCAAAAGCACCGCGGGATGTACAATACGGCGGAGTTGATTTTGCTTGGCAACCATGTTGATAATATTGAGCTCGAAAGTATATCAGAATCGTTGAATTGTTTTGATGTGGTGAATATGCAATACACATCAGGAACTACCGGTTTTCCAAAGGGAGTGATGCTTTCTCATCATAATATTCTGAACAACGGGCTGGCAACCGGCCAGTGTATGAACTACACGGCAGACGACCGCCTGTTGGTTTGTGTTCCCATGTTCCACTGTTTCGGATGTGTTTTGGCGCTGTGCGCTATTATCACCCATGGTGCTACGATGGTGTTCAATGAAGAATTTGACCCGCTGATGGTTTTGGCTTCGGTCCAAAAAGAAAAATGTACAGCGCTTTATGGTGTGCCTACTATGTTTATCGCAGAGCTAAACCATCCCATGTTCGATATGTTTGATTTAAGTTCGTTACGTACCGGTATTATGGCTGGGGCGCTTTGTCCCATCGAAACCATGAACCAGGTTATTAACCGAATGAATATTAAAGACATTATTATTGTTTACGGATTAACCGAATCTTCACCCGGCATGACTGCCACGCGCACCAATAACTCACCCGAAATACGTTCGACCACTGTTGGATATGAGTATCCGAATGTGGAAGTAAAAATTGTAAACCCTGAAACAGGTGAAAATTGTAGTGTTGGGGAACAGGGCGAAATTTGTTGCCGTGGGTATAATGTGATGAAGGGATATTACAAAAATCCGGAAGCAACCCGGAAAGTAATTGATAGCGATGGTTGGTTACATTCGGGTGACCTCGCGGTAAAAACAGAGGATGGTTTCTACCGGATTACGGGACGGATAAAAGACATGATTATCCGTGGGGGAGAAAACATTTATCCGCGTGAAATTGAAAATTTTCTTTACCGGCTGCCGCAGATAGAAGCGGTAGAAGTTGCCGGCGTTCCAAGTAAAAAATATGGGGAAGAAGTGGGCGCTTTTATAAAACTGAAAGAAGGAAAAAAGATGACCGAAGAAGAGATAATCGATTTTTGCCGAGGGCAAATAGCACGTTTTAAAGTTCCAAAGTACATCTTTTTTGTAAATGAATTCCCGATGACCGCCAGTGGTAAAATCCAGAAATACAAACTTAGTGAGTTGAGTGTTGAACTCTGTCGGAAAAGAGGTATTGAAATTGTGTGATCTTACCCTTTTACAAAGGCGGCAATTAGGGAATTATTACCCAAATTCCATCTTCTGAAACTCTAGTTATAAAGGTAAGTTTTTTGTTTTCTCAGGGAAAATCATTTTATCTTTACGGCAATATTCTGGAAAAATTGTAATATGACACGATACAAACGGATTCTTTTGAAACTCAGCGGCGAATCTTTAATGGGAGCGCAGCAATATGGCATTGATGCGAACAGATTAAATGATTATGCTGAACAGGTCGCAGAACTGGTAAGCTTTGGAGTTGAGGTAGGAATCGTAATTGGCGGGGGTAATATTTTCCGTGGGCTCAGCGGGGCCTCCAAAGGTTTCGACAGGGTAAAAGGCGACCAAATGGGGATGCTGGCGACTGTTATTAATAGCCTTGCGTTAAACTCGGCACTAAATGCCAATGGAGTAAAATCAAAAGTTTTTACTTCGATAAGAATGGAACCTGTTGGCGAATTCTATTCTAAGGAAAGAGCAATGGAAGCATTGTCGGCTGGCGAAGTTGTTATCATTTCCGGCGGAACCGGTAACCCTTATTTTACCACCGACACGGCCAGTGCCCTGCGGGGAATTGAGATTGAGGCTGAAATAATGCTGAAAGGTACCCGCGTTGATGGTATTTATACGGCTGATCCCGAGAAATTTCCGGATGCCGTGAAATATGATTCGATTAGTTTCGATGAAATTTATAACCGGAATCTGAAGATTATGGATCTCACTGCAACTGCATTGTGTAAAGAAAATAACCTGCCGGTTTTGGTTTTTAATATGGATAAAAAGGGAAACCTCAAGAAAGTTATAAACGGTGAAAACATCGGAACTATTGTTTATACTTAATCTTTTTTAGACCGATTTTGTAATAAATTAATTAAAAAAATTTCGTGTATTTATATTTTTTCTATATTTGCTAACAGTCCATGGTTGGAAACTCAGGGTAAATCTAATGCACGAAGAAGTAGATTTTATTTTAGAACATTGTAAAGAAAAGATGGGTGCAGCGATAGAGCACCTGAACAAAGAGTTATTGCACATAAGGGCAGGAAAGGCGTCACCTGCAATGCTTGAAGGAGTTCTTATCGATTATTATGGAAGTTCAGTACCTTTAAATCAGGTTTCAAACATAAGTACACCTGATGCGAGGACCGTTGCTATCCAACCATGGGAAAAAGGATTAATACCGGTAATTGAAAAAGCGATTATGGCAGCCAATTTGGGTTTTAATCCTGAAAATAATGGGGAGATTATCCGGATAAACATTCCGGTACTTACTGAAGAAAGAAGGAAGTTGCTAGTGAAACAAGCGTTGCAGGAAGGCGAAGTTGCCAAGGTAAGTATTCGGTCTGGAAGGAAAGATGCAAATGAACAGTTGAAAAAACTGCAAAAAAACGGGTTGTCAGAAGACCTTGAAAAAGATGCAGAAGAAGAAGTTCAAAAAATGACGGATAATTATACAAAGAAAGTTGAAGACTTAGTGAAAGCTAAGGAAAAAGATATTATGACTATTTGATTGTTTCTAGTTTTCTGTTTTCTGAACATTGTTTAATTGTTTTCATGGCTTTGAGGCAGCTTGTAGAAGCTGCCTTTTTTTTGTCTTTTTTATCCGGTGGTAATTTTGGATGAATCCCGAAAACAGAAGGCCATCTTTTCAGACAGCCTTCTAAGGTATAACAACTATTTTTTATCTGATCTTTTCCAAATAAAGTTTTCTGATTTTCGAAAGATAATCTGTATCGTTTTTGTCAGAACGGATACGCACAACTTCGTACAACTTTCCCTTGTAATAAAACGATCCCCTTGCAGCATCGAACTCGTGCCCGTCCCAGTTGTATTTTACATCCATGGTTACCTTTACAAACGCTTCATTGTGCAGGTATTTCGGAATTTCAACATAACCAAAACTGGAAGCGTGAATGTCGATGTAAACACCGTCAGCCAGTTTTTCCAGTTCTATAAATTTTACAATCTTAACTTTAACTTCCAGCTTCCCTTTTAACTTTTTATTCATTAAAAAATGAATTCCCTGTTTCAGGTACGCCTCCTGGATTTTTTCAAGCAAATCCAGTTCCGGCAAGTGCCTTAAACGAATAACATTCAGAAATTCTGAACCGATGTGCATATATCCTTTCCCGGCATCGAAATTCCATTTGTATTCTTTTTCAATATTTTGTGTTGCCCGCATCACCTCTTCCAGTGGGTACTGCCGGTCCAATACAAGGTAAAGATAAATTGGGCGTACATTCATGGGGGTTTCATGATAATAACCCGGGAAAGGATTGAGTGAATCAAAAACAAGGCTGCCGGGTAAAACTTTTTCTTCGATGGCTACGACCGTATCGTATTTTGTAAGGTTACTGAAAACTTCCATTTTTTTGCTGTCTTTCATGAGTTTATAATTTCTTATTGGTTTTTATACAATTTATGTAAGATTCTTCAGATTCAAGCCAATGATCAGCCACATATAATTTAATATGTGGAAAAATTTCATTTCGGGTATCGTTCTAAATAATCATGCTCATTTCATAATTGATATCTTTGATTTTTATTTTTATATAACGAATGACACATAAAGTAGTTCAATTTAACAGGATAGGCGATGTCACTTTTTTACGGAACAGGCGATCTAAAAATATAAAGATTAGCGTAAAACCTGATAAAACAGTGTTGGTTTCTTTCCCTTTTATGGTTCCTTCACGTGAGGTGATAGCATTTGTTCAGAAAAATGAGGCCTGGATAACACAACAGCAAAACCGTTTTGAATCTAAAAAAAGCAGGCTGGCAGAAGGTTTAGAGATAAAGACAAAACTGAATACCATTATCATTCAAAGCGGTGAAAAAAATACGGTGGAGAAAAAGGGAAATATAGTTCACCTCTGTCTGAAAGATTTGGATTCAGCCGAAGCACAATCGATTACAGAAAATGTATTAACACAGGTTTACCGGCATGAAGCTAAAAAAATACTCCCTGAAAGATTACGGGAACTTGCGGTCGCACACGGATTTTATTTTAGCAAAATAACTATTCGCGACAACCGGCGGAACTGGGGTAGTTGTTCGTCGAAAAACAACATCAGTCTGAATTTACAAATGATGAAACTGCCAGACAAACTCATCGATTACATTTTGCTTCACGAACTGGTCCACACCAAAATTAAAAATCACGGTCCTGAATTTTGGAAAGAACTGGACCGGCTGACGGGAAACCAGGCAAAAGAACTGGCCAAACAGGTGAAAAAATTTTCGACTTACACCATTTAAAAGCCGGAAACACAACCTGTACTTTAGTACCATGTTTTATTAAAGAATATTTATAAAAACTACATTTGGAAAAGCACAAATAAAATGAATTGGAATAAGTTACTTTCGACAACACGTCTGGGAATGGAAGAATGGAAAACTGAGAAAAAACAGGAAGACCGTTCGCAGTTTCAGCGCGATTACGACCGGATTATTTTTTCGTCTCCATTTCGGAGGATGCAAAACAAAACCCAGGTTTTTCCGCTTCCGGAACATATTTTTGTACACAACCGGCTTACCCACAGTTTGGAAGTAGCCAGCGTCGGACGGTCGCTCGGAAACATTCTGGCGGAAAAACTTGCCCCTTTATTTCCGGAAAATCAACTAATCCACGAAATCGGAACGATTGTTTCAACGGCTTGTCTTGCCCACGATTTGGGAAATCCACCATTCGGGCACTCGGGAGAGGCGGCCATTTCCAGCTTTTTTGAAAACGGCGCCGGACAGGAATTTGTCAATCAGCTTTCAGAAGGCGAGTGGAAAGATTTTACCCACTTCGACGGAAATGCCAATGCCTTCCGCATTCTGACGCACCAGTTCAATGGGAAACGGCCCGGTGGTTTTGCGCTCACCTATTCGTCGCTGGCTGGGATTGTAAAATACCCTTTCGAATCGGTGCTGGCGACAAAATCGAAATTTGGATTCTTCCAGTCAGAAAAAGAAGACTACCAAAAAATTGCTGCCGCACTTGAAATTGGTTCTGTTTCCGGAAACGGTCAGTCGTTTTACCGGCATCCGCTGGTTTTCCTGGTAGAAGCCGCCGACGATATTTGCTACCAGATTATGGATCTGGAAGATGCGTTTAAACTCGGTATTTTATCTTATGATGAAACCAAAGAATTCTATCTGGATTTTTACGATCGTGCCGAAGACAAAAAGTTGTTGCAAAGTATTGAAAACACGCTGAACAGGGTTTCCGACAAAAATGAACAAATTAGTTATCTGAGGGCTGGAGTCATCGGAAAACTGATCAAAAACAGCACAACCGCTTTTTATCAACATCACGATGATATTTTGGAAGGCCGGTTTTCAAAAAGTTTGATTGGCTCGCTTGAAAACAAATCTGCCGAAGCAATGAAGCGAATCCGGGAAATTTCCTGGTCGCAGATTTATAATCACCGGTCGGTGGTCGAAATCGAAATTGCCGGGTTTAAAATTATCGGGACATTGCTTGATGAATTTGTGGGAGCCGTTATTCAGCCTAAAAGTCTGTACAGCAAAAAAGTACTTTCTCTGTTGCCCGAACAATACAAAACTGAAACCGGTTCAACATACCATAAAATCCAGTCGGTGGTCGATTTCGTTTCAGGGATGACCGATGTTTTCGCCCTCGATTTGTACCGGAAAATAAAAGGAATCAGTTTGCCAGGCGTGGTTTAAGGAAGTAAACGGTAATCATTTAATACATTCAAAATGGAAACATACACAACACAAATCGTTCAGACAGCCATTGTTATCGGAGTTCTTTTATTTGCCCATTATTTAACCCGACGTGTGATAAAAAACTTCCTCAAAAAATTTAAGTTCACCAACCAGCGCCGGAAGCTGACGATAAAAATCATCAACCTTTTGTTTACCATTACTGCAATCGTATTTATTTCCGCTATATGGGGTGTAAAACAGTCTGATATTGTAGTTTTTATCTCGTCGGTAATGGCAATTCTGGGAATAGGATTTTTTGCACAGTGGTCGTTACTGTCGAACATTACGGCCGGGTTGATCTTGTTTTTTAATCATCCTCTAAAGCTGGGCGATCACATTAAACTTATTGAAAAAGATTTTATTATCGAAGGGACCATCAATGATATTACCTTCTTTTTTGTGCACATCAAAACAGACAACAAGGAAAAGATTACCATTTCGAACTCGGTGATTTTACAAAAAACCATAGCCATTGTTCCTTCGCATGAAGATGATCCGGTAAAATAACAGACAGAGCCGGAAAGCATCAAAATAATAAGCAGAAAAGGCCGGCTGATGGTTCCGGCCTTTCTTTAATAATTTGTTGTCGTTTGACTGTGGTCAGTGGTTACCCTTCCAGCAGGTTGTTCAGCAAACCACCGCGGGCCTCCTTGCGCGAATTTGGTCCTGCCGTTGAAAGTTGCGCGATCAGTTTCCGGATGGGCATACTTTGAAGCCACACTTTTCCCGAACCGCGCAGAGTTGCAAGGAAAATTCCTTCGCCGCCAAAAAACATCGAACGTAAACCGCCCGCTTGCTCGATACTGTAATCGACGGAAGGTTCGAAACCCACGATACAGCCTGTGTCAACCCGCAGCACTTCGTTGTTCAGTTGACGTTCGATAACCGTACCACCGGCGTGGACAAATGCTTTCCCGTCACCTTCCAGTTGCTGGAGTATAAAACCTTCGCCGCCAAAAAATCCGGCGCCCAGTCTGCGGTTAAACTTAATCGAAATTTTTGTTCCAAGCGCTGCGCATAAAAAGGCGTCGCGCTGTACAATAATCCTTCCACCCATTTTTGCCAGGTCCATCGGGATGATCGTTCCCGGATACGGAGCCGAGAAAGCCACCCGTCTTTTTCCCCAACCCTGGTTGGAAAAATGGGTGAGGAAAAGTGATTCGCCGGTAATCAGTCGCGAGCCCGCCGAGACCAGTTTATCGAAAAATCCGGCGCTGGGGTTCGAACCGTCGCCCATTCTCGACGAAAACTGAATTCCGTCTTCCATATACAACATCGCGCCTGCTTCGGCAACTACCGTTTCGCCCGGGTCGAGTTCAACCTCGACCAACTGCACATCGTGCCCGATAATTTTGTAGTCAATTTCGTGTGATTGCATCATTTTTTCTTTTTCAGTTTTGAGTCGTTAAAGATAATCAATTCGATATTTTTGAATACGAATATTTAATTCGGAATTTTTCCGACCTTTGCACCATCAGACGTTAGAAATGAGAAATAATTACAGCAAAAATAAATTGTCGAGGTCAGGGGCCAGGGAGCAGCAAAAACCTGCGCCAAAGGATAACCGGGCGAAAGCGAAAACGGGTCCGAAAAAAACGGAAGATAAAAGTGTCCGGTTTTCACCGGAGAAACCCAAATCGCGGATTTACAAGTCGAAAACACGCACCGAAAAACGGGGAGCCAAAAAGCCGGTCTATTCTGAAGAAATCAGGTTAAACCGTTTTATTGCCAATGCGGGTGTTTGTTCGCGGCGCGAAGCCGACACGTATATCAGTTCGGGAGTAGTTACGGTTAACGGGAAAACGGTTACCGAACTTGGGATAAAAGTAAAACCCGGAGACGAAGTGCGTTTTGACGGCCGCCGTCTCACCACCGAGAAAAAAGTATATCTTCTTTTAAATAAGCCTAAAAACTTTGTGACCACTACCGAAGATCCACACGCCGACAGGACGGTAATGGAACTGATAAAAGATGCCTGTGAAGAACGTGTCTATCCTGTGGGACGTCTCGACCGCAACACCACTGGACTGCTGTTGTTTACCAACGACGGCGATCTCTCGAAAAAACTGACACACCCCAGCCACAGGATGAAAAAGGTTTACCAGGTTTCGCTCGATAAAGTATTGACCAAAGAGCACATGCTGCAAATTGCCGACGGCGTTGAACTGGATGACGGGTTGGTTGCCGCCGACGCCCTTAGTTATGTTTCGCCGGACGACAAAAGCGAAATCGGTATTGAGATCCACTCGGGGAAAAACCGCGTGGTGAGGCGTATTTTCGAACACCTGGGTTACCGCGTAAAAAAACTCGACCGCGTTTATTTTGCGGGACTGACCAAAAAGAACCTGCCCCGCGGGAAATACCGGTTGCTGACTGAAAAAGAGGTGCAGTTTCTGAAAATGCAATAGAAGATTTCTCGTTTATTGTTCCGCCATTTATGAATAGTTGAAATATATTCACGCAAAACAAAAGGGGTATCGGGAATCGCTTTTTATTCGAAAAGCTTTTCCACCTGCTCTTTTACTTCGTCGGGATTTGGATTGATGTTGAATATCAGCTCCGGTTTCAGGTAAAACAATTGGTTTTCTGTTTTGAACTTTTCTTCGCCGCCCCCGGTAATATTGAGCATAATAACAGAATCCTTATTCCCAATTCCGTTTTTTGCCGCATCGATTAAGGTGGCGGTTGCCACTGCCGATGCCGGGTGAATATCGATTCCTTCGGTTTCCAGAAATAACCGGGCTGCCTCGCGTGCCTGTTGGTTGCCGGCAAGCAAAACATCGCCGCCAGAGTCGGTGAGGGCATCGTATAATCCACCGAAAATAGGGTAGGGTGGTTTCCTGTTCGACAAAACTTTGGCATCAATTTCTTCCACCTGTTTCCGGGCCAGGTTGTCGTCAAGCGGCAGCATTGATCGCGAGCCGGCTTTCCAGGCATCATACATTGGAACGAAGGGGGCATTTTGCGAAACCATCAGTTTCATTTTGTTTTTCCCGAACCGGCCATCCTCCAATAACCGTAAATTAGCTTCCCAGGCAGCGATGGCGCCGGTTCCGCTTCCCACAGCCTGAAAATAATACTCCGGAATTTGCCCGATAGTAGTGGCCGCCGATAAAACCGTGGTGGCCATCCCATCGCGGCGGGCCACATTTTTTGCGCCACCTTCGGCAACAAATTGCTCCATCCCGGCCACAATGTTAGAGAGGTGGATGGCATCGAAATAATCGCTGCCCTTGCGGCTGCATATTAATTTTACACAGTTGTTCAGCGGTTTGTCGAACCAAAGTGCATTTAAGTTGTCTTCAGGAACACAAATAATCAGTGGAATATTGTTTTCGGAACACACTTTTGCAAACGCCCGCGACGTGTTTCCCGCCGATGCAACGACCAGTATCTTGTTCATTTCGGGGGTCATCCGTCCGCAAACCGAATACGCTTCGGTTTCTTTAAACGAACCGGTTTTCATTAGGGCGCCCTTCTCCGGCCAGTACCCGCTGAAAGTAATCCAAAGGTTTTTGAGTCCCAGCTTTTGGGCCAGTCCTTCACTTTTATACGTAACCGGCGACGACGAACCTTGCAGCATACGACTAATGGGGAGCCAGTCGGCAAATTTGTACAATCCCCACGATTCGTCTTTTACATCCAATTGTTTTTTTTCATAAACCGTCCGGATCAGGGTTGGTTCGGTTTCGTCCGGTGCATCCAGCATCCATCCTCTGTCGTCAAATATTTTTCCTGTTTTTACCGATTTCAGTTGATAGTTGGTCCTCGTAAATGTGCTGTTCATTTTTTTCCTTTTGGATAAGGCACAAAAGTAATCATTTGGATATTTATTCTGCAAATTTCAATTAAATGTATCAGGGGAATCGTTTCAAAATCTCCCTGGCGACTGACAACCCACCCTTGTTAAAAATTTCATCATCCTTGTTACCTTATGACCCTCCCTTGTTGAAAATATAGGCGCCCTTGCAACTGTATGACCCTCCCTTGCAGAAAATATAGGCGCCCTTGCAACTATATGACCCTCCCTTGCTGAAAATATGGGCGTCCTTGTTACTGTATGACCCTCGCTTGTTAAAAATATGAGCGTCCTTGTTACCCTTTGACCCGACCTTGTTAAAGATTTTGGCATTCTTGCTGGCTTTTGAGGTGTCCTGTTACTTTCTGACCCTTCCAGCGGTAAAAGCTGCACCTGCCTTTCGGAAATGGACAGGGAATTATATAAAAGGAGGGCGCCCTAAAACAAATGTTTTAAGGACACCCTCCTCTGTTGGGTTCGACAAATTGTTTATGGAAGTGTCAAAACCTCGGTTGCGGGGTCCCAGGCATGAACGTCGGGGATGTAGTGTGTTAAGCTCAATGTTACCACTTTGCCGCTAATTGTTCCACTGCCCGAAACATAAACCTCTCCGTATTCATCATCATAATACCATGCAGGCTGTCCGTCAACGGTTACGTTTTCACCATCCACAATAATGGTAATATCGTATCCGTCTTCGTACAGACCTTTTGTTTTGTAAAGTACCAAATTTCCTACTTCCAGCTTTTCGATGTCAACCGACCATTCATCTTCAAAAAACATGGAGTTGAAAGTACCGGTGCCAATCGATGTGTATTGAAAAGATGCCTTATACGTTGTTTTGTTGTACATCGAAGAAACGTTGTCGCCGGTTAGCGTTAAATTAAACACATAAGCTTTTGTCGGATCAATCGCAGCAGCGTCAACAACCGGTACAATTTTTACATAAGCTACTCCTTTACCGTTTTCGAATGTTACGGAGCTGCTCTCCAAATCGAAAACTCCTTCGATGTTATCATTCATTTCCAGCGAAACATTTGCTGTTGTTGCCGTCGATAAATCGGACCGTACAATTTGTACACTGACAGAATAGTTGTTATCGGCCGATAATATGTTCTCGGGAACGATGGAAGAACTGAAGGCTACATACGGTGCCTCCGGTTCATATATTATGCCGATGTTCTCCTGGTCGCAAGCGAAAAGAGACAAGGCAAAGAATATTATCAATACTATTTTTTTCATGTTGTTTGTTATTAATGTTAATTGTCGGCAAACGGATTTTGGTCGGCTGTTTCGTCCATGTTTTTGTTCCCGTCGAATTCCGATTGAGGAATTGACATCACAAAATCAGGATATTCAGGGTCGAGTGTATTTCTTGTCAGCAGTCTATCCGAATGATTACTTCCGTCGAAGTTTCTGGAGAACCCGGTTTTCAACCGTTTGATGTCCATAATCCTTCCAACTTCGCCCCAAAGTTCAATTCTTCGCTGCAAAATAATTTCATCGAGAAGAGTGACGGAGCCGCCGGCAGGAGTGGTCGGGCCGTTGGCGTCGTTGGTCGTGAGCGTTTTTGCGTCAGTCAGCGACGAAATATTGTAATCCGGGTCGCGTTGTGCCATAAGTTCTTCCAGAACTGACCGGGCTTGTGTGTATTTCCCCTGCATACACATCGCTTCTGCTTTTATCAGCATCATTTCCTCGTGGCGCATTAAAATGTAATCTCCCAAGGCATTAGTTGCATCCGAAAACTGGAACTTAAACTGGTTGTAACTAAATTCAGGGCCAATTGGAGCGTCGGTTTCCAGGGGGCCGAGCCACCAAAGGTTTTTGCGGACATCGGACTCAGGCATCTGATTGTATAACCACGAGCTGATACATTTTCGCGCAGTCTGTGCATAATAATCGCCGCTGGCATCCATGTGGGAAAAAAATGAACTTTGTACCGTTGAATGTTCTGCAGTTATCTTCAACCCCCAAAGGACAGTCGGAGCAGAAGCGTCGTTAAAGGCAAAACCATTGTTAAGATCACCCATCGTAAGAACCGATGTGCCGCCACTCATGGCAATATCTGCCGCAGTTTCAGCCGTAGCCCAGTCATTTTTTTCGAGTGCAATGTTGGCTCTGATTCCATTTGCAACATAATAATCGATATGCGACGGATGGCTTTGAGCGGCTGCATTATCAGGATCTAACAAGCTAATTGCTTCATTTATATCCGCATCGATTTGTACATATACTTCGGCAACCGTCCCCCTGGGTTTCCCTTCCGAAGTGTTTGTGGTGGGTTCGGTATAAACGGGTACACCGGGAGCATTTTCGTTGCCAACATACGTTTGCTGGTAAAAACGGATAAGGTTAAAATAGGCGTAAGCCCTTAAAGCATACGCTTGTCCCATTAAACTGTTAATTTCAGATGGTTCACCCGCTATCCCTTCCCGGGCTGCAATAATCGAATTTACATTCGAAATGAGCGTATAATAAAAATACCATGTTGAATAAGGCCTGCCACTTTTATGGGTATAATCCGATTTCACATTGTAAATGTAATCGTAGAAAAACCAACCACTTCCTTCTTCATTTTGTATCATATCTTCGGCCATAAGGTCGTACGTCAGCGTAAAAGCAGTAACTCCAAATTCTTCAGGCTGCCAGTTTGAAGACCATTTTGTAGCATCGTACATCGCTCTGTAAATTCCATCGAGGGCGACATTTGCCTTGGCAACGTCTGAAAATAAAACGTCGCCCGACGTGCTGTCTGTAGGATTTGTATTTAACTCATCCTCGCATGAGGCCAATCCTGCGACAGCAATGAATAATAAAAGAATCTTATATATTTTCATGGTGAAATGGTTTTAAAATTTTAATTCAACTCCCAAAAGACTTGTTCTTACCGGGGTGTACGAAAAATCGGTTGACCCGGAAAAATCATATTGCGGGTTCATCCCGTCGAGATGTGAAAAAAGCGCCACATTATCGAAGGCAATGTAGGCCCTCAGGCTTTCGAT
>CAYWBV010000016.1:22343-26222 GCA_964455785.1 uncultured Maribellus sp.
TAGCTGGAAATCACTGCCAAAAGCGCCATAAAAGTCGGGAATACGACTTCCTGAAATCACCTTACTTTGAGAAGCTTTCTGATAGTCGTCCGAAATATATCTTTCCCCGGGATCTCCGTTTTCGTCCTTGTCGAAAACCCAGTACAACTGGGCGCCAGTAGTAATATCGACACCGGCCGATTGCGCCAGGTAGTAGGAATTAATCTCTTCTCCTTTTTTCTGAATGAAATTACCATCTACAATCTGATCCTGTTCGCCATCGAGTTCAATAATTTCGTTTTTGAGCGTGGTCAGGTTTAAATTGGCGCTCCAACTGAAATTGGGTTTACTCACGACGTTGACCCTCGAAGTAAGCTCAAATCCCGAATTAAGCATCTCGCCAACATTGGCCCAGTAACTGTCGAAACCCAGCGAAGTGGCCATCGGTTTCTCCATCAGCATATTAACCGTCCGTCGCTGGTAATATTCAAACCCGAATTCCAACCGCTTCCAGAGAGTGGCATCAACACCCACATTAAAATTATTATTTTCTTCCCACTTAATCGAAGTGTTTTCGAGCGATGCAAGTAAGGCTCCGTTCAGATTGGCATTTGCCCAGTTTAAATCGTAAAGAGACTGCCATCCGTAATAGGTTCCAATCCTGTCGTTGCCTTGTTTCCCGTAGCTGGCTTTCAGTTTCAAATTATCGATAAACTCGGCGCTGCCGAGGAATTGTTCTTCGCTTATCCTCCACGATGCGCCTACCGACCAGAACTTTCCCCAACGGTAATCTTTATGAAAGCGGGAAGAACCATCGGTTCTGAAACTGGCTGACAAATAATATCTGTCGGCATAATCATAGGTAAGATTGCTCAAAAAAGACTCGATGGAATAATTGTCTTCGAACGATGTTAATTTCGAAATGGTTGACCCGGGAGCCAGTTCTTTAATTCCAGTGTATGGAAAACCTGTCTTTTCACCTTCCAGTTCGTTCACCACCAGTTTATAAAATTCATGACCGCCAAGCAGGTTAAAACTGTGTTTTCCAAAATCTTTTTCATACCGGATGAGTTCATTCATGGTGTATGAAAAATTACGGTTGTTTAGCAGGTTTAATCTTCCCCCTACAATTGCGCCATCCCCAAAATCGGGGTTGTTATACCCTTTCTCATTGGTATTCACATAATCAAAACCGACATTTGCCGTCAGTGATAATCCATCAATGGCACTGTTTATACCTTTTCCCAAAAAATCAAAATGAAACCTCCCCGATAAATTATCAGCAGCAGTTTCATACGAGTCTTCATACAACGTTGCCACGGGGTTCCAGTTTGGATTTGCTCCCGAAGGCCTTGTCAAACCGTAATCAAACTGTTTTTCTCCGGTTTCAGAAAGAACCGGATTTCCCTGTTCATCCTGAATATAAACCGGATAGATAGGAGCCATAAATTGCGCTGAATACCATACGTTGGAATTATAGGTTGTTCCCTGATTATCCAAAAAGTTGGTTTCGGTTTTCGAAAAATTGACATTTCCTCCATAATTGAACCATTCTGTTGGCGTAAGTTCCGCGCCAATTCTAGCCGAGATTCTTTCAAAATCAGTTGTCTTTAACAGACCTTCTTCTGAAAGGTAGGCAACCGAAGCAAAAACCTTTGAGTTTTCTGAACCACCATTTAAAAATAACTGGTACTCCTGGCGAGTTGCATTTTTGTTGGTCACTTCGTTTAACCAATCCGACTCATACAGCAATTTTGCGGATGAATTTACCTTTCCGGTTTCAGGGTCGATTAACTCCGCAACCGGCATGTTGTAAGGGTTGTACATTTCGTTTGTCCCAAATATACCTGAATTTCCTTTCATTGCTTCGATGGCTTTTGCCCCTGCCAGGTCGGGATGTACGCCTCCCCTATAAATCAAATCGTTTTTGTAACCCTGAAACGACGCTTCAATAAAATCTGCTGTGTTCAGTGTTTCGTAGGGTTTTACCGCTCTGTTTGAAAGACCGTATGATGCCTTGAATTCAACGGATAATTGATTTGTTTTTCCCTTTTTGGTAGTGATTACCACCACCCCATTCGCACCCCTCGATCCATAAAGCGCTCCGGCAGAAGCATCTTTTAACACGGTCATAGATTCAATGTCCCCTGGGTTTATGGAATTCAGATTACCATCGTAAGGAACTCCATCAACGACATACAACGGCGTATTTCCTGAATTGATTGAACCAAAACCCCGGATAATAATACTTGCCCCATCTCCCGGCTGACCTGATCCGGAAGTGGTCTGAACACCGGAAATCTGTCCTTCCAGGGCCTTTGAAATGTTTGCTACCGGCCTTTTTTCAAGGGCAGCATTGTTAATAACCTCCGCAGAACCGGTGAATGATTCTTTTTTGGCGGTACCATAAGCTACAACCATAACTTCATCAACCCCGATTACTTCGTTTTGCATCACAATATTGTATGATTCCTGCGAAGTAATGATAACCTCCTGTGTTTTCATGCCTACAAAGGAGAAAACAAGAATAGCATTCTCCGGAGCTGTTAGTGAGAAGTCGCCGTCAACAGATGTTGTTGTTCCGATGGTTGTCCCTTTCACACTCACCGAAACGCCTGGTATCGGGGAGCGATCCTCTTCTGAGGTTACCTTCCCCGTAATGCGCTTTGTTTGGGCAAACAACGATGCCGCGCCAATGCACAAAGCCAGTACAATCAAAAGAATTTTTTTCATAGATAAAAATTTATATTAATATTAAGGCTTTTGTTCTTTCAGATTTTAAAAAGAAAAACTCCCGTTGGGGAAACGGGAGCTCCATATCTGACATATGACCAGATATTTACACTTTTTTACATCGGTTTAATGCTGTTTAACTATTTCTATGTAAAATTGGTGTGCTTTTATACTATTCAATCCCTTTATCCCCTTAATTTTATGGTCTATTTCAACATTTAAATTCAAAATCATACTTTTCCTTTTCTGAACTTTGGCCTTTTTATCCAAACATAAAAAATCAACTGACCCGAAATAAAAAATATCAACGAACAGCAGCATTTATCTGGTGAGCGGGACAATTATCTAAACGAAATAAGTTTGTTGTTTTTTTTGCAGTTGGTTGACCGAAAATTGTATTTGGCAGATTATTTCAGTATAAAAATTAAAATAAAAGGGCGGGAATAAATCCCGCCCGAGTTCTTTTTTAGGCCGCGATGCCGGCAAACGCTTCTGCCAATACATCCGGATACATTTCTTTAAAATTCTCGTAACACCAGGAGTATAACTCCGGGATCTGATCTGGTTCGACCCAGTGAATACATTTGTTTAACTCTTTACTGAATAACTGTTTACTAAAACTCACTTTTGGCAAAATTACTTTAGCATATTCCAACATGGCTTTTCTGTTTTGTTCCGAAGGAATCCCTTCGGATATTTTCACAATTAAGATAACATCTAAAAAGTAATTTAGGTATGCTGTATAATAGGGTTTAACACAAATTAACAAAAAACACCTGCTTGTCTTTTATTAATCTTCTGAAAATCGGCTGATTAAAGATTTATATGTTAAAACTGTTTCAAAACATAAATTACTTTCACTACTTTTTTTAGCGCAAAACTAAGCAGCAGTTATTAATCGGATGATAGAATTCGGTTAATAAACGATAAAATGCTTTCTTCGATTGTTAACTTTTTGTCGAACGACGTTACAAACGCGCTGCCTATAATTGCCCCGTTCGCATACTTACATGCGTTTGCAAAAGTGGCATTGTCCGAAATCCCGAAGCCAATCAGCCGTGGGTTTTTAAGGTTCATTTGCTGAATACGGTCAAAATAATCCCGCTGAAAATCTTCCACTTTTTTCCCGGCCCCGGTGGTCGATGATGAAGAAACCATGTAAATAAA
>CAYWBV010000017.1:0-4721 GCA_964455785.1 uncultured Maribellus sp.
CCGTCGTATTTATATTCAACAATGGCCACTCCGTTGGTTGGATTGTCAATTACATTTTTGTTCCCATCCATCGAAATCCTTTTGATCAGAGCGCCATGTTCGTCGTAAACCGATTGAGTTACCGGAACATTTTTTCCACCCAGCAATTCATCATCCTGATCGTACATGGTAGTTTCCACAACATACCCATTCCCGTCAACCACATTCACCCGTTTTGCCCATCCCCAGTACAAATTCGAAAGTTGCCCGGCGGCGTTGTGTACCGAAAAGTTCAGTAAATCTCCCTGATCATTGTTTCCGAAAAGGAAATAGGAAACGCCGATATCGCCGCAGTTTTCAGCCGTGCAGTTGTAGAGGGTGTCATTGTCGTAATTGGCCATCCGGGTAACATACCCGTTGGCGTCGTATGAGAAACGAAGTTCGTAGAACGGGCAGAAAGGGTTCATAATCACTTCTTCTTTGGCCAGGTTGTACCTGAGTTCCCTTATCATACCATCATCCATTTTGTTCCATACATAGTTATGGATGTTGTTCCGGTTTTCCAGCGGTTCTCCGTTTTCACCCAAAAAGCGCAGGGCAACGCGCATTCCTGAGTCGTCGAGTGTATATTCAAAGGCAGAAACACCGTCGTTTTTGGCCGCTGCTCCGGTTTCATCAAAAAAATGTTTGATCTGTTTATTCCCTTCATACGTGTAGGTAATTTTTGCGGCGCGCAAATTCGAATACCCGAGTAAAACTCCGTTGCGGTTATATTCCACCGAAACCAACTGTTTGTTTTCGTTCCAGGTAAACTTGTAGTTATTTACAGTTTTGGCTTCATCAGCCGAAATCAGGTGTGTCCCCTTTTCCAAATCCCACGGGGTTTCGCTAAACTGAAGGTGACGATAGTATTTTACATTGGCCTGTTCGTCGTTTTGAACAGGTTTCGGGCTACACGAACTCAATCCAATAGTAGCTGCGGCAAAAAAAAGCAAATAAATTAATTTCATTATTTCTGTTTTTGTGATTTTATGTTTCTGTTATCAATGTATTTAACACCCTGAAAATGGATTTGTTTAGAATTAACCCAAAAAACAGTCCCGAACATTTCCAGTTAACTTTTTAGTTGCTAAGAATTTACCATCCAGAAGGAAAAAGTATCGAGGTAGTTCCAGAATGACTTCAGGACATCTTCCGGGAGTTTCATATTTTCGAGTACCGTTTGATAACAACCGAGCCACTCTTCGCGTGCTTCCGGGGTTATTTTATGCGGAAGATGGCGTTTGTAGAGCATCGGTTTTCCCCGGTTTTTACTAAAATACATGGGGCCTCCCAAAATCTGGACGAAAAAATCGCCTGAATTTTTCTTTGCCTTTTCCAGACCTTCTCCTTTGGGCGGAAAAAGGCCCTTCACCGGGCTTTCAGTCAAAAGATCATAGTGGTCGTTTATCATTTTCCGGATCCCGTCTTCGCCAAGCAGCGTAAACATTTGAACCGAAGGCAGCGAAACCTCGGGCCGGGCGCCTGGAGGGTATGTTGTAATTTTAAATTCCATCTGGTTTTCTGTTTTTTTTACTAAACAACAAACCAGATGGAAAGTAGTTGAAAAATAATTGCAGGGTTTTTAACTGATGGCTTTTAATCTCTCTGACATCCGTTCAAAAAAAACTCCTGCTTTCGTCAGGAAGTTCATCCGGTTACTGAATGGGGACATAAATTTCGGTCAGCAATTTTTCCGGTTTTGTTTTTTCCGGTGCATTCAGGTATTTTTCGAAACCAGGTACATTACGCAACTCTTTTCCGCTCTCCGGCAGCCATTTACCAAAAATATAGTCGTAGCTGCTTTCCAGTTTTTCATACGGTCCCATGTGAGTGAAAATGGCATATTTTCCTCCCAGTATTTCCTGCACGCCGATTTCTCCCTCGGGTTTTACTTCTTTCGAAACCACCACGCAGGCATCGTAACGTAATTTATCGGAGTCGGTTACTTTCGGATCATCGTGGCTTATTCCGATAAACTCGGTGTTAAATCCGAACAACCGGTTTTTTTCGGCAAATTCGCAAACCGTTTTCCAGCTTTTCCCGGCGCTTTCGCCATAACTTCCCAGGCCGCGTGCATAAATCACTTTTTTTGTTTTTACTTCTTTCAGTTTGGGTTGAAGTTCTTTCAGATTTTCCATGTCGATAAATTTAATTTTTGAACTTTCGTTTTGTAATAATCTCTCATTGTTTTTCCTGTACTCAATTGGTGAAATCCCGAATCGTTTTTTAAACGCTTTGTTAAACGACGACGGGTTGTCGTAACCAACTTTAAAAGCAATGTTGTTTATTGCTTCGGATGAATATAAAAGCAGTGTAACCGCCGTTTCCATTCGCAACCTTACGATGTAGGCCCCAAGCGGTTCACCGAGATAAGCGCGCATAATACGGTGAAAATGATAAGGAGAATAGTTACCAACACCGGCGAGTTTGAAAATGTCGAGTTCTTCGCCCAAATGATTATTGATGAACTGGACCACGTGGTTAATCCGTTCATAATAAAAATTCAGTGTATCAGCTTTTACATTCATGATTTACAGGAAATGGTTGGTTCAAAAATAGACTGTACCGTGGAATCTGAATTTTCCTTTCTTGCTAAAAGCCAAAAGCAGAATTAATAATCGGCAAAGGCCAAAGTAGCAATACTCACTTTGGTGTTTTCGATTTTTAACAACTGAAAAGCGCACGCTTCTAATGTAGAGCCGGTTGTTACCACATCATCGACCAGCAGAATGTGTTTACCGGAAAAATCTTCGGGCTGGTCAACGTCAAAAATACCTTCTACGTTTTGCCAGCGTTCGAACCGGGTTTTACGGGTTTGGGTGGCGGTAAACATTTTGCGCACCAGGTTTTCAGAGGATACATTTTTGCCCATCGGTTCGGCTATTCCCCGCGCAATCCATTCGCTTTGGTTGTAACCCCGTTTTTTTTGTTTTTGCGGATGCAGGGGTACGGGTACAACTACATCAACCGAATTAAAGTTTTCGGCTTCGGCAAGTAGAAAACCAAATTTCCGGCCTGTCTCGTAGCCAAGTTCTTTCATTCCTTTATATTTTATACCATGGATCAGTTGCTGGTAATTGCTCCCTTTCCGGTACGAAAAAAAAGAAGTGGCATTTTCAATGGCTACCCTGCCCCAAAAAAGTTGTGCAACTTTGTTTTCGGGGTTAGAGTGAAAATTGGTGACGGGCAAATCGTGCCAGCAGTTAAAACAAACATATTGTTCCTGCGAAACTAACCTTTCGCCGCATGCAACACATAAACCGGGGAAAAAAAGCCCGAGGAGATCGTTTAGATTTTGAGTTAACCTCTTCATTGCCGAAAGATACAAAAAACAGTCGAACCACATTTCAACTGGCTTCCCAATTATCGGCTAATTTTTAACGGTCGTTTAACTTTTATGCAACCCTTTATTAATATTTACAACGTACCTTGCCCTCAATTCATTACCATTTGTTTTTCAGCAAAAACAAAGGTTATTCCCTCCCTCCCGTTTCTTTCGAAATTGTTCCCAGGTTGTCTGTCCCAGGGCAACCACTTTTTTGGGCGCGCCAACGAAATAAGTGACAATACCGATAGGTGTAAAAAGAAAAAACAGCGTCTGTATAGTACAAACCGGATAATAGTTGCATTATCATTTTTGTCCGGCAAAATTTTGATTGTTTCTAAATAGTTTATGTTTTTTACAACATAATCTGTAGCTGCAATAAATTATTAAATTTGGGCACTTAAAATGTCAATTTTTACCTAAGATATCAAAACCATTGAGTAATGCTGAAAAAAGTAGGTTCATATTTAAGAAAAAAATTTCTTCTTGTTGTTTTTTTCGGATTTGTATTGGGGATTATCATTACCCTGCTTTTCTATAAAGTAATTGAAACAACATCGACCAACGAATCGTGCGAAATATGCCATGTACATCCTCATGTTTTTGATTCATGGAAACTTTCGGTTCATTACGATACCCGGGTTGGGATTCATGTCGGGTGTGTCGATTGCCACCTGCCACCCAAAGGTGAGGGATATTTGCCCGAAAAAATTAAAGCTTTTGCGAGAGACGCTTATGGTTATGTTTTTAAAGACAGCGCCGATTTTAACTGGGAATTAAAATCAACGCTGGAATATGCACAAAAACATACCTTTCAAACCTCCTGCGTCGGATGTCACGAAAACCTGTTCCCGCTTACTTTGACCAAAGAAGGACAAGACGCACATCTGTATTACTCTCAAAATGAAGAACAGTTGCTTTGTATCAACTGTCACTTGAACGTAGGCCATTACGACCCGAATGCGTTACATGCCAAAAATGTTGAATTTGGCAGCACTGGTAATGAAAACCTGGCGCGTTATACCGAACCGGCAGCAGTAACCGCACATGAAGATTTTACGGAAACCGTTCCGGGAACCACGGTTGCTTTTACGATGAAAGCAATTCCGGGAGGAACATTTAAAATCGGAAGCCCTGAAAATGAGGACTTACGCAAACCCGATGAAGGACCGCAAAAAGAAGTTAAAATAAGCCCCTTCTTTATGGCTGAAGTAGAAGTCAGCTGGACCGAATATCTGGCGTTTTACAGTGCGACTGCGGCAGAAGGAAGATCGACCGATACAGAAGGGACACGTACTGAATCGGATGTAGATGCCATATCAGGGCCAACACCACCATACGGACAACCCGATCAAAACTGGGGGCTGGGAAGCCG
>CAYWBV010000017.1:4821-25699 GCA_964455785.1 uncultured Maribellus sp.
GGACTGGTATGCCGAAGACGCTTATCAAACGTTACAGGATGGGGCGCAAGATCCCAAAGGTCCGGCCACCGGAGAAGAACATGTAGTCAGAGGTGGGTCGTTTAAAAGTGAAATCGGAGAAGTAAGGAGCGCTGCACGTGACTTTACAAAATCGGTTGAATGGCTAAAAACCGATCCGCAGATGCCCAAAAGTATCTGGTGGTTATCCGACTGTAATTTTATAAGTTTTAGAGTTGTTTGTGAATTTGATGAAAAAACTGGAAAAAATTAATAATTTTAGAATCCTAAATTCAACTAAAACGTTTTATTATGAGTAACAATAACTTTTCGAGAAGAAAATTTTTAGCCGGAGCAGCCGTAGTAGGCGCAGCCGGAGCAATGGGAGTCGGAACACTTTCATCTTGCGCCTCGGGAGGCGATAAAAAAGGTGCCGGTGCAGTCGGTGGGTCTTATGATTGGGTCCCGTCAGAGTATAAATTTCCTCCGATGCTGGTAACAGCTCCCGAAGGCAAAGAACTGAAAGCTGGTATTATTGGTTGCGGCGGACGCGGGACAGGCGCTGCTCTTAACTTTCTGGATGCAGGTCCGGGGTTGCAGGTTACTGCTCTTGGCGACGTTTTCCAGGACAGGGTTGACAGTTGCCGCGAAAAAATTAAAACCGAAAAAGGACAGGAAGTCCCGGTCGAAAACTGCTTTGTCGGTTTCGACGCTTTTGAAAAAGTAATAGATTCAGGTGTTGACATTGTTATTTTGGCCACTCCGCCAAAATTCCGTCCGGAACACTTTGAAGCAGCCGTTAAAGCCCGTAAACATGTGTTTATGGAAAAACCGGTTGCCGTTGATCCTGTGGGCATCCGCCAGGTACTTGCCGCGGCCAAAATGGCTGAATCGATGGGGTTGAAAGTAGTTACCGGAACACAAAGAAGGCACGAACACAGCTATGTAAACCTTTACAAAGAGATGCAAAACAATGCCATCGGGAAAATTGTATCGGCAAACGTTTACTGGAACGGTGGTAAATTGTGGCACCGCGACAACAATCCAAGCTGGACAGAAATGGAATGGATGATTCGCGACTGGGTAAACTGGTGCTGGCTTTCGGGCGACCACATTGTAGAACAGCATGTTCATAACCTCGATGTTGCGATGTGGTATTTTGGCGATCATCCGGTAAAAGCGCTTGGTTTTGGTTCGAGACAGCGCAGACCTACCGGCGACCAATTTGACAATTTCAGCGTTGATTATATTTTTGGCGACGGACGTCACATGCACAGCACCTGCCGTCAGATTAACGGTTGTGCCAACGGGGTTTACGAAATTTTCCACGGAACAAAAGCAATTGCAATCACCGACGGCCACAAACCAAAAATTGTGGATGCAGCCGGTGCAGAATTGTTTGTTGCCGAAGGTTCGGAAACCAGTCCGTATGTACAGGAACATATTGACCTGGTAACCTGCATCCGCCAGGATATTCCGTTTAACGAAGCTGAAGCAACAGCAATTTCAAATATGGTGGCTCTTATGGGAAGGGTTTCGGCCTACACCGGGAAAGAAGTTACCTACGATGAAATGATGAACTCGGATATGAAACTGGGGCCAGAAACCTACATCATGGGGAATATCGGGTACATGAAAACAGCAACTGTACCGGTTCCGGGAACCTATGAAAAAGAAGCATAGTTTACCAATTGGCTAAATAAATACGGAGCAATATACACACCCCGGTTGAGAAATACAGCCGGGGTTGTTTTTTTTAACATGGCGCCCCAACCTCTTTCGCCCTGATGATTGTTGCGATTTTATCATTTCGTCAAAATTCACTTTAATTTTAAAACCCCGTTTATCAATTATCCCCCAGAAAATATACTTTTGTTTTTTTACAAAAAGTTGTTAAAGTCAATAAAGAAAAATATTCATGAAACGTTTAAAAATTAAAGACATCCTGCAGAATGGGGAAACAGGAAAAGATGTAGTTGTAAAGGGCTGGGTACGAACCAAAAGAGGAAGCAAAAACGTCAGTTTTATTGCGCTAAACGACGGTTCAACCATTCACAACCTTCAAATTGTAGCTGATGTTAATAATTTTGAGGAATCTGTTTTACGTGAAATTAATACGGGAGCGTCGCTTTCCGTTACCGGGATTTTGGCAGAATCGGCAGGCAGCGGACAAAATGTGGAGCTAACGGCCCACAAAATTGAAATTCTGGGGAAAGCCGATCCGGAGAAATTTCCGATTCAACCCAAAAAACACTCGCTTGAATTTCTCCGCGAAAATGCCCATTTACGTTTCCGCACCAATACTTTTGGCGCCATTTTCCGGATCCGGCACGCCATGGCTTTTGCCATTCATAACTATTTTAACGAAAAAGGATTTAACTATCTTCACACCCCTATCATTACAGCCAGCGATGCCGAGGGCGCTGGACAAATGTTCCGGGTTTCGACACTTGACGCAAAAAAGCCGCCTTTGAACGAAGACGGAACCATCGATTTTAGCCAGGATTTTTTTGGAAGGCCAACCAACTTAACGGTTTCAGGTCAGCTCGAAGGTGAACTGGGCGCACTGGCACTGGGCGAAATTTATACTTTCGGACCAACATTCAGGGCCGAGAACTCGAATACAACCCGCCACCTTGCCGAATTCTGGATGATTGAGCCGGAGATGGCTTTTTACGATCTGAAAGACAACATGGATTTGGCCGAAGAATTTCTAAAATCGCTGATTCAATATGCCCTCGACCATTGTATCGACGATTTAAAATTCCTTGCTGAAAGACTTAAAGAAGAAGAAAAAAACAAACCGCAGGATCAGCGTTCTATGGATTTGATTGAAAAACTGGAGTTTGTATTAAAAAACGATTTTGTTCGGATAACCTACACCGAGGCTATCGACATCCTTAAAAATTCGGCGCCGTACAAAAAGAAAAAGTTCCAGTTTCCGGTTGACTGGGGTGTAGATTTACAAAGCGAACACGAACGTTATCTGGTGGAAAAGCATTTTCAGCGCCCGGTAATTCTGACCAACTACCCCAAAGAAATAAAGGCCTTTTATATGAAACAAAACGACGACGGAAAAACGGTTGGCGCGATGGACGTCCTGTTCCCACAGATTGGGGAAATTATCGGGGGGTCGCAGCGTGAAGAAAACCTCGAAAAGCTGGAAACCCGCATGAAGGAGATGAATATCCCGGTAGAAGAAATGTGGTGGTATCTCGATACCCGCCGTTTTGGTTCGGTTGTACACAGCGGGTTCGGGCTGGGATTCGAACGGTTTATTCTTTTTGTTACCGGAATGGGAAATATCCGCGATGTGATTGCATTCCCAAGAACTCCGAAAAATGCAGAATTCTAAATAAACTATCAAAAAAATAGTAAATTTACGCGGATAACAAATGCGAGATGGAGCAAAAGCTGTCATTACAACAAAAATTGCTTCAAAAGCTTTCGCCGCAACAGATACAGGTAATCAAGCTTTTGGAAATCCCAACGATGCAACTTGAGCAGAGAATCAAGAAAGAGTTGGAAGAGAATCCTGTGCTTGAACTTGAATCGGACAATCCTGAATTTGACGAGGAAACAGGAGAGGCTCCCGAACTGAAATCGGAAAAGGACGAAGACAACGAAGAATTTTCGTTTGATGATTATATGAATGAGGAGGAGGAAATTCCTTCATACCGGCTTTCAGCCAACAATTACTCAAAAGACGACAAATATATTGATGTCCCTTTTTCAGTTGGCACCACTTTTCACGAAAATTTATATGAACAATTAGGGTTGCTGAACCTTACCGAATTACAAAAACAACTGGCAGAATACATCATCGGGAATATCGATGACGACGGGTACCTCAGACGCGACCTCGAAGCCATTGCAGACGACCTGGCTTTCAACATGAATCTGGAAGTATCTGAAGAAGAACTGTACAAAATTTTAATGGAAGTACAGGAACTCGATCCTCCGGGTGTGGGAGCGCGAAATCTCAGAGAGTGCCTCATCCTCCAGTTGAACCGGAAAAAAGGCAGTACTTTCGATTTGGCAAAAATAATCGTTAAAGATTTTTTTGATGAGTTTACCAAAAAGCACTACGAAAAAATACAGAAAAAACTCGAACTTTCCGACGAAGATCTCAAACAGGCCATCGATCATATTTTGAAATTAAACCCCAAACCCGGAAGTTCGTACAGTAACCCCTTAAACAAATCGAACCAACACATTATCCCCGATTTTCTTCTTGAAACTATCGATGGCGAATTAAATCTTTCATTAAACCAGAGAAACGTACCCGACTTAAAAATCAATGAAACGTACCTCGAAATGCTCCATTCGCTGAGCAACGGTTTTAAAAAGAAAAACAGGAGCCAAAAGGAAGCGCTGATGTTTGTAAAACAAAAACTCGATTCTGCACGCTGGTTTATTGATGCGCTGGAACAAAGGCACCACACGTTACTGATTACCATGTCGGAAATCATTTCCTTTCAAAAGGAATATTTTATCGATGGCGATGAAACCAAACTACGGCCAATGATTCTGAAAGATATTGCCGAGCGGACAGGATTAGACATTTCAACCATTTCGAGGGTATCCAACAGTAAATACATCCAAACCAATTTCGGAATTTACCCCTTAAAATATTTCTTTTCCGAAGGGCTTCAAAAAGATGACGGGGAAGAAGTTTCGACCCGGGAAATCAAAAAAATACTCCAGGATTGTATCGGTAATGAAGACAAACGAAAACCGGTTACCGATGAAAGACTGGCAGAAATCCTGAAAGAAAAGTCGTATAACATTGCCCGCCGGACGGTTGCCAAATATCGCGAACAACTCGGGATTCCGGTGGCCCGACTAAGAAAGGAACTGTAAAATGCCGGAAAAAATTGCGAGAATAATATCGATTGTTTTTCATCCGGTGCTTGTCCCCACCCTGGGTATGATCCTGTTACTCAATTCGGGGTTTTATTTTTCCATGTTATCGTGGGAAGCCAAACGGTTTATAATCCTGGTTGTATTCTTCACCACCTCGGTTTTACCATTACTATCTGTTGCCATACTTGCCTTGAATCCCAAATTCGACCTTACGATGACAAAAGCGAAGGATCGGATTATCCCGTTTTTGTCCACATCCGTATTTTATTATATGGGGTTTGTAATTATGAACAAAATGAAAGCATTCCCGGTATTTAAAGTTTTTATGATAGCGTCGGTTTTGGTCATCATCGTTATGATGCTGGTTTCGTTTAAATGGAAAATAAGCGCCCACATGGCGGCGCTGGGCAGTTTGGCCGGCGCTATTTTTGCTCTTTCGTTCCGTTCGGGTGCAAATCCGGCGTGGGCCATTATAATGGTAGTTGTAGTTTCGGGTTTGGTAGGTACCGCGCGGTTACTTTTAAACAAACACAACCTGCAGCAAATAATCGCAGGTTACCTTACGGGATTTACAATTTTGTACCTGGTGATTTATTTTGTCTGAATTATTCAACAAATTTATAACCAATCCCCTTTAAAGTCCGGATGTGATCGTTCCCGATTTTCTCCCGCAGTTTCCGTATGTGAACGTCAATGGTACGATCGCCAACTACCACATTGTCACCCCAAACCGAGTAATAAATTTCTTCGCGGGTAAATACTTTTCCAGGTTTTGAAACCAGCAGCGACAATAATTCAAATTCCTTTCGCGGCAGAATCATCTCTTCATTGTTCATCCGGATCAGATATCTTTCCTTGTCGATAACAAGATTCCCGATATTAAGGGTGTTTACATTCTCTACAACTTCGGCCGGGGCAGGCTCTCCTGTCCTTTTCAAAAGGGCTTTCACGCGGCTGACCAAAACTTTTGGCCTAACCGGTTTTGTAATATAATCGTCGGCGCCAGCCTCGAAACCCGCAATTTGTGAATAATCTTCGCCGCGCGCCGTCAGGAAAGCAATCAGTGTATTTTTAAGCGCCGGAATTTTGCGCATCTCTTCGCAGGCGGCAATCCCATCCATTTCAGGCATCATTACGTCCAAAATAATCAGGTTCGGTAATTTTTTTTCGGCCATTTTTATGGCTTCAACACCATTCTTTGCGGTGTAAACCTTGTAACCTTCTTTTTCAAGATTATAACTTATGAATTCGAGGATGTCATCTTCGTCGTCAACCAGCAGAATTTTTAGCGTATTCTCGTCCATATTCAGGAAAATTTTTGTTACAAATGTAGATGTTAATTATTAAAGCTCCGTTAGAAATATACTAAAACCGGATTAAACAAAGGTAGGTTAATATTTCGCTTTTTCAAGTGTAAAAGTAAAAGTGGTGCCTTCATCCAAAACACTTTGTACGTTAATGGTTTGGTTGTGTGCCTCGATGATGTGTTTGACGATAGATAAACCGAGACCGGTGCCTCCCTGCTCGCGCGATCTGGATTTATCGACCCGGTAAAACCGTTCGAAAATCCGGGGAAGATCTTTTTTGCTGATGCCAATCCCATTGTCTGAAACTTCTATCATCATTTTTTCATCAAAATCATAAAACCCAACTTTAACAAGACCCTTTTTTTTGCCGTATTTGATCCCGTTGGTTACCAAATTGGAAAGCACCTCGATGATCCGTTTTTTATCGGCGTGTACATAAACCGGCCGATCGGGTTTATTTGAAAACTGGAGAGAAATTTTTTGTTCTTTGGCCATCATTTGTTCCATCTCAAAAACTTCCTCAACCAGTTTTACCATATCGAAAATGGTATATTGAGGTTTCAATTCGCCCGTTTCGAGTTTGGTAATCGATTCGAGATCTTCAACAATCGAAATCATCCGGTCGATACTTTTTTCGGAGCGGGTCAAATAAAGTTTGTTGATCTTTGGGTCCTCCAGTCCGCCTTCAAGCAAAGTAAGAATGTAGCCCTGAATGTTAAAAATCGGCGTTTTCAGTTCGTGCGAAACATTTCCCACAAAGTCTTTGCGGTAACGTTCCAAATCCTTGAGCCTTTCGATTTCCTGCAACTGGTTGTGCGCCCATTCTTCAACATCGTGCTCCACTTCCGAAAGCTCAACAGAACCCTGCTTCGTTTTTAGTTTAACTTCTTTCCCCTTTTGCGGTACATAATTGATTATCTTGTATATCGGTTTTATTTTATCAGAAACAAATTTGTTTAGTACGTACTGAATTAAAGAATAGGTGATCATAAAAAAAGCCAATAACAAAACAGGCAGAACAAACAAAAACCAAGTGGTTTTTGGCACAAAAATCCAAAGCAAAAAGGCTATACATGTGAGCGCTAAAGAAACAATTAATACGACCTGTTTTAAGGAAAATTTGTTCATAATCACTAAATTTAAACTGCCAAAATTACGAAATAAATGTTATTCATTGATTAACAGTAATTTTAAGGTTAGTTAATATTTATTTAATGTTTAGAATGGCCTTTAGTTATTACTTAGCGTTTATATTTGCCCGCCGTCATAATTAAGAAAATTATATGGAAAATTTCTACATCATTTTAGTAGTCATCTTATTTGCACTGGCCATTTCAGATTTAATAGTTGGTGTAAGTAACGATGCCGTAAACTTTTTAAATTCGGCCATCGGCTCCAAAGCAGCTCCCAAATGGGTCATATTCCTTATGGCCAGTCTTGGGGTTTTTATCGGGGCCGCGTTCTCGAACGGAATGATGGAAGTAGCCCGCAAAGGCATTTTTCACCCCGACATGTTTGTCTTCTCCGAAATTATGGTCATTTTTCTTGCCGTAATGATCACCGATGTTATTTTGCTGGATTTGTTTAACACCTTTGGAATGCCAACATCAACAACGGTATCGCTCGTTTTCGAATTGCTTGGTTCAGCGGTGGCTGTTTCCATTGTCAAAATTAAAAGCCTGGGAGGTTCTGTTATAGAACTTTCAAACTACATTAATTCGGAAAAGGCGCTGGCCATCATTACCGGCATACTGGTTTCCGTGGTCATTGCCTTTACGGTGGGCGCCATAATCCAGTACATAACCCGGCTCATCTTTTCGTTCAACTACCGTAATCCCATGAAATACTTTGGCTCTACCTTTGGCGGGTTGGCTATTACATCCATCGTCTATTTTATTCTTATCAAGGGAATTAGTGATTCAGCTTTTGCCGAGATTGAAGTGGCCGGGGGCGAAACACTTGAAAACTGGGTTACCCACAACAGCGGATTGGTTTTACTATACTGTTTTATTGGTTTAACCATTTTAATTCAGTTGCTCAAATGGGTTTTCAAAATAAAAATCCTGAAAACCATTGTTTTGATCGGAACCTTTGCTCTTGCAATGGCATTTGCCGGAAACGACCTGGTCAACTTTATAGGTGTTCCACTGGCCGGATTTAGTTCATTTAAAGCGTGGATGGCTGCAGGAGCAAGCTCGCCTGATACTTTCTCCATGGGAATGCTTGCAGGTAAAGTGGAAACACCTACTTACATGTTGCTCGTTGCGGGGTTGGTGATGATTATTACCCTCATCATGTCGAAAAAAGCCAAATCTGTGGTTGCAACGTCAGTTGATTTATCGAGGCAGAGCGAAGGCGCCGAACGTTTCGGCTCGTCGCTGGCAGCCCGTGTTGTTGTAAGGGGTGGTATGAATGTGAACAAAACCCTTCAAAAAATTATGCCGGATGCGGTAAATCAACTGGTTCAAAAAAGGTTTGCTCCCGTACGCCCGGAATCGGCCAACAATACAAATGCCCCTGCTTTTGACCTTATCAGAGCTTCGGTAAACCTTGTTGTGGCCAGTATTCTGATTGCATTTGGCACATCGCTTAAATTACCGCTTTCAACCACTTACGTTACGTTTATGGTAGCCATGGGAACTTCTCTTTCTGACCGTGCCTGGGACCGGGAAAGCGCTGTTTACCGTATTTCGGGTGTTTTCGCGGTTATCGGAGGCTGGTTTTTAACGGCTATAATTGCATTTACCATAGCAGGTTTTATTGCCCTAATCATCTCTCTTGGAGGTAAATATATTATTTTCGTTTTTATTGCAATCGCCATTTTTATGGTGCTCCGTACCCATATCGTGTTTAGAAAACGTTCCAACAATGTAAAAACGGAAGAAGAAGACACCATTAACGAAAATGACGGTTCGGAAGATATGCTTGTCAAAAGCACAAAACAGGTGATTAAAGCGATTGTCAATACCAACCACATTCTTTCGCTGGGTATGGAAAGTTTTCTCGAAGAAGATCGTAACGGACTAAAAAAGGCAGAAGCTGCCAGCGATGAGTTTTCAAAAAAAGCAAAAAAGAACAAAGACAAAGTTTACTCCACCCTCAGCAAACTTACTGAAGGACCCGTAGATACAAGTCACTTTTACGTGCAAATGATGGACTACAAACGCGAAATGGCCCATGCGGTCCACTATATGCTGGAACCGATCATCTTACACAATGCCAACAACCACAAGCCTTTTACAAAGGAACAGGCCAAAGAAATGACAACCCTGATTTCGCTTACCAACAACTTCTTCAACTTTGTTTTGCACACCATAAAAGAAAAAAACTTCGAAAACATCGAGTTGTTGGTTGCCGATCGCGAAAAGATTTTTGAGTATCTGGGAACGATCGAAAAAAGCCAAATCAAAAGGATAAAAAACAAAGAAGTGAATACGCGGAATTCGCAGTTGTTCTTTAAAATCAATTCCGAAATGAAAACCCTTTTGCTGAATATGATCAACCTCGTTAAATCGTACCGCGATTTTGTAACGGTCAGCCGGATAAAAAAAGGTCAGTAAAATACTACTCAATTCACAAAAAAGGAGTTAAACTGAAATGTTTAACTCCTTTTTTGTGTCAGGTTACGGAAGACCTCTTCGAGATTTTGTTGTTTCTCCCGAAGGGTGAGCAAAGTTAAACCGTTTTGAACTGCAAAGTGAAAAATCGCCGGGCGCAGGTCTTCTCCCCGGCTGGATTCAATCTCCCAGAAGTTCCCGACAGGTGTAACATTTTGTACCCCTTCTACTGAAAGCAAAACTTCGGGTAACACCGGTTTGTCAAACTCGGCCACTACTATCTGGTTGTGCCTGATGTTGCCGCTTTTGATTTCCGAAATTCCACCATCAGCCACAATTTTACCTTTGCTGATGATAATAACCCGGGAACAAACCGCCTCCACTTCCTGCATAATATGCGATGAAAGCATTACCGTTTTTTCTTTGCTGATTTCGCGGATTAAACTCCGGATCTCTTCCAACTGGTTCGGATCGAGGCCGGTAGTGGGCTCATCCAATATCAAGACCGAAGGATTGTGGATAAGCGCCTGTGCCAACCCCACCCGTTGCCGGTATCCTTTTGAAAGGGCCCTGATTTTTTTGTGTTGTTCGTCGCCAAGCCCGGTGAGCTCTACCATCCCGGCAACACGCTGTTTTTTATTTTTCAGCCGGTAAAAACCCGCGGTTATTTCCAGAGACTCTTTTACAAACAGGTCGGTATATAACGGATTGTTCTCGGGAAGATAACCGATATTATTTCTGATTTCAAGATTTTTTGCCGAGATTTTTACTCCGTTTACCAAAACATCGCCTTCGTCAGGGGATAAAAATCCGGTGATAATTTTCATCATTGTCGATTTTCCTGCGCCGTTGGGACCTAAAAAACCTACCAGTTCCCCTTTCTTTATGGTAAAACCAACCTTGTCAAGCGCTTTTTGCTTTCCAAATAATTTTGTTATCTCCTTCGTTTCTACACTCATACATTTATAAACAAAAACAAAAATAGTCTATTCTTTTTATTTTGATTGCATTAGTTTAAATTTGCAAATCAGCAAAACAGATTTAATTCAATGAAAGATCGTAATTTCAATTATATAAAGGATTTAACCCAGTATGAAAGACAGAAAACCTGGGAGGTAAATATTGGTGGTGTTCCGGTTGGAGGGAAAAATCCAATCCGCATCCAAACCATGACGGATACCAGTACAAAAGATACGGAAGCAATTGTGGAACAGATTGTTCGGCTGATTAAGGCCGGTGCCGACTATGTACGTGTTACCGTAAAGGGCATTTATGATGCGGAAAATATTACAAACATCAAAAACGAGTTGGTATCGAGGGGATACAATACTCCCCTGATCGCAGACATCCATTTTAATCCGAAACTGGCTGAAATTGCTGCAAAATACATATCCAAAGTCAGGATCAATCCCGGCAATTTTTATGATAAAAGGGCGCAGTTCAAAAACCGGATTTATACCGACGACGAGTATAAAAACGAGTTGCTCAAAATCGAGGAGCAGTTTGTTCCATTTCTTCATCTGTTAAAAGAAACCAATACAGCGCTTCGGATTGGCGCCAACCACGGCTCACTGTCCGACCGGGTAATGAGCAGGTTTGGCGATACTCCTTCCGGCATGGTAGAATCGGTTATGGAATTTTTGCGGATATGCAAAAAAGTCGATTTTACAAATGTTGTGGTTTCCATCAAATCGAGCAACACCAGGGTAATGGTATGTACAGTGCGGCTTCTGAATTACAAAATGCGTCTCGAGGATATGAAATTTCCCATTCACCTCGGGGTTACCGAAGCCGGCGAAGGAGAAGACGGGCGAATTAAATCGGCCGTGGGCATTGGCGCATTGCTGGCCGACGGGATTGGAGACACCGTGCGCGTTTCGCTAACGGAAAGGCCTGTAAAGGAAATACCCGTGGCTACAAAACTGGTCAACCATTTCAAAAGTTACCAGGATCACGAACCGATTACGGCCCCGATGATTGCCCAGCCCAACCCGTTTGAATTTGAAAGGAGATCCACTCGTCCGGTACTCAACATGGGCGGAAAACAACTTCCTGTAGTCATTGCCGATCTTGGAGAACACGATCTGCAGGAAATACTTCCCATCAGGGGAAAATTAATCCCTGACTATTTTCTCTCAGGAAACAAAGTCCTCGATATTACCGGAGAAAGCTACCCGGTGATTACCCTCGAAGAGTACCTTTTTGAAAGTACACGCTGGGGAAGAATGAAATTTATTCGCACCAATAAAATGGAATTCGACCGTTTTATGGATAAACACCCCGAAATTATTACCAAACTCAAACAAACGCGGAAAACTGTTCTTATCCTCGAAAGTTTTAATAAAAATCCGTTTGCCGAACTCCGGGCCTTTTTTATGACCCTCGATACGCACATCTGGAAAGTGCCGGTTATTCTTTACCGCAAATACGAAGAAGATGTAATGGAAGACCTTATTATTAAGGCGTCTGCCGATTTAGGCGGGTTGTTTATCGATGGTTACGGCGACGGGATTTGTATTTCGAACGACAGCGAAAACATAACATTTACAGAACTGAAAGACCTTAGTTTTGGTATCCTTCAGGCTACCCGCATGAGGGTTTCGAAAACCGATTTTGTATCATGCCCCGGCTGCGGACGAACATTGTTTGATTTACACGAAACAACACTAAAAATAAAGGCGCATTTTAAACATCTCGACCACCTGAAAATCGGGATTATGGGTTGCGTAGTAAACGGCCCGGGCGAAATGGGCGATGTAGATTACGGTTTTGTTGGAGCAGGCGCCAACAAGGTAAATCTTTATAAAGGATTAAAACCTGTAAAAAGGGCCATTCCGTATGAAAATGCAGTGGAAGAACTAGAAGTGCTGATCCGTGAAAACGGCGACTGGAAAGACCCAGTGGATTAATCCGTGAACTTGTTTGTTTATGGCGAAAACTTACTGGAAACCAGGGACGATTATTTACCCGCTGCCGGCAGTTATGGTTAGCTGCGGCGAAACTCCGGAAGAATACAACATTATTACTATTGCCTGGACCGGCACCATCAACAGTGACCCGCCCTTGTGCTACATTTCGGTGAGACCGGGACGGCATTCGTACGAAATTATCAAACGCACCGGTGAGTTTGTGATAAACCTGACCACCGAGAACCTGGCCAAAGCGACCGACTGGTGCGGCTGCCGCTCGGGAAGGAAGTACAACAAGTGGAAAGAGATGAACCTTACCCCAGCCCCTGCCAAAATGGTAAAAGCGCCCATCATTGAAGAGTCGCCGGTGAACATTGAATGCAGGGTGAAAAATATCGTCGAACTTGGTTCGCACCACATGTTTGTTTCCGAGGTGGTGAGTGTTTCGGTTGACGAGGAATATCTGAACGAACAGCAGGCGTTTAGTTTTTCGAAAGCGAAACCGCTGGTTTACAGCCACGGTCATTATTTCGGAATGGGCAAAAAAATAGGCAAGTTCGGCTGGTCGGTTGAAAAAAGGAAAAGGAAAAAATAACCATTCAACAGGATAAAATTTAAAAATCTGCAAAAACCTTTCTTCCCATTTCAGGCGAAATTAGAAATAGCGCAACCATTCCGTAAAAAGTACTTTTTACCTTTTGCTGAATTTTTTACTGACAAGTCCATCTCCGCCGTGTGTTTCGATAGTTATTATATACAGTCCGGGCGCGAACGCCGAAACATCAATCTGCGATATTTGCCCGCTTTCAGAAGTCATTTTCTGTCCGCTGGCGGAATAAACGGCTATCGATTTTATCTCTTTGGAAGAAGACAGAAATAGCTGGGCGCCTGCCGGATTTGGGTAAAGAACAATCTGGTTCTCCTCTGCGGGTAGCAACGGCGCGGCGGTTTTTACACCAAAGTCGGAGATATCGCGCGCCAAAAGTTGATAAGTTCCCTGATATTGCGATAAAATGCCTGTAACGGTTACTTTTCCTCCCGGTAATTTTTTCCCGACAAGTCTTGAATTCCAGGAGGAAAATAACACACCCTGACCCGAACCATCCGAAAATAAATAGGTGGAATTTTCATCCTGAATAGTAGTTCCACCTTCGTTAAAAGTAACACCCTCAATTTTAACCAGCATGCCTTCGTAATCTTCGTTAATCTGCGACGTACTAATTTCAATGGGGTCAACAGTTTTGTTATTTCCGAAATTATAAAAATAGTCGATCTCGGTGAGTTCGGTTAATGTGGAATACTCGGCTACTTTCCCTCGTACCACGACGCTGTCGCCCACATTCCCGGTTTTCAGCGAATTAAAAATACAAATTCCCCCTCTTCCTGTTGAATTATCGCGGATGTACAATGTATTGTCGAAATTGCCAGTAACACGTCCGGTTACCGTAACCTGCTGCCCAATCATCGGACTTTCCAATCCAGTTCCCTGAACGGTTTGAACTGGCGTGATTTGTTCCTGGCTTATATTTTCAGGGAAAATGTAACTCCCCCTGGTTAACGACGAATCGTTTCCGGCAAAAGCCTTGACTAAGAAAAAGGTCGTTTCCCCGGGCAATACATTAACAAAAGAAATTTCATTGGAATATACTTCGGAATTCAAAATCAGGTTTTGCCGGTTTTGTTCTGAATCAAAAGAATTTCCCCAGAAAAAAAGTACGCTGTCGGGTGCGGTTTCCGAATTAATTTTTAAAGAAATCGCAACGGTTTCCCCGGGAACAGGTTTTTCTGGTGTCATTTTTAATTCGGAGATATTGATTAAGGCGGGTTGTTTTGTATTCCATATCAGATTGGCAAAGTCCGGATTGTCAACAAAAGGGTTTCGGTTTTGCTGAATCTGGAAAAGCCTTTCGTTGCGGCGGCGTTCGAAGTTGGAAGGCGGGTACTGGTTATTCCATTCAATTAACGTTGAAAGTTTGCCGTGTTGTGGCAACGAATAACTGCTGTACGCATCGATAAGTTCAAGATCGATTTCCGGGTCTCCGCCTTCGTAACGGGTAGCCATGTAAAACAGGATTCGGGCGACCTGTCCTTTGGTTGCGGGCCCAGGTTCCCACGCCGAACTGGTGTACCAGCATCCGGTAGCTTCGGGATGCTGAGTGCCGTTGGGCTGAACGTTATCAAAATCTTTGTTGCTGCGGTCTTCGTTTACCGAAGCATCGGCCGGGCGCAGATTGTGCGCGTCGCTGTCCATGGGCCGTATATCTGCAAAATTTCCGTGCGATTTTGCCCACACATGTTCGCGGTTGATGTTATCGCCGCCTGTTCCATAAAGGTCGGCATCCCGCGATTCCTGAAGATAAAAAAGGATTACATTTTCAGGATTGGCCGTGTCGGCATCGGTGTAGTTGATAATATAACGGGACTGGTTATACGAAAAATCGACGTGTCCTTTAATAATATCGTGCAGCGCTTTTTTCAGGTTTTCCCCGGCCAGCCCCTCCGTTCCGTTATAATATCCCAAAGGTTGGGAAAAACTAAAATGGGTTAGGAGCAGGAGCAAAATGACGACAGGTGTTTTTATTGTTTTCATTGATATAATATCGTTACTTTCGGTATAAAACAATACAAAAGTACAAATCTGCGCAATAATTCATAAAAAAAATTACCCCTGACTACTGTGGTACGTAAACTCCATCTTTCAGAATAACATAAATTGTTTTGTGGTGAGTAGCTCTGTTGGTTGTTTCGGCAACAGATTCAGTATTTAGCAATTCGTTCGCAAGCTCAGCAGCCATTGCTCTTATAAATAATGCGGTTAGTGATTTTTTTTATTTGTAACAACACCAGTTCATTTTAGGGGTTACAGCGCGTTCCTGAAAAAGTATAACGTTACTCCGGTGAAAGTATAGTGATACTTCAGCAAAAGTATAACGTTACTTTGGTAAAAGTATAGCGTTACTTTTATTCGACCCCCGCGGGGCAGATATTTTTCACTTCTGCAAAACAAGATACAGGTCAAAAAAAAGGCTGTCCTGGTTTTTTGGACAGCCTCTTTTTTATTTACCCCATTAAATTATTATGGAAGAATAATCCATTTTATTCTGCGCTTACGTGGCTGAAATAAATACCATTTGAAAGTTGAGCTACTCCATTATAGGAACCCTTTGGTGCAATTACTGTTAGCGTATCACCAACTTTAATGCCTTTGGCAGCTAACAAACCTTTTCTATCATTACCGGTTGCCCCATAACCCGGATAACAGCCATACACGTATATTTCACTGTCGCCGTCCTTGATATAAAGATTACCGTAATCTGCGTTAGTAATAGATGTAATCTTACCGGTTACCATAAAGTAAGTATCGGTATCGTCAGGTTTGGTCAGTACTTCTGCAATGGTAGCCGTAGTTACAGGAACAAAGCTTTCCAGAACAGCGCCACTTACTTGTGGAGATCCATTATATGCTGCACGTTTCCCTACAATTGTGATGATGTCACCTTCTTTTAGACCTTTTTGAGCAAAATCCTGAATTTTATAAACATATGTTTCACCGGAGAAATCTCTCAAGTATAATTTGCCGGATGTAGCATCGGGAATGCTGGTAATAACGCCTTTCAAACGATATTGTGTATCGCCAACTTCAGCAGCCAGAAATTCTGCAATGGTAGCATTTACAATCGCTCCTTTTTGCTTAAGTGTTGTTTGTGCACTGTAGTCTTTAGTTCCATCCGTAGTGTTGAAGATGAGCGTAGTTTCACGATCTCCACCGGTATTGGCAGCGGCTTTGAATTTCACAACAGTACTGGTTTCTGCTGATTGGATAGATGAAATTGATAGCCAGGACTTGGCATCATCAGGAATATCTACCGATACGCCTTGTCCTTTACAGGTAAGGTATGCAATAAATTCACCACCATCGACAGAAAGTGTTGCGTTTTGTACCGAATCAACTTTTACCAATGATTTATTGATACTGATAACTGTTACATTTACCAACTCCACCGTTGTTCCATAGGTAGTTTTTGGTCCTTGAACAGTTACTTCATCTCCCACTTCAAGCCCCAGACTCAGGAAGTTTTTCTCTACACCCTTTGCGTCAAGAGTACCATATATATAAATAGAACCTGTTTCATCCTTCAAATACCAGTTGCCGTAAGTTGTGTTGGCTATTGATGTACAAACACCGGTTACCTGATAGGTCTTGCTGTCCGGTCCGGCAATTACCTCCGCACATGTGGCAGATGCAACTGTTGCCAAACCCTGGATGATGTTAATTCTCTGAGTTTTGCCTCCACATTGAATTAAAACCTCTGCAGTGCGGCCATCTAAGGCAGATTCAGCCGAAAATGTAAGCGTTGATTCTCCGGCACTGCCAGAGGTTGAGGAGACAGTCAACCATTCAGTATTATTCTCTACTGTCCAGCTATCTTTCGCTGTTACCGTAATGGCTGTAGAACCACCGTCAACAGGGATAGACACGTAAGACGACGATACTTGAATTTCACCAAGCAACGTCATTGTATCTTCATCATTACAACTTGTCAGCAAGGCAAGTATTGCAACGAAAAATGGAAATATTCTTTTTAATTTCATAATTGTCAGAGCTTTTTAATTAGTTGAAAATATATTTGATACCAATAGAAGCATACCAGGTTTGACCCAATGTGTAGCTTGGCGTGAATGTTTTAGTATTACCATGGATTGAAGAGGGTGTAGAGAATGTAGCTACACCATCAGCATCAACACCTTCGTATTTGAGGATACGAGGGTCCGAGCCAATTTCCGGGTTCAAATATTTAGCCACGCCCCACTCAGAATTGAAGAAGTTCATCACGTTTTTGATATCAAAGCTAAGTTGCAGTTTGTGTTCGTTTTTACCTGCATTAAGAGCAAAATCATGTTTGTAGCTGAAGTCAACGCGATGTACCCAGGGAGAGTAAACGCTATAGGCTTCTGCATACTCGCCTTGTTGATCTTTCAAATAATCATTGGCATGCACATAGTCCATAAAACGAGTTTGATCGTCTGCTGAAACAAAGCGGAATTCGTTGTTTGCCACTTCTTCGTCAGTTGGGACATAGATTGCATCGTAGTTGTAACCATCACCATTGATATCGTTAACCGTCATGTAGGAGTAGTTAGCTCCACCGCGCCATCCTTCATAAATAAAACTATAGTGGTTACCGCTCTTGTCGTGGGTAGTAACCGATGCCACAAGACGATCGGGTGTGGTGTATTGAGAATTGTGCAATTTAATGTGGTTAGGGCCTTCTACTGTAGGAACGTATGTAAATGCAGATTCTGCATTAGATCCCGGCATACCTGTTACATCCTTGGCAACTGTGTGTGTATAGGCAGCCATCAAGCTGATCCATTCTGCTGGTTGGGCATTAAGTGTGATGTTGCCTGACCAACCATAACCGCGGCTCGTGTTTTCCAACACAAATGCTTTTGTTCCAGTACGATAACCGGCAGGATAAATCGGACGATTGTCAACACCGTTAAAACGAGCGAAACCACCTACAGTTGGAATGCTCCAATCGGAAATAGAAACACCGTTGATGGTTTTGTTGAAGATTCCTTCTACTGTTGCAGAGAATGGGAAAGACGTTGGGAATGAATAGTCAACAGCAAGCGACGTTTTCCATACTTGCGGCATTTTGAAATCTGGATCTACAGCCGCAATAGCAGAAGGAAGTGTTCCATCTTCGGGAGAAACGGTTGTTGGATACCCCATTGATATTAACTTATCATAAAGTGCAGTAATAGTAGCTTTTCCGTTAGCATCAGTTACAAGTCCGCCGGCAAACTGTGACATATCAATATACTTGTTGGTTCCATCCACTATGTATGTACCGGTATAACCATCAAAAACCTTGGTTTTATAAATACCCACTGAACCTATTTGTGCCTGATACTGATGCATTCCTCCATTGGTAGGCATATTGGTGAAGAACACAAGCGGTAAATTACCCGAGAAAAGACCGGTACCACCACGAACTTTTAAGCTCTTATCGCCAAATGTATCCCATACAAAACCTATGCGGGGAGAGAATATGATATTTGCTTCAGGCCATTTCCCGGTATCGATATTACGACCGGAATAATCAATATCGTAGATCGCTTGGTTCGTCATCAAGTCATTATTGTTGAAGAAAAGCCCATCGATACGAAGTCCGTACGAAAGTTTGAAATTATCAGTAACACTCCAATCGTCTTGCCCGTAAACCCCAATTTTGCTGGTTCGTACGCGAGCCGCAGGAGCATTTTCTCCATCATAGCCATACGTTAAGTTTACAATCTCAGGCGTTCCTTCGTTTAAGAAGTCGTCAAGACTTGTGTAGCGATAGTATCCTGTACCATTACGCATATAAATATTATCTGTCATCTTATATTCGTAAGCTATTCCACCTGTAATTTTATGATTGCCTAAATAATGCGTGAGTTCGTCTTTGATATTCCAAACATTATTGTGAACACCGTTGTTCCAGGTAAAAAGTTCATACCCTAAAGACATATAGGCTTGTCCATCTTTCAAAATATCAATAAAGGGGAATTCTGATGAATTGGTTCCGCGGACATCGTCAAGTTTTGAGAATGTTGCCAAAAATTGGTTAGATAAATTATCAGACAGACGGCTGTTCAAGTCAAAAGAAAACGAATGAACAAGGTTGTCCTGAGAATACATTGAGTTTGCATACGACATAGAAGCTTGTGACATTCTTGCTTCGGACATACGGGTACCTCCGTCCATAGAAGATGCATTGGGAGATATCCATGAAAGGTTTTTTGTGTAATTATAACGTAAAGCCAGGTGATGTTTATTTGTGATATTCCAATCCAAACGAGCAAGAAGTTTTTTGTTGCTTTCATCTGCCGGGAAGTTTGTGTAAGATCCCGTTTCATATCCATATTCACTTCTTACAAAATCAGAAACCCTTTTCAGATCGTTTTCTGTTGTGCGGGAAATAAAATTGTCCGGATCCGCAACGCCATCAGTTGAAGCTCTCCAACGATTGGCAATTGTTGGCGTTTTAGCCATTTCGGCGTTTACGAAGAAGAACAATTTGTTTTCGATAATCGGACCACCTAAAGTGAAACCGTATGTTGTATTACGGTCTTTTTCACGAGCTCCTTGTATTTGCATACTATTAACAGCATCTCCGCGCATGTTTTCATTTCTGTGATAAGTATAAGCAGTAGCTTTGAAGGTATTTGTACCGGATTTTGTAATAGCGTTTACACCACCACCAATAAAGTTAGTTTGACGCACATCGTATGGAGCAATTACAACTTGCAATTCTTCAATAGCTTCAATAGAAATTGGGTTGCCTCCACCGGGAAGTTTGTCACTCAAACCGAAGTTATTGTTAAAATTAGCTCCATCCACTGTAAAGTTAGCCGTACGACCATCTGTACCGGCAAAGCTCATACCATCACCTCCATAGGGCGAAAGGCGGGTAATGTCCATAATGCTACGGCTTACTGTAGGCAAATTATCTATCTGGCTGTTTGTGATATTGGTCACTGCTCCGGTTTTCTCATTAGAGAATTTTGTGCGGGTTGCCGTAACAAGAACTTCATCTAATGACAATGTTTCTTCTGAGAGTACAACATTCATTACATAGTTTTCACCTAAACTCAACGTAATGTTGTTTTGTGTGTAGGCACCATACCCGATGAAAGTAACTTTTACAGTGTAAGGTCCGCCTACACGCATACCGTTTAGGTTGAACCGGCCCTCCACGTTGGTTACGGTACCATAAATTGTTCCTGAAGGGTTGTGTGTTGCAATCACCGTTGCACCTATCACAGCTCCTTCAGCATCTGTAACACGTCCACCCATACTGGATGTGGTTACCTGTGCTTGTATAATAGTAGCTGATGAAATAATGAGCGCTACTAATAAAAAACTGATTTTTTTAATCATAAAAATTGGATTTGAATTAAAATTAAAATAAATGATTCTTATTTTATTTGATAATTGACGCATTCTTTTAAACTGCTTTACGTTTCAATGTCAAAATAGGGAATAAAAAATCAGGTAGTTGTTGAGTTGTATCATGTATTTCGCGATTTACTCCCGGTTCCCGGTCACCGGAACAGTTCATTTTTCTAGCTGCTATCTTCCGATTTTTTACCTTCATACAACGATCATTTTATTTCATTGATCAAAGAGCAAATCTGTCGCAAAAAAAGCCTTTTTATCTTTCATGAATATTAAATAGAAGTTAATTTTTAA
>CAYWBV010000018.1:0-25031 GCA_964455785.1 uncultured Maribellus sp.
GCAAGGGATTCGTTAAAAAACGAATACATCAGGCTCAATAAAAAACTGAATAAACACTGCCGCAGGGAAAACATGGAATTTGCCGATGTCTGGACTGCCATGTTAGACAAAAACGGCAACGTGAAACAGGATATTTTTCTGGAAGATGGCTTGCATATGAACAAGAAAGGATACGACATCTGGGCTGGAGTCATTTCCGGTATTCTGGAAAAATAGTGGTTACGAATTCGTTACGACAGAGTAAATTGTTTTTGTTTGGTTCTCGGAACTCAGGCAGTATCGCAATAAAAAAAGGTTTCTGTTGAACAAATTTATTGTAAATTGTTTACATAAAGGAACAATTTAAATCACTGGAAATGAAATTATCGATACGGCACCTCAAACCCATTTTGACACTGGTATTTTTACTGGCTTTTGTTCTGAACACGAATGCCCAACCCGATGGCGCCGCTTTATATCAGCAAAACTGCGCCCAGTGCCACGGCGCCGACCTCAATGGCGGAAACGCCACCAGCCTGGTCGACAAAATCTGGCAGTTTGGCGCTGAAAATGGTTACGTGATGCGTAACATTAAATTCGGGATACCACATCTCGGAATGCCATCCTACGAAAAAACACTTTCCGACGATGAAATCAATTCCATCGTCCGGTATATCCGCGACGCAGAAAATAAAGCAGGGGCCGAAAAACCCGCGATTCCTGAAACTCTGGAAACCATGGATTACAATCTGAATGTTGAAATTTTTGCCGATAAGCTGGAAATTCCCTGGGCCATCGATTTTATTGACGCAAGCACCGCTTTGATAACCGAACGCCCCGGAAGGCTGAGAATTGTCAGTAAAGGAATTCTCCAAAAAGAACCTATTAAAAATATTCCTGAAGTTTTGCACGAAGGGCAGGGAGGATTAATGGATGTGGCTGTTGACCCGGATTATAGTGAAAATGGCTGGATTTATCTGGCGTTTAGCCATGTACTGAAACCGGAAGCCGGAAGCGAACGCCCCGGGGCAATGACCAAAGTGGTTCGCGGTAAAATAAAAAACAACACCTGGGTGGACGAGGAAACACTTTTTGAAGCTCCACGCGAAACCTACCGCACTACCCGCCATCATTACGGTTGCCGTATTGTCTTCGATCCGTGGGGTTATCTCTATTTTGCCATTGGCGAACGGGGCACCGGAGAACATGCCCAGGATTTTGCGCGTCCCAACGGGAAAGTACACCGGATTTACAAGGATGGAAGGATTCCGGAAACCAATCCGTACATGTCGGAGGCAAAAGCAATGAAGTCACTTTATTCTCTTGGAAACCGGAACATCCAGGGAATGGCTGTTCACCCTGAAACAGGAGAATTGTGGGCTACCGAACACGGCCCCATGGGCGGTGACGAGCTGAATGTAATAAAAGCCGGAAATAACTATGGTTGGCCGGTTGTTACCTATGGTATCAATTATAACGGCGAAATTATCTCGGACCTCACTCATAAACCAGGAATGGCGCAGCCGGTATTGTACTGGCGGCCTTCGATTGCCGTTTGCGGCCTCGATTTCTATCGCGGTGAGTTGTTCAAAAAGTGGAAAAACAGGTTGTTGGTTGGCGCGTTGAAATACGAGGAAGTTCGTCTTCTTCAGATTGAAGATGAACGTGTTATACACGAACAGGTGATCTTAAAAGGCGCGGGTCGTGTCCGCGATGTTTCCACCGGTCCCGACGGAGCTATTTACGTGGTACTGAACAATCCCGACAAAGTAATCCGGCTGACGCCAAAAAATTAACATTTTTCAGAACAAGCTCCCGCGCACCGGTCCCCTGACATTTAATCCGTACTTTTCATTCAGCTTCTGGATGAAGTAGGCGGACAATAACGGCGATTCCTTTTCGATATTTTGGTGAACAAAAAAGCAGAGGTTCTCAAGTCCGCCTGTAATCCAGGGGCCCAGCCTTTCAACCCAATCATCCAGCCGTGTATAATCCGAGGGATGATTCGCCCCAACGTACCGGATAAATGCCGTCGGTGTGGTCAGCCGCATGTGGAGTAAGTCCCTTCGTCCCGCTGTATCGACAATAATATTGGCGACATTGTTGTTCTCCAACAGTGTATAAATTTTTTCGCTGATTTTGGGGTCGTTAAACCAGGAGCTGTTTCTGAGTTCAACCGCCAACGGAATACCGGCGGGGAATGTTGTGATAAATCTTACCAGCCTGTCAAAATCCTTATAGGCGAAATTATTGTGCAGCTGCAGAAAAACCATACCGAGTTTTGATTCGAAATGACTTATGTTTGAACAAAACTCATCCACCAAAAGCTCAACACCGTTTAATCTTTTATAATGGCTTATCCGGTCGGTTATTTTGGGGAAAAATTTAAAATCATCAGGAGTTTTATCACGCCAGGTTACAACTTGCTGTACATCGGGAATGGAATAAAAGGTAGCATTCAGTTCGATGCTGTTAAACTGGGTTGAATAGTAAGCCAGCTCATCTTTTGTCCCGCGCGGATAAAACCCTTTTAAATCAGTTCGGTTCCACTTGGCGCATCCTACACAAACATTAATTTTCTGTTTATTCTTCTGTCCTAAAACTTTCAGAGTATCAGGATGGTCGGGAGGAAGTATAAAATCAAAACTTTCAGGTTGTTCAATATTTCCAAATTTCATAACGGTAGAATTTAAATCCAAAGTTGATACAAATAAGTTATCAATTTTGTTCTGCATTACACAAATCTGATTCGCGCAGAGTTTATTGTATTATTTTAGCGGAAAAAAGAAGCATGATCCCAAAAATCCTAAAAATAGAAACCCCAAAGGATAACCTGTCAACGGCAACTCTTTTGAATACTCCCGCTGGGGAAACAATACCCTTTTTAACTGAGGCTGAATCGGTTTATCTTCATAAGAAACTGGAAAAAGAGGATGATTGTACAGTATTCAGGTACCCCGACATCTTCTTTTTCGGGAAAATAAAGACCAAAAACGAAAGTTACCGCCGCGACGAAATGGCAAGAAATGCCGGGGCAAAACTCTTTTCTGTGTTAAAATCCGAAAAAATCGCGGCCGTACAACTGGTTACCCCGGGCGGCACCGGTCTGATGGTTCCGTTTCTCGAAGGTCTGCTCCTCTCGGGATATTCTTTTTCAAAATACAAAAAGGAAAAGGAAGATTTTATCCTTGACCAGATTTTTATCACCGGTGAAACCATCTCCGAAAAAGAAATAAAAGAAATCGAAACAATTACGCAGGCGGTTTTTTATGCCCGCAACTGGGTGAACGAACCGCTTTCATTTCTAACGGCCACACAACTTTCGGAAGAGATTGAAAAACTGGGTGAAGAGGCGGGTTTTCAGGTGGAGGTTTTTAACCGGAAAAAAATTGAAGCTCTAAAAATGGGAGGTTTGCTGGCCGTAAACAAAGGAAGTATCGACCCACCAACTTTTTCCGTTCTGGAATGGAAACCGGAAAGTGCAACAAATAAAAAACCGGTGATCCTGGTGGGAAAAGGAGTTGTTTTCGACACCGGCGGGTTAAGTTTGAAACCCACACCCAAATCGATGGATTATATGAAATCCGACATGGCCGGTGCAGCAGTGGTAGCAAACACCATTTATGCGGCCGCAAAAAATAAACTCCCGTTGTACATTATCGGACTGATTCCGGCAACCGACAACCGCCCGGATGGAAATGCCTACGTTCCGGGCGATATTATCACGATGTATGATGGGACAACGGTGGAAATCAAAAATACCGATGCCGAAGGCCGGTTGATTTTGGCCGACGCACTGAGTTATGCTAAAAAATTTGACCCGATGCTGGTTATCGACATTGCCACGCTCACCGGCGCTGCCGAAATAGTTGCGGGCAACCAGGCCATCGTTGGTATGGGAAATACAAAGGAGTATCTTCAAAAAATAAAAGAAACGGGCGATGAAACCTACGAACGTATCGTTGATGTTCCGCTGTGGGAAGAATTTGCAAAGTCGTTAAAATCGGAGGTAGCCGACCTGAACAACCTCGGGGTACGTGAAGCACAGGCAATTGTGGCCGGGAAATTTCTCGAACACTTTACTGCTTATCCCTGGGTTCATTTAGACGCAGCGGGAGTTTCCTTTTTCGCCGAAAACAGTGGTTACATACCGGCGGGAGGCACGGGGTTTGGCACGCGGCTGATTTATAACTTTTTGAAAAAGTTCAATTAAAAACGTAACTTTGCCCCACTTTTTTAGGGTTTTACCTTTTTTCAAGCAAAAAAATAAAAATGGCACAGGAAAATATAATTAAAGTAGGTATATCGCACGGCGACATTAATGGGATTGGATATGAAGTAATTATGAAAACATTACTTGATCCCCGGATTCTTGAAATGTGTACCCCAATTATTTACGGGTCACCAAAAGTTGCCGCCTACCATCGAAAAGCGCTGGACATAAACAATCTCAGTTTCAACCATATCCGTACAACCAAAGAAGCTTCGCCGCGAAAAGCCCATATCATCAACTGTATCGACGAAAACATCCGTGTCGAGTTGGGAAAATCGACACCGTTTGCCGGCGAATCATCGTATATGGCCCTGGAAAGGGCGGTGGAAGATCTGGAAAAAGGATTCATCGACGTTTTGATTACGGCCCCCATCAACAAAGACAATATTCAGAGCGAAAATTTCAAATTTCCGGGACATACCGAATATTTGGCCCAGAAGTTTCACACTGAAAACTATGCGATGCTGATGGTCAGCGAAACCATGAAAATTGGCGTGGTTACAACGCACATTCCCATCTCGCAGGTGGCCCAAAGTATTACAAAGGAAAAAATCCTTTCGAAAATCCGGATCATCTCGAAATCGTTACAGCAGGACTTTTCCATCACCAGGCCACGGATTGCAGTACTGGGTTTGAACCCTCATGCCGGCGACAACGGATTGATTGGTTCCGAAGAAAAAGATATTATCATCCCGGCCATTAACCAGGCAAAAAAAGAAGGCATCATCGCTTTGGGGCCATATCCGGCCGACGGATTTTTTGGCTCCGACGATTACTCAAAGTTCGATGCGGTTTTGGCCATGTACCACGATCAGGGATTAATTCCTTTTAAACTGGCCTCGTTTGAACGTGGGGTAAATTACACCGCCGGATTGCCGGTTGTACGCACCTCTCCGGCACACGGCACTGCATACTCGCTGGCCGGCGAGGACAAAGCTTCGCCCGAATCGTTCAGGCAGGCATTATACCTTGCCATCGATATTTACAACAACCGGCAGATTTACAACGAGATTACCAGGAACCCGCTCAAAAAATATGAAATCAATCCGAACCAGGTGGATGAAAGTATCGATTTGGAAACCGAGGATGACCAAACTCTTTAATCGTTTTTAACATGTTCGAATACATCAGGGGAACCATAACCGATCTGAAACCCGCTGGCATTGTAGTCGAGGCCGCCGGCGTGGGTTATTTCGCAACAATTTCGTTAAATACTTACAGCAAACTAAACGGAAAAAAAGAGGTGATGCTGTTAATCCACCAGGTTATCCGCGACGATGCCCACCTTTTGTTTGGATTTGCCGATAAAAATGAGCGCGATATTTTCAGGAACCTCATTACGGTAAACGGCGTTGGCGCCAACACGGCCATGATGATGCTTTCGTACTTAAATACCGACGAAATTATTTCAGCCATCACAACCGAAAATGTTACGGCTTTGAAAGCGGTAAAAGGGATTGGCCTGAAAACAGCACAAAGGATCATAATCGACCTGAAAGACAAACTTGGCAAAATGCCCGAAACAGGCCAAATTTTTCTGCCGGCAGACAATACTATCCGAAATGAAGCGTTATCAGCATTAGTCATGCTCGGGTTTGCAAAAAAGGACGTTGAAAAAGTGGTTTCCAAAATCTTGCAGGAGCAACCGGGAACCGCCGTCGAGAGTGTGATTAAACAAGCTTTAAAAAGATTATGAACAAAAATTGATTTTACCTGAGATTCTGTTTTTACGTATGAAATTAACTCTGAAATTTAGAAAGATATTCTTCTTCTCATTTGTTTTTTCACTTACCCTTATTTTCAACAATGCAGGGGCAAATTCAGTGTTTCCGGGAGATCTGCTTTTAGTTCAGCAGGAAGATACCGTTAAAACCGACACCACCGGTCCGCTTCCGTTTCCATTTAAAGACCAGCCCGCGTTCGGACAAGTATCCCAGGATTCTGTAAAACTTTTTTTGAACAAACCGGGCAATATTAAATATGAAATTGTTTACGACCCGGTAACAGGGCAGTATGTCTTTTATGAAAAAATGGGAACCCTGAATTACCGCCTTCCGCAATCCATGTCGCTGGAAGACTATGTCGATTATGATTTCGACAAATCGATAAAAGACTACTGGCGGGAACGTTCCAAAATCCAGCAGATGGATGACAAAGGCGGTCTTATCCCGAAGTTGACCATTGGCGGAGAAGCCTTTAACCGGATTTTTGGCGGCAATACTGTAAATATCCAGCCCCAGGGTTATGTGGAAGTGAGTTTCGGGTACCAGATGAATGCTACCGAAAACCCGGCCATTCCCGAGCGGCTGCGAAAAGTCCCCACATTCGATTTTGATCAGAAAATACAGATGAATGTGACGGGGCAGATTGGCACCAAAATGAACATGAGGGTCAATTATAATACCGAAGCCACATTCGATTACGAAAATAAAATGAACCTCGAATACACCGGCGATGAAGACGAAATCCTGAAAAAAATTGAAGCCGGGAACGTTTCGCTGCCGTTAAACGGTTCGCTGATTACCGGCGCATCCAACTTGTTCGGGGTGAAAGCCGATATGCAGTTTGGCCGGTTGTCGTTAACGACTTTGTTTTCGCAAAGCAAAGGCGAAACACAAACTGTGGAAACCGAGGGAGGGGCGCAGGTTTCAACCTTCGACATCCCGGTTGCCGAATACGATGCCAACCGCCACTTTTTTCTGGCTCAGTATTTCAGGGATCATTACGATGAATGGCTCAGAAATACCGCCGTTCCGCTTTCTCCCATTTATATCAATAAAATAGAAATCTGGGTAACCAACAAAACCAACAACTTTACCGAATCGCGAAATATTATCGCCTTTCAGGACCTGGGTGAACACCGGCCCAATATTTACAATACCATTCCTGCGTTCCAGGAAACAGCAGGGTTACCCTACCCCGAAAATATTTATCCGCACAGCAATGCCAACGGTTTGTATTACGAGATGACCAACACCTACAACGGAATTCGAGATGTGCAAAATATCACCTCCATCATGGCGCAGTTCAGCCCCGGTTTTGTGGGCGGACAAGACTTCGAAAAGGTAGAGCAGGCCCGGAGGCTCAGCGAATCGGAATACACGATCAACTACAGTCTGGGTTACATTTCCCTAAATTCTGCATTAAACGCCGACGAGGTTCTTGCCGTTGCATTTAGTTTTACGTCGAACGGAAAAACATTCCAGGTGGGCGAATTTTCAACCGACGGGGTAAACGCACCCGCCACCTTGGTGGTGAAATTGTTAAAAGGAACCAACCTTACCCCAAAACTGCCGACCTGGAAACTGATGATGAAAAATATTTATAACCTGAACGCCTATCAGCTTTCCAACGAAGATTTTACCCTCAACGTGATGTACATGAACGACTCGACGGGCAACTACATCAATTACCTCCCTGAAGGGAGACTCGACGGGCATGTACTGCTGGAAGTTATGAACCTCGATAAACTGAACAAACAATTAGACCCATACAAAGACGGGCTTTTCGACTACGTGGAAGGAATAACGGTCAGTTCTTCCAACGGAAGGATCATTTTCCCGATGGTCGAACCCTTTGGAAAACACCTTGCCGACTCCATTGGCGATCCTATTTTGGCAAGGAAATATGCGTTCCAGTCGCTTTACGATTCGACACGGGTTTATGCCGAACAGGACGCGGAGCACAACAAATTCAGGCTTACCGGAAATTACAAAGGTTCCTCCAGCAGCGATATTGTGGTGGGCTCGCTAAACCTTGCACAGGGGTCGGTTAAAGTAACTGCCGGCGGACGTGCTTTGGTCGAAAATGTGGACTATACCGTTGATTATACCCTGGGACGCGTAAAAATTATCAACCAGGCACTCCTCGATTCAGGCACCCCAATCCAGGTAACCACCGAAAGCGAAGATATGTTTACCATGCAGCGTAAAACCTTAATGGGCGCGCACGCCAACTACGCCTTTTCCGATAATTTTAACATTGGCGCAACTGCCCTCTATATGCACGAAAGGCCGTTAACCCAGAAAGTCGATTTTGGAGAAGACCCGATATCCAACCTGATGCTTGGTTTTGACGCCCGCTATTCGTCCGAAAGTAAATTACTTACAAAAGCCGTCGATGCGCTTCCCTTTTACAATACCAATGCCGCTTCGACCATCGATTTTGAGGGAGAAGTTGCCCAGTTAATCCCCGGTCATTCAAAAGTGATCGACGAAACCGGGACGGTTTATATCGATGATTTTGAGGGAACAAAAACTTCGATCGATTTACGCACCCGGCAATCGTGGATGCTGGCCAGTACACCCCAGATGCAAGACGACCTGTTTCCCGAAGGAAGCGTGAACAACTCGCTGGAATACGGATACAACCGCGCCAAATTAGCCTGGTATATTATCGACCCCCTGTTCCTGAGAAACAACAGTCTGACCCCGGATCACATCAAAAACAACAAAGATCTGCAATCAAACCATTTTGTCCGCGAAGTATTTGAAAGCGAATTATTCCCCGACAAGGAGACCACGGTAGGAGAACCCACCAACATCGGGGTGCTCGACCTGGCTTACTATCCCAACGAACGCGGGCCGTATAACTACGATACAAAACCGACCAGTCATTCGTCGGGGGTAAATGCCGACGGTTCGTTAAAAGCGCCCGAAACCCGCTGGGGCGGTATTATGCGCGAAATTGAAACCAGTGATTTCGAAACGTCCAACATCCAGTTTATCGAATTCTGGCTGATGGACCCGTTTGCAAACGATACACTTAACCAGCACGAAGGTGGCGACCTCTATTTTAACCTCGGGGATATTTCTGAAGATTTGCTGAAAGACTCCAGAAAAGCATTCGAAAACGGGTTGCCCACCACCGAATTGGTAACCAACATCGATTCGACCATCTGGGGGCGTGTTTCAACGTTACAATCGCTGGTCAATGCGTTCGACAACAACACGCAGTCGAGGCAGTACCAGGACGTAGGTTTCGACGGGTTAGCCGACCAGGATGAACAGAAACACTTTCAGCAATATCTTGATGAATTGCAGTTACATGTAAACCAGGATGCCTTCGCCAATGCGATCGCCGACCCGTCGAGCGACAACTTCCACTACTTCAGGGGTTCGGATTACGACGACCAGCAATTAGGTATTCTCGAACGGTACAAAAAATACAACGGATCCGACGGAAACTCGCCCACAACAGAAATGTCGCCGGAATCGTACCCGACTTCGTCTTCCACCATCCCCGATATTGAAGACATTAACGGCGACAATACCCTGAACGAATACGAACGTTACTACCAGTACAAGGTCAGTATCCGGAAAAACGACATGGAACTAGGGCAGAACTATATCAACGATGTTAAAACCAGCCGCGTCCAGCTTAAAAACGGACAGATTGGAGAAGTAAAATGGTACCAGTTTAAAATTCCGATCCACGATCCGGACAAAACCATTGGCAGCATTTACGATTTTACGTCCATCCGGTTTATGCGTATGTTTTTGAAAGAATTCAACGACCCGGTGATTTTACGGTTTGCCACACTCGATTTGGTCAGGGCCGACTGGCGTATTTATTCGCAAAATACCGAAGAAGAACCCGCGGTTTCGCCCAACGCCAGTTTCGACATTTCGGCTGTTAGTATCGAGGAAAACGGGAGCCGCGAACCGGTGAACTATATCCTTCCTCCGGGAATCGACAGGGTGATTGACCCGGCCAACCCGCAGCTCAGGCAGTTGAACGAACAATCGATGGTATTGAAAGTAACCGGTTTGGAACAGGGAGATGCGCGCGCCGCCTACAAATCGATTTATATGGATTTCAGAAGATATAAACGGTTAAAACTGGAAGTACATGCCGAAGAGATGGAAGAATATCCGCTGGAAGATGACGAACTCACCTTTTTTGTCCGCCTGGGTTCAGACTACAACTACAACTATTATGAATATGAAATCCCGCTGAAACTAACCCCGGCAGACCGGTATAACGGAAACATTGAAGCCGACAGGTATATCGTTTGGCCGGATGAAAACCGGATAGATATTCCGCTGGAACTGTTTACCAATGCAAAACTCAACCGGAATGACCAAATCAGGAGTGCAGGCGCAACGCTTACCCTGCAGGATGTGTACGAGGAGGTACACGAAGGCTGGAACAGCGGTAAAAACCTGGTCAAGGTAAAAGGCAGCCCCAACCTCGGAAATGTGGAGGTAATTATGATGGGGGTCCGGAACAAACGCAAAGACTTAAACACCGGGCCAAAATCGGTTGAAGTGTGGGCCAACGAACTACGCCTTACCGATTTCGACGAAAGTGGCGGCTGGGCGGCCAACGGAAGGGTCACCGCACGGCTGGCCGACCTGGGAAGTATAACTTTTGCGGGCCGTACCCATTCCGAAGGGTTTGGCGCTATCAGCGAGAATATGAACAGCCGGGCGCAGGACAATTTAAACGAATTCGATATATCGTCTTCACTCGATCTGGGCAGGTTCTTCCCTGAAAAAGCCGGGGTCAGGATTCCGATGTACTACGGATATTCCCAAAGTGTGAGTACGCCCAAATACAACCCCCTGGAACCGGATATTGAACTCGACCAGTCGCTCGACCGGCTGGAAACCAAACACGAGCGGGATTCCATTAAATTTATTTCGCAGGATGTTATCACCCGGAAAAGTATCAACTTCAACAATGTAAAGATTGAACCGCAAAAGGAAAAAACCAAAACCCACTTGTGGGACCCGGAAAATTTTGCCGTTTCCTATTCCTACAACGAAACGTTTAAACGCGACATCAATACGGAATATAACCTGAGCAAGATGTACCGGGGGATGTTTTCGTACAATTACAGCAGCCGGCCCAAATTAGTGGAGCCGTTCAGCAAGGTACCCTTTCTGAAAAAAGGCCCTCTAAAAATTATCGGCGACTTCAACTTTTACCCGCTGCCCACACAAATCTCTTTCCGGTCGGAGTTGTACAGGCTGTACCACGAAACACAAACCCGCAACGTCACCAACCCGCAACTGATCCTTCCGGCGACGTTTGAAAAAGACTTTTTGCTGAACCGGTATCTCGATATCCGGTACGACGTGACCCGCTCGCTGAAGGTAGACTTCTCGTCGAACAACACGTCGAGGATCGACGAACCCGAAGGTCGTCTCAACCGGCACGACGACCAGTACCAAATGAAAAAAGATTCTATTCTCAGTAATCTATGGGATTTGGGAAGGCCGACCCTTTACGGGCACAATTTTAATGTCAATTACTCGGTGCCGATTAACCGTATCAAATTCCTCAACTTTATGACAGGGACGGTTCGTTACCAGGGAACCTACAACTGGAATGCTGGGCCCATCACCGCCGACACCATCCGGCTGGGAAATACCGTTCAGAATTCTGAAAACTGGCAGCTTACCGGGAATATGAACCTTCAGAGCCTGTACAACAAAGTGCCTTACTTTAATCAGCTCAATCAAAAATTTAAAAGGACCGGGCGAAGCCGTTACAGTTTAAACCGGCAGTCGGGGAACAGGAACCAGCAGGGTGCACAGCAGACTCCTCCCGAAAAACCAAAGGAACAAACCTTTACGGCCAATGTAAAAATGACGGTCAACCAGGCCCAAAAAATCAATCATAAACTCAACACCAAAAAGGTACAGGTGGTGGTTACCGGGGTCGACGGGAAAATTATCCCCGGAAAAACAACCATTGTGGATGCCAACAACATTGAGTTTACGCCGCTTGCCGAAGCAACCCAGGCCATGCTTACTGTTACCGGAAAACCCGGCGATCAAAGCTTTTTTATGGATGTGGTTGACGTTACGGCAAGGATGCTGATTGGCGTACGTAGCATCTCGGTCAACTACGGGAAAAGCGGCGGAACCGTTCTGCCGGGATACTTGCCGGAGCCTTCGTTTTTCGGCGCCGGAAATTACACCCCCGACAGGAATCAGTTCGATCAAAACTTTGGAAGCAGTTATGCACCCGGAATGCCTTTCCTTTTGGGATGGCAGGACCGCAATTTTGCCCGGAAAGCGGCAGCCAACGGATGGGTTACCAACGATTCGACGCTGAATATGCCATTTGTGATGACCCAAAACGAGCGGTTTACCATCCGGTCGCAAATAGAACCCCTCCCCGACCTCAGGATAGATGTTTCGGCAAGCCGTTCAACTTCTAAAAACATCAGCGAATTTTATCACTACGATAACGAAACAGGCCGGTTTAATGCCAACAGTTTAACCGAAACAGGGAACTTCAGTATGACTACACTTACCTGGGGAACCGCATTTTTTGCCATCGGAAAAGGCGAAGTGCACCAGTCGGAGGCCTTTGAAAACCTGAAAGATTACCGGCTGATTATTGCGCGCAGACTTGCAGGACAGCGAAGCTCTGACAACGGATTCGGATACGATCCGAACGCTGTGAACTCCGAAACCGGTTTCCCAGACGGTTACGGGCCAACGTCGGCAGAAGTGCTGGTTCCGGCGTTCCTTGCCGCTTATCAGAACAAAGACCCGCACAAAGTTTCCTTGGGAATGTTCCCGTCGATTAAATACATCAGGCCCAACTGGAGGATTCAGTACGAAGGAATGGTTTCGCAGATACCCGGAATCAACAAGGTGATGCGTTCGCTCAACTTTACCCACGCCTACAACTCCGCCTATTCGGTCGGTTCGTTTATCACCAACCTGAACTACCAGGAACAGGGCGACGGGTTCAGTTATGTCCGCGATATTGCCGACAACTTTATTTCTCCGTACGATTTTAATTCGGTGAATATCATCGAGACATTCAGCCCGCTCATCAATGTGGATGTGATGTGGATTAACGACTACACCAGCCGGGCCGAGATAAAACGGACGCGGAACATGACCCTCTCGTTTGCCAACAACCAGCTTACCGAAGTATTGAGCAACGAATACACCGTGGGAATGGGCTACCGGTTTACCCGGATGGATTTGATCATCAAAACCAAAAACTCGCAAAAGGCCTATTCCAACGACCTGAACCTGCGCCTCGACTTCTCGTACCGGAAAAACAAAACCGTGTTGCGGAAACTGGTGGAAGACGACCAGCAGGTGACTGCCGGGCAGAGTACCTTCTCGATTGAAACCACCGCCGACTACCAGTTGAGCGACCGGTTCCAGTTGCGGGTTTTCTTCGACAAGGTGCTGAACAATCCGTTCACCTCGCTCTCTTATCCGACATCGACCACCAACCTCGGCCTAAGTTTCAGGTTTACGCTGGCGCAGTAGAGAAACCAGAGGATAGGTTTGGCATTTATGCTTGCCGGATGAACCACAATGTGTATCAGAGTGGTTTCTATGTTTGTCAAATTCATTTCGGAATTGGCCAGCTTGCCTTCGATGATTGTCATCTGAATTTTTGTGTCTGCCGAATGAACTTCAATGTCTGTCAAATTAGCTTCGATGTCTGCCGAATGAGCTTCAATGTCTGAGAATTGACATCGATGTTTGCCGGATTCATTTTGATGTTTGCCAGACAGGTTTCTATGTTTGTCAACCTGGCTTCCATGTCTGAGAATTCATTTCTATCTCTGCCAGATTAGCTTCAATGCGTGTCAAGCTGGTTTTGATGTCTGTCGAATGGGTTTCGATGTTTCAAAAAAAGGAAAATACCCCTGCAGAGGACATCCTTGTGCAGGAGTGTTTTTTGTTGGTCAATGGTTTATACTTCGGGGCCAGGGGCGGTATTTTCGTTTGCAGGGTTGTGGGCCAAACCGAGGTTTTTCGCCACTTTGCTAAATGTAAACTGTTCCTTCTTTACCGGGTTATACTGGTAAAAGGCCGACGCTTTTTTGCAAATCCCGATAATTTCGTCGTAAATGGAATTAAAAATTTGCCGCGCCTCTTCCGTAATTTCCTTTGTCGATAGTTTTAAACTTTCCTGGTTGACGTTGGCCCCCGCAAAGGTAACCGCGTAACCCATAATATTGTCGATGAGCGTGGCCGACATTCCTTTTGATGTAATCTCCGCGCGTAATGTTTCGGTCATATTGGTTTTGAAGGTGTACAGCAGTTGTACCAGCGATTGCTGGTTTCCCTTCTGAACGCCCCTAATAAATCGGGGAAAGCCAAGTAGGGTCAGGATTTCGTCGCGAACAGCAGGTTCGGCCTTAAAATCTTCGCTCACCTGGGTTTTAAAAAACGAAAGGTCTCTTTTGGCAGGCGTCTGAATGGCCGACAGCTCCGAGGTGGCGCTGCGTAATTCCTTTTTGGGGTCGATACCCAACTGGTTTTCGATGGCGCCGTCGATTTTCTCCACCAGGCCGGTTGCATACCGGTCGGTCCAGTCGCTACGGACAGCCGATAGCTCGGCGATGTTGGCCAATAAATTTCCGGCGATAACTTTAGATGCCATAAGCATTACAACATCTTTGTAACTGTAGTTACGGGTCTTTTTCATAATCTTAGTTTTAGATGAATAGTATTGAATGTTTGAATTATACGGGTTCAATTTAGAATTTTTTTTTGAAGAAAACCAATGTCGTGAAGTCTTGGTTTTTATGTTGTTGAATATATCTTTGATAAGAAGGGCCTTAGACCTGTTGATGTCGCCTTTCGAATATGCCCGGCGCGGCTTTTACCATACCGGCAAAAAAAGAGGATTGTTAAACTATCCCGGTAGCGGCCATCCGGCTGAAGAGCCAAAGCCGGAAAAGCCGCTACCGGAAAGTTGAGCAAATCATACACTCTTCGGCAAGCCCTATTTAATTCTGCTGCGGTAAAATTGTTCCAGCAATTCACCCATCTGCCTTCTATATTCCATCAGTATTTTGGGATCTTTGATGTATTGTGTATCGTTTACAAACACATCGGGGCCAAAATTCAGTAACCCTTTCGCCTTTTTTACAAGGTCTTTCCGGCCGGCTTGTGCATTCTCAATACAATCTTCCAGCATCATCATGTATTCATAATCATCCAATCCTTCGCGAAGAATCTCTATCCTGACTGAAGGGACAGGCCCTGTGAGATATTTTGTTTTATCATGGTTCGGATCGCGGTTGGGAGGATAGAAAAACATCCCGTCTCCGTTGCCAAATTCAGGAGCTGAACCATAAGGGGTCCCGTAACCGGATTTGTACGACATCGGATCTTCCCAGATATTTTGCAGCATCCCATCGGGAGCAGCTCCTGCCGACCTGTTCCAGTGATTCGACTGCCATACCAGAATACCGGTAAGGTTGTATTGATAGGTCATCCATATCCACATACGCAAATTGATGGCATCGGAGTCGATAAAAAGGTTTACATGCGGCTCTTTGGGCCAACACATAAGGTATGACCAGAATTGACGACCTTTTTTAGTATATTCTTTGACTTTTTCCGGTTCAACTTTATAAAAAACAGGGCATCCTGTTTCCGTTACATCCATAATTTCCGGTCCCGGATTATTTTCCGTAATAAAACGGGTTAGCTTCGGCGCTACCCTGTGGATGGTATTCATCCCCTCGCGGACAAAATCATAATCTTCATGCTTCGGTTCATCTACCCAGTACAGGTATTCTTTCCCCAGCCATCCGTTGGCTTCGAGATGATCCTGAAATCCTTTCAGATATAATCCGATGAGTTTTTCATATTCCGGGGTACCATGGATAAACCCACTGAACCATCCGGTTTTTTTGCCGACATACGGGCCGGGGCGTAGTTCAGGGAGGGTTACCCGAAACCCGGTAAACCCTAATTCGTCGAGGTATCTTTTGGCAGCTTTATCGAACGCTGAAAAATCAAGTTCTACATCCAGTGCTGAAATATCGGGTTCGAAATTTCCTTCCGTCAACAGATTCCTACCGGATTTCACATCGACGAACTCAAAATTATCGAACCACACTGTTCCGGTACCCGAGCCATCCCTTTCGGGTAACGATGCATAAAGATGGACACTTGCGTACCGGGCATTTTCCGGAAAAGGACGGTAATCCGGCAAATCCTCGAACGTAAAGAACCCGTCGGTATCGATAAAAAGTGTGTCCTGTCTCCAGCTTGTGCTCCCCTCGTAAACAATCCACTTTAACGACCAGTGAATGGGATTTTTATTGTCGTCGTAACACTGAACAGTTACCGTATATTTCTGATTCTCAACAAGGGTTTTGGCCTGCCATTTCAGCAGATAAGGATGTTTAGGATCAATCTCAATCCATTCGGTATATTTCGCTTCAACGTTAGCTCCTGTACTGTTGTCGGTAACCTGGTATGAATATTTTCCGGCGTAAGCTGCTACAGGATCGAAGGTGCCTCCCGACCAGCGAACCCCTTTCACTGTTTTCCTTACGGGGTACGAACCATAAGGAGAAATTTTATAATCCTTAAAACTTCTGAGATACTTATCAGTTACCTGCTCCAATTCCTCTTCGGTTTCGAGGTTATGATATCGTTTTATCAATCCTGTATTCAGCCCAAAACCTGAACGCATGGAAGGAATATCGGGAAGGACAAAATCCCAAACGTATAATTCTACCGGGACAGTCGTTTCCCATGATGCCGATTTCAGCAGAACGGTTGCGGTATATTTTCCGGGAATAGCATTTCCGGGAATTTTTACGGTAAACCACAAGGGGGTATTTACTCCTGATACTGCACTAAACGGTTTTTCGTGCACCGGGAGCGGATCAGGATACCATCCGGCTTTGTGCAATTTGCCCGAGGGCTTTGTAACATGAACATATTCCACATTTCTTATGGTTATATTTTCGGAAGGAATGAACGATCCGTCTTTTGCTGAAAAATTGGAAACGGTTACTGTAATACCGTTTATTTCAGCCACCGGAGATAAAACAAGCTGAAAACTCTCAGTTTCATTTTTAGCCGACCGGATAATAACTCTTCCCTTTTTATCAGGCACGGGATCATCCCGAAAAATTTTATATGTGCTTTCAACCCACCATACTTTACAATGCGGGTCTGAATTCAGCAAATATCCTTTGGAGGAAGCATTTGTATCGAAAACGATAAACAACATTAAACCATAAACAGAAAAGATTAAACGGGAGTGATTCAGGAGAGTTCTGTATATTTTATTCATAATAAAAACATTTATAACTGGTAATTCTATTAAAAAACCAATGATTACTAACTAAATGTACAGGCAGGGACAACCCGGCAAAACAGTCACCGGCATTTTTATTTCAGGTACTCATTAATACCGACCATTTCTCCGTCTTGTTTTCCAATTTTCAGGTTCAGGGTTTCCCGGCGTTCAAAGTCAAAATACTGTAGTTCGATGTTGTGGATACCTTTCTCCAGTGCAACATAACCTTCTTTGAATATTTCGTAATGCACACCATCATTATTTATGATCATTTTATTGTCGATGATAAGCCTGCTGCCATCGAAAGATTCGAGAAAAAAGCGATAAACGTCTGTTTCCGGAATAGAAATACCCGCTTTGAACCGTACGGCAAAATGGTCTTCCACACGTGGCTTTATGTTTTTGAGCGATAACGAATCAAGTGAAAATGAGCGGACAGGAATTAGATCGTCAAAATCCGGCAACAGGGTAAAATATCCTTCATAATAGTCTGCCCTAACTTTTCCGGCCCCTGCCTTCAGGTTATTCATGAGCGGAAGTTTAACTACCGTTTTTATCGCCTCGTTGCCTGCTTTATCAACACTACCAATAAAGGCGGTTACTGTAGTGGTATTGTCAATATCAACCTGGATTTCCTTCTCAAAAACAGTTTTAAATTCCCCGTCGTTCAAACGGTAAACAATGTTTCCGTAAGAGTTGGGATTTTCTATCCATACCCTGGAGCTGTCGATAAAGTATTTGTGCGAAGTTTTAATAAGGGGAGAATTAAGTTCTCCCTGTTCAGGATTTTTGCTTTTCGTCCAGATGTCAAGTGTATTCCCTTTGTCGTCAATCATTTTCAAGGAGAGCTCATGGTTCAATACCTGGATATTTAAAAAATGATTTATCAATATTTTTTCTGAAGTAAACCAGTTTTTATAAACTAAACCGGATTCACGAAAGCTTCCACCGCCACCTCCGGTGATAATATATACCACCCCTTTTTCTTTGTTGATCTGGTTTTTATAAATGGGCCAGCTTTTTTCGTAAGCATGAACATGCCCGTTCAGAACAAGATCAACTCCATACGTTTCATAAAGATTTTTTAGATGTAATATATTGGGGTCGCCTTTAGACGCTGTGGCCATCAGCGAACTTCGGTAAGCGGCATTGCCTGAAGTAAATACAGGATGGTGATGAACAACAATTTTCCATGGCTCATTACAATGAGCCAGTTGCTGTTCTAACCGCCGGTACTGTTCCGATCCGGGAAGTAAATCCTTGTTGGTGTCGGCAAAAATAAACCTAACCGGACCTTTCTTTACAGAATAAAAAGCATCGTCAGCCGGAAGATTAAAATATCGGTAGAAGTTAGAAGCATTTTGCTCGTGGTTTCCAATGGCCGGATATAGGGGAACCTGACTCAACAAATGATGAGCCGGTTTAAAAAATTCGTCAATCCATTCAGGATTATTCGGGCCGTTTCTGACAAGATCTCCCACATGCACCACAAAGTGGGGGCGTTGGCGGATCATGAGTTCAGAAATGCCTTCCCATGTTTTTATGCCGCCCTGAATGTCGCCAATTACGGTAAAAGAAACCGCAGACTTGTCGTAATCCGGAATGGTAATCTGCGTAACCGGTCCTTTCAGTGTATCGCCTTTTTCGGAAACATTTACCACCTGGTAAAAATAAAGCTCTTCTTCTTTTAAGCCGTCAACAACAAGGTGGTGTAATTTCACCTGCCTGTTTTCCGCTGCAACAAGTTTCAATTCCGGCTTCAGAATATGAAATTCAGCTTTTGCCAAATAAATTTGTCCTTTTACCGGCAAGGATGTTTCCCACATAACAGAGAATGAACTGTCTTTTACATTTTGGAGATAGGGAGAAACAATAAATTGTAATTCACCAACTTTGCCGGTCTGTGCAGAGATCTGCAAAGTACAGAAGAAAAACAGGCAGATTACAAAAGAGACTTCTTTGTAAATATTTTTCCTTTTAACCCGGGGTAATTCTTTTTTATTGAATATTGTTATAAGTATTTTATCTATCATTCGGTCGCTAATTTTTGTAACTGTATTATCTTTTTAATGAAAATCCCCACGGGATGAAACAGCCACTTGTCCATTCTGAGGTTTTGTACGGTTCTAATCTTGTGACTATTTCCTCCTTCACTATTTCAGAAGAAAAACAGGTATCAAATCACCATAAAATTAAGTGATCCGATACCTGTTTTTACCATATTGTTTTACCAGTTTAAATTGGGATTTTTAATTGCATCTTCAGAAGGATAGGGAGCGAAATAACTCCGTTTGGTTACAGGGCCAATTATTGGGTTCTCATCCGGATGACGAGTTTCTAAAGCCGCCTCCACTCTTTCCAGCCGAACAAGATCATACCAGGGATCGGTACAAAAATAATTGCCGCAAAACTCCCAGGCACGTTCCTGAACGACCGAATCGCGAAAAGCGTTCTGTGCAAGTCCAAGTGTGAGGTCAGGAAGGCCTGCCCTGTTTCTTACCCTGTTCACGGCATCGTAGGCAGAAGCATCGGGAGAGGCAGACATAGCTTGAGCCTCGGCATAAACCAAAAGCGTATTGGCATGAGTTAATGCCACTTGTGGCCGGCTGTTTTTCCAGTTCATTCCCAGCCATGGTTGACTCCAATCGATTTTCCCATCCCAGTATTGCTTATACCAGGGGCGTTTGGAACCTAATTCTGAAAAATGTTTCACTCCGTCGGCAAACGGAAATTCCACCATAAAAACGGCATCTTTCCTTGGTCCTTCCGGGTAGCTGTTGAAAAAATTGAGTTCAGCACAAAAAACTTCCCACCCTCCATATTCTGCGGGGAAACTACAAAGAGTACATCCATAATTGTTCTCGCTAAAAAATGCCAGGACAATTTCAGCGCAGGACTTATTTTCCCAATTATTCTGCTTCGAATAAAGATCTGCTATATTCTCCATCAGAAGGTAGCCGTATTTTGCTTCATTGTCGATTACTTCTTTAGCTTTGGCGGCAGCCAGTGCATACTTGGAAGTATCGTTTAACGGATAGCCGGCCATACATAAATATACATAAGCAAGAAGCGATTTTGCTGCGCCACTTGTCCAGGCTACACCTTTCCTTTTGGCATCACTATTCCAGTTATCGGGAAGATATTCTTCCGCAATCAGTAAATCATCAACAATCAAGGCATAAATATCCTGCGGCTCCGACAATGTCATATCAGTCGACAATTCCCCGATATTGAGATACAACGGCAACTTATTATACATGCGCACGAGCATAAAGTAGTTATACGCTCTGATAAAGTGGGCTTGTCCGGCCACTTCACGTTTTTTTGCCTCGGGCGCATTGGCATCCTCATAACGAAGGATAATTTCGTTGGCCGCAGTAATTGCCGTCCAGGATTGATCCCAGTAATTTTTCATTTCACCGTTATCGCCTTCCGTTGCAAACACATCAACCTCTTCAAAATTGGCAAAATTTGAAGTTTTATCAATCCCTCCGGTACAGTATGACAAACTCCAGCCATATACATGGAGCCTTTCCATACGATTGTACAATCCTACTGCTGCCATGTCCAGTTCCTGAGCATTGGAGTAAAATGACTGTGGGAAGAGTTCACCTTTGGGATTAATGTCCAGAAAACTTTCAGAGCAGGAAATCAGTCCGATTGTTATTATAATAATCCAAATCTTTTTCATTTTATTATCAATTTTGGTTAAAATTAGAAATGCTTAAAAGTTCAGTATCACACCAAGGTTGACGCTTTTAGGTATTGGGAATGTACCAAAATCACATCCTCCCCACTCATCACTACTCCCTGATGCGGAAACTTCCGGATCATATCCTTTGTATTTGGTAAACGTCAGCAAATCGGTCCCGCTTAAAGAAATACTTAAGTCTGCAAAATTTATCCATTCCTTGGGAAGATGATAGGTGACACCAACATATTTAACTTTTACCCAACTGCCATCCTCCATCCACTGTGTAGAATTCAACTTCTTTTTATCGCTGGTACTGTGAATGTTGGCCCATTCAGTATTTTGATTATCAGTCGTCCAGTAGTTAAATGCCGGATCCCTCAACGTAATCGAACGGGAATCGGGATGAGCGGTGGACATAGCAGCACGAAGCAAGTTGAAAACCTCCTGCCCGTGCATTCCCTGAATTGTAAAATCAAAGTCGAAATTTTTATAGGAGAAAGCACTGCTTAATCCCCAAACAAAATCAGGATTAGCATCTCCGATTTTTTGTCCGTCATCTGTCAGGGTAATGGCGTAATCCCTGTTAACGTCTTCCCACTTGGGATCCCCCGGCTGTGCTCCGTATTTGGCAGCTTCTTCAGCTTCACTGCTTCCCCAGATCCCTAAGAATTTGTATCCCCACATACTGCCGAGCGGCAATCCTTCCTGCACCCGGTAGGTTCTGACATCGAGAAAACCATTCCCGTCAGTACCCGTCAGGAATGCTTCCTGTTCACCAAGGTCAATCACTTCATTTTTAACCGCAGATATATTAAAGTTCAACCCCCAGTAGAAATCTTTAGTCTGAACAGGTTTAAAATTAAGGGTAGCTTCGTACCCGTTGTTATTAATTTGTCCCAGGTTTTGGGTATAACTCGCGCTACCCCCATAACCATAATACCCCGGAAGTACTTTTCTTGTTAGTAAGTCTGTCGTCTTTTTATTAAAGTAATCAAAGGTTAACGAAAGTTTTCCTTCCAGAATGGTAAAATCAAGTCCAATGTCAGTCTGGGTTGTTTCTTCCCATTTAATATTGGGATTGGCCGGTGTGCCGGGGACATATCCTAACAATTCACTCCCCAGGCCATACCTGTTATTTGCCTTACTCATACTGGTAAATGGAAATCCGGATGGGTTCCCTGTGATACCCCAGCCTAACCGCAGTTTCAAATCATCAAAAAATCTATTCTTCATAAACGGTTCTTCCGAAATACGCCAACTCCCGGCAAAAGAAGGGAATGCACCGTATTTATTTTCTTCTTTTCTGTCGGTGGGTCCACTTTGAGCATCTACGCGATAAGATGCCGTGAAATAATAGCGTGATTTGTAATTGTAATTCAGACGGGCTAAATATGCCAACCGGCTTGACTCACCGAAACTGGAAGAAGCAGACTGCAAGTTACTTAAATCGATTTTATAATATCGGGCAAGATCAGGAAGTGGCATATTTCTGCCTGTCCCGCTTAATCCCCATCCTTCATATGCTTCCGCTTCATAAACTCCGGTTAATAAAATATTATGTGCATCTAAAAAAGTCTTTTTAATGTCGATCCTGTTAATCAGTCTCCAGGTAAAACTATCGCTGTAGTTTCGGGTTGCCTGAGGATCGTTGGGATTTAGCCATATATTATCGTAATTGGCCGACTGCGAGGTACCTTTTGCTGCATAACCAGTTACATTGTAAGTCAGCCAGTCGGTTATTTCGTAATTTCCAATAAGGGTTGCATATACTCCGTGGCTCATCCTTAAATTCTGTTGCTCCATCGTACGCATATAAGGGTTGTCCGATAAAGCACCAAATTTGTCATTTCTATTATAAACTCCATTTTCCTCATCAACCCAAACAGCTTCAGTTGGTGACCATAAAAGGCTTTGGATGAGTGGATGATCTTTACTCGTGCCTGTAGATAAGTTTCCATTCCAGGATTCACTTTTATGGGCTTTTAAATCAAAATTGAAGGAGAGTCTATCACTGGGAGCAAAATCGATGTTCGATTTTATCTGATAATTTCCACCCACACTTGAATTAACCATCGTTCCTTCTTCATCAAGGTATCTTCCCGACAAGTAAATCCCAAATTTGTCAAACTTTTGAGAATAGGATATGTTGTGGTCATTCTTTATTCCAGTCTGCATTATCAAATCAGTCCAGTCGGTTCCACCAGTCTTCCTGAATTCTTCAATTTCAGCGGCCGAGAAGGTTCCTTCACCACGCTGTAGGTTGATATACTCTGCATATTCTGCAGCGGTCATTTTATCAGGATAATCTGTATTCTGAAAGTTGAAACCGGTATTCAATGAAACCCTGATTTGGGGCTCAGCCGAAGTAGCTCTTTTTGTAGTAACAAGAATAACCCCATTAGAAGCCCTTTCCCCATAGATTGCGGTAGCAGAAGCATCTTTCAGAACTTCTACCGATGCAATGTCGTGAACTGAACCAATACTGCCACCAATTACGCCATCAACTACATAAAGCGGAGCATTATTTCCATTAATAGAGTTCGGACCTCGAACCCGAATTTTTGTTTCTGCCGAGGGTTGCCCTGAAGTCCGGGTGAGAGTCATCCCTGCTACCCTCCCCTGCAACATATCTTCGAGGCTCCTTACTGGTTGATTTTTAATTAGCTCCATAGGAACAGAAGATACAGAACCAGTGATATCACTTTTTTTCATCGTACCATATCCAACAGCAATAACCTCTTCAATACCAATGCTTTCTTCCTCCATCACCACCAAAACTGTTGTCCTTCCATCAATGGATACTTCCTGGGGTTTCATTCCCACAAACGAAAACTGTAATACTTCAGCATCGTTCGGAATAACAAACGAAAAACTACCGTCGGCGTCTGTAACAGTACCCCGGGTAGTCCCTTTTACTATCACAGTTACTCCGGGCAGCGGCTGATTGCGGGCGTCTGTTACTTTACCGGCAACAGAGCGCTGTTGCTGCAACAAATTGGATTCAAGACGACTAATGACCTTCTCAGGACTAATTAAAACCAAATTATCGCCCATTACCTTATAGCCGACTCCCTGCCCTTTAAACATGTCGTCGAGGATTTGTTCCACGGTGGCATCGCTGGCGTTTACCGAAACACGGCGTTCCACATCCACCTGTTCCCGAATGTAAAAAAACCGGAAATTACTGTTGTCTTCGATTTCTTTCAGCACATCAACGATTTGTTTATTTTCGGCCCTGAAACTGAATTTTGTGGACTGTGAATAAACTGTCGCCGAGACCTGCATAAACCCTGCTATCAGCAGTACCATCGTTAGTTTCATCATTAAGAACCATTTTTTAACCCTTCTGCTTTGCAGAAAAGCGTTCATACTCTTTTTTTTCATAAATTTGAATGTTTTGATTAATAGCAATTGGTGGTATTCCACCTGATTTTTTTCGAAACAAGCTAAGCTAAGCTGGTTGGTGTGGCCGCACCTTCCGGCTTATTTTTTTAATCATCGTTTATTTCATAAAGTTTCCTCCCGTTTTAGTTTATATTCGTTTGTTTTCCTTCCGGTTATCTCAATTTTCTGCCCCACAATTTTGTAATTAATGGGCAATGCATTTTTAATGATCTCAAGGATTTCGATGATAGATTCGTTTTTGATGGTACCGTCGAAATGCAGATCGAGGATTTCCGTGTTTTTAATATCGATGTCAACGCCGTATTTTCTTTCTAACAAAACCACCAATTCCTTCATGCCCATGTTTACAAAAATGAGCTTGTTGTCTTTCCATGAGGTAAACCATTTGGGGTTTACGGTTTTAACAGCCATTTTCATGGTTTCCCTGTCCAAGGTGATCTGTTCCCCGGGTTTTAAAACGATATCTTCGGCGAGTTTTACATTACCGGCCGAACCGATAACCACCTGCCCCTCTTCGAGTGTTGTGGTTACTTCATTGTCCGAATCATAGGCTTTTACATTAAACCGGGTTCCGGTTACATTCACATCGTAAAACGGAGTGTGTACAATAAATGGGCGTTTTTCGTTTTTCCCGAC
>CAYWBV010000019.1:0-470 GCA_964455785.1 uncultured Maribellus sp.
ATGATTCCCGACTGCCATCCGCTTCCTGTTGAATTTGCCGCTATCCGGTTGCGTACAGAAGGATTGACAATTCATATTGAGGCCGAAATTCATTCGATTTATAAAACAGGGGTTGAAGTGGAGGCCATGCATGCTGCTTCAGTGGCCGCACTCACTGTTTACGACATGCTTAAACCCATCGATCCGGTTATTGTGATTGAAAAAATTGCACTGGCCGAAAAAAAGGGAGGTAAAAGTCAGTTTAAGCAAACTAAGGTCGGAGAAGAATTTCATGCTGCTGTTATAGTTTGTTCCGATACGATTAGTGCAGGTGAAAAAGAAGACCGCTCCGGCAAGGCGATTGTAAAAAAGCTAAAACAACACGATGTTGTTGTGGATGAATACATTATTGTTCCGGATGAGGTCGAAATTATTCGGGACCGTGTATTCAGATACTCAGAACATAGTCTGAATATCGTAATTATCACTGG